>CALWFX010000001.1 GCA_944377765.1 uncultured Clostridia bacterium
CCTTAAATTTAACTTCCATAAAATTTGAATATTTCATAAAAACTCCTTAAACAATTTTAGGCATAATTTCATATAGCCCAGTCATCTTAAAAATTTTTTCAGCATGCTTTGATGGATTGCAAATAAAAATTGGAATATTCCTATCTTTCATTTTTTTATAGCGACCAATAAGCACACCAATACCAGTTGAATCCATAAAATCAAGTTCAGATAAGTCAATAACAATCTTTTGAAAATTGGTTTTAATAAAAAGTTTATCAAGTGTAAGTTTTGTGTAGCCCGCAGAATGTTCATCAAGTTCTCCGCATAAAAGAACATATAATGTATTATTGTGCACACGACTTTTAATCTGCATAATTTCCTCCTGACATCAAATATTTTAGCACACGAAAAAAAGACAATCTTATATACTATTATCGAAAATTGATTTATTTTGTAATTTAAAGTTTATAAGTTATGCAATTTATATAAACAATATATTGTGTAGTATGCAAATTAAAAATGCAGTATATGGTGTAGTATGCCATAACACACAAAAAAAGAAAATATGAGTTTTAATCGTTTTGTTTAAAAGCACAGTTTGTGTTATAATCTTAATTGTTAAAGGAAATTTTATGGAAGAAAAAATTGATGTAATTATTGTAACTGACCCAGGTGTTGATGATGCCATAACACTTATGTATGCAATATTTTGTGAAAAATTTAATATTAAACTCTTGGCAATTGCTGGCGGAAATGGTCCAATTTCTAATGCCACAAATAATGCCCTTTTTTTAATGGAGTTATTCAAACAAAACATACCTGTTACAGTTGGACCTGACCACCCACTTAAACGCCCACCAGTTTACGCCACCAAAGCACAAGGTAAAGGTGGACTTGGCGGAATTACAGTAAATCCGAAAAAATTAAAAACAAAGCCACTTGATATTCCTGCCTGTGACGCAATGTATAACACTCTTAAAAAAGGTGGCAAAAAAATTACAGTTGTAGCCATTGGACCAATGACACCACTTGCTGAAATGTTAGAAAAATATTCAGATAGCAAAAAATATATTAAACAAATAATTTTCATGGGTGGAACAAAGGAAAAAATATTAGGAAAACCTTACAGAGAATTTAATATAAGTTTTGACCCTGAAAGTGTGGAAATTGCCATCAAAAGTAAAATCTCACTGGTTATGGTGCCGATGGAACTTGGGCATTTTGCATATCTTGATAAAAATGATATTAAAAGATTTAAAAAGACAAACAAAATTGGAAAACTTTATGCTAAAATGTTTAAAAAATATAAAGATTTTCATGTTGGTCATCTTGGAGCAGCGGTTCATGATGTTTGCACAATGTATTATTTAACTAATCCACAAAACATTAAAACAGAAGACACCTACATTGAAATGAAAAATTATAAAGATGACACAGCAGAATTTGGCTATATCGACACATCCTACACCAAAAAACCAAATGCAAAGGTTTGCGTTGACATGAACATCTCTGACTTTAAATATGACTTGTTTCAAGCACTTGAAAACACAAAGAAAATATTATAAAAAAAGAACTTTGATTTACAAAGTTCTTTTTTATTTTCTATTCGCAAACGAATGATGATATTGTCATTGTGTATCTCATGCCTAGAAATGTTGTTGGATATCTTTGATTTATTCCGCCACCCGAAGTGTAACAGGTTGCATTGTTGTAAGTTGTGCCAAGGTCGCGAACATAATACATATACACCGATTGCCTTGCGTTTAAATAATCTTTCACAAGGTCTGAAAATTCTACTGCATAGTTTTCTGAGCCCATTACATCCTTTATCTCGGCTTCTGATGATAAAACTATCTTGCCTGTGTATGTTTCTGTTGTTGTCCCTGTGCTTGAAAACTTTTCTGTTTGTGAAGAAAACTCAACTAAACCTCCCCTCTCTTCTGCATTAAAATTGTTAAAATAATAGTCTGCATATGAAAATTGTTCGTTTGCTGATATATATCCATCTGTTGTGTCCATCATGCTTAGTGAATACTGACCCACTGAAACTATTTTGTCTTGCAATAATAATTTATTGCTTGCATTGGCATATCCTGACTTATAACTTGCGTTATCTTTTAATCTCCACCTAACCGGCTCAACCTTATACCAATTATTCAAAAAGTTGCAATACTCTATCCCATGATAAATTTTTGCTGCAAGCATATTTCCACCAAAATAATAGACATTCGTGGATGTTGTAACTCCATCTAAGTCATCTAAAATATCATCATTGTTAAGTTCTTCAATGATTCCGCTGTCTGTAAGTTTTGTTTGTGGCATACTTCCAATTTCAATATACCAATAATCTCCTGCTAAATCATATTTCGCTTTATAGTTAGACTCCCAAACTGCATACAAATTCACTGTTCCACCATTTGTTGTGCTTAAATTCCTTACAACTTGTCCATCACTATACACTTTTGAACCGCTTGCACTTGTTGCCCAACCAACAAATTCACAACCTGCACATTCAAATGTGTTTTTTCTTAAAGCCTGTGAAACACCATAGGTAAATGATTGATTGCTCATTGTTCCAGTTGCATTTTCACTGTTTTTATTAAACACAACTGTATATGTGTATGGAGTCCACTGTGCAACAAGAGTGACTGAGCCAGTTTTACCCTTAACACTTGTGCCAGCAGAATAAACTTGCCCACTGCTCCAACTTCCACTTGTCACTTTCGGTTTCCAACCTTGGAAGGTATAGCCTGTTTTTGATGTTGATGGCAATGTTTTTGTGTCATTGGTAGTATAGGTTATATCACTTACTGCACTTCCGCCATTTTCATCAAAAGTTATAGTATATTCAGATACAGTTACCTTTGTCCAAATTGCATAAAGTGTTATATCTCTATTTGATGTAAAGATATATGATGTGCTAACTCCTGTATATGAGCCAGCTACAGAACTTGAACTTGTGCTCCAATTTGAAAGAGTATAACCACTTCTAGTAAAAGTTGAGGCAGACAATGTGGTAAATCTTTCATTTTCTTCTACTGTTTGAGTTCTTGTTAATGCCCCTGTTGAAGTTGTTCCGCCATTTCCGTTGTATGTTATTGTATATTCTTCTGGTTCAACTGGTTCAGGTGGGTCGTCTATGCTTGGTTGAGGTGGTTCTTCTTCGTTTGGATCAATGCTAAAATCAATCCAACCTGCAAAATATGGAGTCCAACGCTCAATGCGATACTCCCAATCATAATTATAGTCTAAAAAATCCCCTAAATAAATTCCATTTATAATATCTTGAATAGTTTCAAATTCACGACCATTTTCCATTAATGTTGAATTTGTAAAATAATAGTAAAAATCCCAACAATCACCATAATTCGCATCAATATTATATAAATAACTATTAGTTGCTTTTTCCATATCTGCTTCTGCTAACACACCATTACCATTACTGTCAAAAGATTGACCAGAATTTACAAAGAAAATATCAGAATAATAATATGAACCATTAGATGTATCTGCCAATCCATCACGAATTAAACAACGATACATATCACCACCACCTTCTTCACTTTTAAATGGATATGCATTTAATTGATAATCATAAGAGTCATAACTAAAATGAATTCCTTCATCTGTAAATGTATAAGCGCAATCAACAAAAGCACATATAACATTATTGGCAAATCCTGCAATTCCACCGCCACCACTAGATTTTAAACCAAAATCTATCTCTGAAGAATATACATAGTAAGAAAAAGCAATATCACCAAAACATTCACCAATAACTCCACCAACCCAATCAAATGAATCTTCAAAGAGAGATATATTTGTTTTGCTATAAATATCAATAACTGAACCATCTAAATAGCCAATAACACCACCGCAAACAGCGTAACCATTACCATTTCGGCTCCCCATTTCAATTCCATATTCATCAGTAAGCCAATTTTCGGGCGGTGAAGCAATAACACCTTCAAAACTTACCTGATGAATATCAGAACCTTCCACATAACCAGCAAGTCCACCCATATATGTATCAAAATATAATGCACCATTAACAATTGTCCCGCCACTTTTAACTTCAACAATAGTTGAAGAAGTAATTTGTCCTGCAAGCATTCCAATTTTAAAACTTTCTATCATGCTATAATCATAGCCCATGCTATCCATAGCGTCACGAAATGAGCCTGGAATCATAATTGTTCCACTTATAGATAAATTATGAACATATCCTCCTTCAACACTTCCAAATAAGCCAATACCATTTCTAAATTTACCTTCATAAGAATCAAATAATATATGTGGATCAAATATATCATAACCATAATCAAAAGCATATTTTTGATAAAGAGAAACATCAAGCAATATATTCATATTGTAAATTGAATAACCATTACCATCAAACTCCCACTTCCAAACAGGCATTGGAAGCCAAGGAAAGCCTGACAAATCTATATCTTCTTCCAAGATTATTTTATTATATGAACCATCTCCATCATTGTTAAAATATTTATCAGTGCAAAAAACAAGAAATAATGCTTCAGCACTAGACACATGAATTTCTTCACCATCAATCCAAGAGTCTTGATAAGACCCAGGTGGAAGTTCGCCTTCTCCATAGGACATCAATTCGTCAAATTTTCCTGACATAAAGAAATTTTCAAAATCATTAACCATTTGATAATACTGGTCATAATTGTCATAATAATACGCTTCAATTTCATCGCTTGAGTCACTATAACTTGAAGAAGCAGTTTGACTTAAAATTCCACCACTCACAATTCCTGTGACGAAAACTAAAACAAATGATAAAACTGAAATAATTTTTTTCATAATATTCTCCTATGACCATAAACACTTTTTTATTATGTATTTTTTCATTATTTTAATTAATTTTTAGGTTCGGTTTTAAATCTTAGTCGCAAATATCATTATTTTCAAAATCATTTTAGCAAATCCCCCCCCCGAGTCAACTTTTTTTGTGGTATTTTTAATATATATTTAATATTTTAATACCTTTTATATAAAAATATGGTTAATCACAATATATATTTTTAATCTTTTTTTCTTTATTTTCTTAATTTTGCATATTCAAAGAAATATGGCGGAAGTAAAATTTTTAGCATGCTAAAAATTTGTTTTGCTTTTGCAAAACGCGAACAAGGTTCGCAACTTCCGCCACCATACCATCGAATTAACATATTCACATATGAAAATATAAACTAAAAAAGATAGTGACTTAACTCACTATCTTTTTTTAAATTACTTTCCTGCCATTTGTTTTGCAACTTCTTCAGCAAGATTGTCATTTCTCTTTTCCATTCCTTCGCCAAGTTCATAACGAACAAATCTTCTGATTGAAATTTTTTCACCAATCTTTAAAGTTGCTTCTGTTAAAATATCCTTAATTGTTTTACTGCTATCTTTAACGAATGGTTGATTAAGAAGACAAACATCTTCATAATATTTTTTAATTCTGCCTTCAATCATTTTTTCAACGATATTAGCAGGTTTACCTTCGTTAAGTGCTTGAACTTTCAAAATTTCCTTTTCGCTTTCAAGTTCAGCTGGGTCAACTTCTGCTTCACTAACATATTTTGGATTTGCAGCAGCAATGTGCATTGCAATATCTTTAACTAAAAGTTGGAAATCTTCACTTTTAGCAACAAAGTCAGTTTCGCAGTTAACTTCAACCAAAACGCCAATTTTTCCACCCATGTGAATATATGAAGCAACAAGACCTTCACTTGCAATTCTGCTTTGTTTTTTATCAACCGCTTTAAGTCCTCTTTCACGAAGAATAACAATCGCCTTTTCAAAATCTCCATTTGCTTCGGTAAGTGCTTTTTTGCACTCCATCATACCAACGCCTGTTTGTTGTCTTAATTTAGCAACATCTTGTGCAGTAAAACTCATAATTTTATCTCCTTTTAATTATTCAGCAGATTCTTCTGCTTTGGTTTCTTCAACTTTTTCTTCAACCTTTTCAGTTTTTTCTACTTTCTTTGCAGGTTTTTTCTTAGGTTTTTTATTAACCTTCTTAACTTCTTCGCCTGCTTCAGCAAGTTCAAGACTTGGCTTTGCTTCAGTTAGAAGACTTTCAAGGTCAACCTTTTCTTCTTCTTCATCATTATCTTTCTTCATTGAAACGCCTTCTCTTGCTTCAATAACAGCATCAGCAATTGCACTTGCAATAAGTTTAACAGAGCGAATTGCATCATCATTTCCAGGAATAACAACTGTAACATTTGAAGGGTCGCAATTTGTGTCAACAAGAGACACAACAGGAATATTCAAAATGTTTGCTTCATGAACGCAAATCTTTTCGTTTGTAGGGTCAACAACGAATAGAGCGCCAGGAAGTTCACGCATTTCTTTAATTCCGCCAAGATTTTTTTCGAGTTTGTCTCTTTCTTGTTTCAAAAGAGCAACTTCTTTCTTTGGAAGAAGGTCAAATTCTCCAACCTTTTCCATTTGATTAAGTTTGTTAAGTCTTTCAATTCTGTTTCTTATTGTTTTGAAGTTGGTCAAAGTTCCGCCAAGCCAACGAGTGTTTACATAGAACATACCGCATCTTTCAGCTTCTTCTTTAACAGCCTCCTGCGCTTGTTTTTTTGTTCCAACAAAAAGAACAGATTTTCCAGAAGCGACAACGTCGCGAATGAATGAGTAAGCTTTATCAACTTGCTCAGAAGTAACTTCAAGATTCAAAATGTGAATATCATTTCTGGCAGTGAAAAAGTATTACTTCATTTTTGGGTTCCACTTTCTTGTTTGGTGACCGAAGTGAACGCCTGCTTCAAGAAGTTGTTTCATTGAAATAACTGACATAAAAAATACCTCCTTGTTTTTGTCATACAACAAAGTTTAAACACTCTAAAACAACCCAAGATTACTCTTTTATTTTATGGTAAATTCAAATTAAACTAGACGTTTTCATAAAAAACACAAAAACCATAAAACGTTCAGGCAACCGAATTAGAAATGACCTTCGAGTGCATATTTGTCTCAATGACTTTGCGATTATATCATAAAAAAAAGATAAAATCAAGCATTTTGAAGACATTTTCTAAAATTGATTGTCAAAAAATAAATTGTCGCATATTTTGTTTAAAACCATTAACATTATCAAAATGAGGTTTTCAAAACAAAAGAAAAATCTTTTATTTTTTGCCTTAAATCTTTATAGTTCTTGCAATACTTTTCAACTTCCCTCCAAAACTGAGGTTTATGGTTCATATGCTTTGAATGGCATAATTCGTGTATGATAACATAGTCAATAATTTCGTTTGGCAAAATTATCAATTTAAAATTGAGTTTCATCACCTTTTGAGAACTAAAACTCCCCCATTTGCAAGTCGACGAACAAGGCAAAATTTCTTTTACGTCAAAATTATATCTTAAACCAAGTTTTTCAGCGCGCGTTTTTAAATTTGGAAACATTGAAAGATACTGCTCTTTGATAACTTTTTGTTGTTTTCGTTCTGAAAACTTATCAAAATCAAAATTAAGTTCGCTCGTCTTCATAATCGGAGTCAAGTTTTCGTATATAAATTCGTCAAAATGAAAACTTTTCTCATAATTTTTCAACCTTTCCATTTTTTTCACTTTTTCTTCAAACC
>CALWFX010000002.1 GCA_944377765.1 uncultured Clostridia bacterium
ACTCTTGAAGCTCCAACACCAACAAACATCTCAACAAAATCAGAACCGCTTATTGAAATGAAAGGCACTTTACTTTCACCAGCAACAGCACGAGCAAGAAGGGTTTTACCTGTTCCCGGTTGCCCAACAAGAAGCACCCCTTTTGGTATTCTTGCACCAAGGTCAGTAAACTTTTTAGGATTTTTCAAAAATTCAACAATTTCTTGAAGTTCTGCTTTTTCTTCTTCCATGCCAGCAATATCAGAGAATTTAACTTTTGTCATGGAATATGACTTAACCTTAGTTTTTCCAAAACTCATTGCACCCTTGTTTGCACCTGCAACCATTCTGTATATCATCCAAATCACAAAAATTGCAAAGGCAATATAAAGGATAGGAATTAAAATATCCCAGAAATTCATGCCTGCTGGAGCATAATTATATGAAACACTATTATTTTCACAAGAGTCAATAACTCTGTCAAAAATCACACCAGCATTATCAACATAGAAATAATAATCTGAATAAGTTGGGACATTGTTTATTTCATATTTACTTCCAACAACCAAGATGTATCCAACTCCGTCTTTAATATAAACATAACTAGCCTTCGGGTCATCCGGAGACGCACTTGGGTTTTGATTATTTTCAATCATTTCAATTGCTTGGTCTGTGGTAATTTGTTGACCATTATTTCCAAAATCGATGAAAATAAGACAAAACAAAAGCACAACTACCAGAAAAATAATAAGGTATGAAAGTTTAAAACCGCCTTGTTTTTTTTCGTTCATATTTTCTCCTTTAATATGATTGTTATTTAAAGGCAATATAGCCTAATAATATTAATATAACAATAACACAAGTATTTTATCACAAAAGAAAAATAAAAACAACAAAAACAAGGTCGGTTTACCAAAAAAATTGTCAAAATATTTTAACTTGAAAAAATTTGTGGGCTGACTTTAAAAATAACATGATTTAAATAATCTTCTTTATCTTCCAAACTGTCCATAAATTTTTTCATTGCTTTGTGGTCTGTGTTATTTAAAATACGATAAATTTCAATGGTATCTGCCTTATATTCCCTTAAAATATTAACCCCTTCTGAAATCAAATCTTTAACCTTAAATTCAAGCGTGTTTATCGCCTTTTTTGATATGTTTTTAAAATCAACATTTTCTTTAATTTCCAGGTCTTTTTCTTTCACTTCGCTTAGTTTAACATACAATTTTAAGTCTAAATAAATTATTGGTATACCATTTTCAAAGCCTGCTCGAATGTTTCTTTGGCTGTCATAGAGTTCAAAAGTCAATCTTGCGTTTTTAAATAACTCATCACTAAAATCTTCAATAACAATTGAGCCATGCTTAAAAGAACTATCAAAAAAATTTAAGTTTCTCATTTCTTCACTTGATAACTTCGCCACTTTTTTGCCTCTTTTACATAAAAAGGTTTCTCCTTTGTTCAAAATTTTTTTGTTTTCATCCTGACTGCCACCTGAACTTTCTCCACTTGCCATGCTATCACCAAGCCCAGCATTTGAAGTTGATGCAGTTATCCCCACCCCTTCATCATCTTCTCCAACAAGAGAAATAAAAGAGATGTAACTTGCTTTACTTGGACTATATAACCCCTTATAAAAAGACTCTAGGGTGCTTTCTTTTGAAAAAATATATGAATTATTAAATTCAATAAGTGTGTCAACCTTAATTGAACTTGAACTGTCAAGGGTTTTTATTGCTTGCAAAAAATCTGAAGCCTTAGCATCTGTGCAAATAACAGAAGTTGAGAGTGCCAAACTTTTATTTCTTACAAGATAATCCATTTCAACAGACGCATCTTCATCAAAATAACTTTCATTTAAAACAATTGTTTTAACATGAGAAAGTCCAACTTCTCTGCCAATGTAAAGCCCAGCATAATCCATTGCTTCTGAAATACTTTGCCCTGAAGCCTTAATGACTTCATATTTTTCCTTGAAATCTTGTGCAACAATTGGAATGAAAGTCAATAACGACAATTCAATTTCATCACTTTCACTTTTATCTAAGCCAATTGCGGTAACAATGGCATAAGTGTCGCTTTCTGCATCTTTACCAAGAGAAGCACCGCCATAAAAAATTACAATGAACAAAAAGACGATGAACATTGGATATTTTAAAGTGTTTTTAATAAATTTTGAAAAATTGTTCATCATTTTCTCTCCTTATTGCTTTTGATAATAAGAAAAAAGATTGTGCAAAGTGGAACAATAACAAAAGAAACAATAGAAAAATAAGGTAAAATATTTTCCCCATAAGTTATGGTTTTTTCAAGATTACGAAGAATAAGTTCAACAATTATGATAAAAAGAAAATCAAACACAACAAGAGAATATGCTCTTTTTAACTTCGGCAACAAAACTTCAAAGCAAACAGAAAAGCATTTTAAATATATAGCCATTTGAAAGTAAGTTATAAACATAACAAAAATAACAGCAATAACATCAATTCTTCCAAGCCCACCATAATCTTTTATGTTGCCTAAAATTTCAAATATGGCATAAGGATGCATGAAAGATGTGTAGGTATAAGCAAAATAAAAAGAAACTGCAACAAGCACAACCATAATGCTTGCAAGTGAAAAAAAGAAAAAAACTTTTTTGCCATCGCCCTTTTTAAATTCAATCTTGTCCATTAAAACAAACAAAAACACCGCATCGCCGAAGGATGAAATGTGTTTTAAGGAAGTTAAAATGATGTCACTAAAAGAAGATTGATAAAAAAGTGGAACAGAATTTGTGCCAATAAAAGAAACAACAACACAAAACAATGCAAAAATTAGAATTACAGGAAAAAAGAGTTGGCAAGTTCTTCCAAAAGCTCTTAGATTTAAAAATGCCAAATAATTTATAATAGGCAACAGACAAATTAAAAACAAAACACTGCTGTTTTCACTGTAAATTAAATCTTTAAAAAACATATATGTAACATTATAAATAAGCACAAGTTTACATAAAAAATAAGTTAGAATTAAAAAATATATGATTATTGTTGTTATTTTTCCAAATTTTTCTTTAATTAATTGCACAAATGAAGTGGTTGGATATTTTCTTTTAAGAAAAATAAAAAGCGTGATAAGTGCAATTTCCAAAACAAACAAAATGATAAAACACAAAATTCCTTCAACATTTGCATCATTGAAAAATAAGGAAGGCAATATTAAAATCTTATTTGCAAACATAAGCAAAAACAGCATTATACTTGTTTGCCAAACATTTATGCTTTCATCTCTCATTTTCCTATTCTCCTTTTGTTTGGCGTGCTAAAAGAAAATGGTCTTTCTTCCATGGTTGTTATTGGCACTCTTATTATGCCATCTTTATTGTCTTTTAAGATGAAAGGAGAAAATGGTGCAAGGTATGGTGTTTTAAAATTTTCAATACTATTTAGATAGCCAACAAAATATATTGCCCCACCAATTATTCCAAAAAGTCCAACCGAAGCCCCTATTAGCAGAAAAATAAATTGTAAAACAGTTATTTGCGCTGATTGTTCTGGAATGGTGTAAAGAGCAATTTTTGCAATGGCAACAACAATAACTGCAGGCGGAGAAATTAAGCCCGCCTTTACCCCTGTGTCGCCAAGAATAAGTGCACCAACAATGGATGTTGCAAGTCCCAAATAACTTGGAAGTCTTAAACTGACTTCATATAGAATTTGAAACAAAAGTGATATAAACAAAATCTCAATAAATGGTGTAAATGGTATTTGTTGTGTGGAATCAGCAATTGTGATTAAATATTTTAATGGCAAAACATTATAGTGAAAAAGTTGTAAAGCGATGTAAATACCCGGCCCCAAAATTGCAAACAAACTTCCAATTAACCTAACAAAACGAAGTAATGTTGAATATATGTAATTTGTATAATAATCGTTTGGGTTTTGCAAATCTTCAAGAAGAACAAATGGCACAGTTAGCACCATTGGAGTGTTATCCACCATGATTGCCACCCTACCTTCCAAAAGTTTTGCACAAACAATGTCTGGTTTTTCGGTGTTTCCAATTTGTTTAAAAAGTGAGTTTGGTCTTTCTGCCAAAAATGGGATGAGATAATAAGAGTCCACAACTCCATCTATATCAATTTTTTTCAACTTTTTTTCAATTTCCTTAACAGTTTTTTTATCTGCAACATTGTCAAGATATGCAATTATAATTTGAGTCTTTGTTCTTCTCCCAACAGACAAATTTTTTAAAACTAAATCTGGGCTATAAAATCTTTTTCTTAAAAGTCCAATGTTTGTTTTAATGTCTTCTGTAAAACCTTCTCTCGGTCCTTGAATAACAGGCGTTGTTGGCGGTTCACTTGGTGCTCTTGCGTTAAATTTTTGAATGTCAACAGATAAAATTTTCTGTGAAGTGTTTGTTAAAATGACAACTGCACCTTTTAAAATATTTTCTACAATTTCTTCTTTTTTTATTTCCTTTGTGTCGTTTGCCTGCACAAGATTTTTTATGTTATCAAAATCAAGTTGCTTGTCAAAAGAAGAAATAGGTTCATATATTGCTGTTGAAAAAATTAAGTTATCGGTGAAACTTTTAAGATAAATAAAACCAACAATTATATTGCCTTTTTGGAGCACCCTGTCAACAACATCAAAAGAATTATGTAGTTCATTCTTTATTTTTTTAATTTCATGTTCAACATTAAAAAAATTCATACACCCTCTTTTTAGGTAGTATGAATAAAATAATTTAAAATATTTACACCTAACTAAACTATTTGAAAAGATATCAAATTTGAAGTTGCTGAATAAAAGTTTTCACTTGCGTTTGCTGTAACATATGCTTGATAATAACCATTAGCATATGTTGACATATCAAAATAGTTTTCCTGCACAGTAAAATCTTTGATTGGTGAGTTTGGCTCTGGATATATAATTTTAACTGTGTAACTTTCAGCATTGATTATCTTATCCCAACTAAGCATATTATTTTCGAATGTAACAATTGGCTTATCTAGTGGCATAGTAACAGTCCAAAAATAGAACTCCGAAAAACTGCCAGTTGATTTATTTTCTCCCATATATGCCACCATAAACCTAAACTCATTTCCACTAGTCAACAAAATTTTTTCATTTTCACTTAAATTTATTGTGTTTTTATCACTTTCAACAACATCAATTTCAAGATATTCTCCTTCAATCTTCTGTTCAATAACAAAAAGGTAATCGTATTCTGTTTGATAGTCCGCAGTTAAATAATATTGCCCTTCCACATTTTCCACTTTTAAATTGGTAGGTATTTTTTTAATTTCCGGAGAAGCCAAATAAAAAACAACCACCCCTGCAATGATTGCAAGCACTGCAACAGCAATAATGGTTATTATCATCGCAATTTTTGATTTCCTAAAATCTTTTTTATTTACATTCTCTTTAGATTTTTTTTCTTCCATATGGTTATTATAATAAAATATCCATTATTTTTGCAAATAAAAATTAAAAATATCACAAATATTGAAAATGAATATTGACATAATTAAAAAAGTGTGGTAAAATTAAAACATAAATTGGAGGTAAATATGATTGATTTTAATAATTTGTCAACAGAAGCCTATGCAGCATTTATACTTGGAATAATTTTCACTATTGTAACAATTGCTGGAGCCATTGTTCTTATTAGAAGAATGAAAACAGCATCAACACTTCTTAAAGTTTTTACAGCGATTGTTTTTCCATTCATTGCAATTTTCTGCTGGCTCTATATGATATTAAGCGAATGTGCAAATTTTGACATTGGAACAAGTTTCTATTCTTCATTCTTAATTACATTAGGATTTTTCCTTATTGTTGTTGGAGTTTTCTACTTGGTTGTATATATCAAAAAACAAATAGCAAAAAAGAATGCTGAATATGTGAAAAACCTTGAAAACGAAGTAAATGACCTTGAAAACGAAGTTTCAAAACTTGATGCTCAAAAAGAAAATGATGTTGTTGTTGAAGAAACTAATGAAGCAAGCGAAAATGAAGAAGTTGAAACTGTAAATAGCGAAGAACAAGAAAGCGAAGAAATTGAAAACACCGCTGAAGAAGAAGTTGAAACAACCGAAGAAACAAGTGAAGAAACAAGTGAAGAAAAGGTTGAAACTCCAATAATTTCTGACGAAGAAGAAAATAACGAAGAAATTGATTTAGATAAAGTTATGGAAGCAGATAACAACAATGCTGATGACACTGACGATAAAGAAACAAAATAAAATTTAATATAAAAGAATGATGTTCATAGCATCATTCTTTTTTATACTATAACATTATAAATTAAAAATAACAGGCAAGCCTGTTATTTAACTTTTTCCATATATGACCCATCACGAGTGTCAACTCTGATAACATCTCCAATATTCACAAAAAGTGGAACATTGATTGTGTAACCTGTTGACAATGTTGCTGGTTTTTTTGATGCTTTTGATGTGTCGCCTTGAATGCCCGGTTCAGTGTCAACAACTTCAAGTTCAACAAAAGTTGGTGGATAAACTGCAAATGGAGAACCCTTATACATATACATCGTTGTTGGCATATTTTCTGTAACAAAGTTAAGAGCATCAGCAACAACATCCTTATTTAATGGCATTTGTTCATAGGTTTCATTATCCATAAAATAATATAAATCGCCATCGTTATAAAGGTATAACATTTCCTTTTTCTCAATAACTGCTTCTTGAAATTTGTCTGAAGGGTTAAAAGTATCTTCTCTAACTTGCCCAGTCATAACATTTTTAATTTTTGCACGAACAAATGGAGAACCTTTTCCAGGTTTTACATGTAAGAAGTCAATAACATTGTAAACATTTCCATCCATTTCAAAAGTTGTGCCTTTTCTAAAATCTCCTGCTGTAACCATAAATATCTCCTATAAATTAAATTTTAACTAGTAAATTATAACATATATATTATCATTTGGCAAGTGTTTTTAAGTAAATATCTTTCATAATAACACTATCTTCTGCCTGTGTGCCCGCTGATTCACAAACAATATGACAATCAAGATTATAATCAGCAAGCACTTTTGCCAAATCTTCAAAATTTGGACCATAAACATCATCTGCAAAAGTCAAATGCTTAATTTCGCCCTTTGCGCCATATTGAATTTTTGAAAAATGAACATGAGCAATTTTTGTTCTTTCTTCTCCCAACTTTTCAAAGGCATAATCAAAAATCCTTTTATAGTCATCTGCAGATTTAAGTGAACCTTGGGTTAAAGAATTTATATGTCCAAAATCAAAAGCTGGCAACAACCTGTTAGACAACGCACAAAGGTCAATAATTTCCTTATATGTTCCAATCTGCATTGTTTTTCCCATGGTTTCTGGGCAAAGATATAACTCTTCTCCAAGTTCTTTTTCAAAAGTAGGCAAAATTTCTTTAAATCTTTTCATCATAAGACCAACTGCTTCATCTCTAGTTAACTTGCCACATGATGCAGGATGAAAAATAAGCCTTTTTGCTTGTAAATTTTTAAGAAACTTAATGCCTGTTGTTATGTAACCTATCGTTTTTGCATACATCTCGTCGTCAGGGTTTGCAAAATTTATAAAATAAGGTGCGTGAACAGAAAGTTCAATTCCTTCCTTTTTAAATTCATTACCAATTTTAACAGCAGTATCACTTGACATTCTGTATCCTTGACCAAAACTATATTCAAAAAGTTCCAGTCCTTTTGATTTTACCCATGCTGGTGCTTCAATTGTTGAAGAATGTCCATCACTGAAAAATGATTCACTGTTCCCTGATGGACCAAACAAAACTTTACTCATACTTTCTCCATTATGTTAAAAATTTAAACATATTAAAATAATATCACAAAATTAATTTTTTGCAAACAAATTAAAACAATCTTAAACTAAGTTTTAATTTTTCATTTTGCACTTTACCAATTCCCAAAAAAATATTTTCATGAAAAACTTTATATTCTCCAAAAGGCAATTTTTTATCTATCTCTTGCCCATTAGAAATTTTAAAAAACTCATTGTTATTAAGGTGTAATTCTTTATAATCAAAAACATTTTGACAAGGAATTATTTTAAAATCACCTTCTTCAATCTGTTCCAAAGTATATGCATCTTTAAGATGAAAACCACCACACCTTGTGCGTAGTATGCATTGCATACTACCATATGTGCCAAGGTGGTATGCAAGGTCTCGACAAACACTTCTTATGTAAGTTCCACTTGAACACGAGATTTCAAAACGATAACAGTTCTCTGAAACCTTTCCCAAAATTTTAAAAGAATAAATTTCAATTTCCTTTGGTCTAAGTTCAATATATTCTCCCTTTCTTGCTTCCTTATACCCTACCTTTCCATTTACCTTTTTAGCAGAATATTGTGGTGGCATTTGCATATATTTGCCGACCATATTTTTAACTTCTTGTTCAAGGTCAGAATATGTGAAATTGACAAGTTTTTCTTTCAATATAGTTCCAGAAGTATCAAGAGTGTCTGTTTCAAAACCAAAAATAAAGTTGGTTTCATAGGTCTTATCCTTATTCAAAAAATAGTCAAACAGTTTTGTTCCATTATTAACTGTTACAGGCAAAAGCCCTTCACCTTCCAAATCAAGTGTTCCAAGATGACCACATTTTTTGGCGTGTAACTTGCTTTTAACCAGATTAACAACTTTATTTGAAGACAATCCCTTTGGTTTATTTACAAGAATAATTCCGCTTTCTGTCATTTATTTTCCTCGCAAATTTCTTTTAATTTCTTCATAACTTCCTGCTTCGTTCCTTGTAAATCAAAGCCTGCAGCCATCTTATGACCACCACCGCCATGCTTTACTGCAATTTCAGCCACAGAGAAGCCATATTTAGAACGACAACTTACTTTATATTCCTTTTCATCAAGTTCGTAAGCCACCATAACCGCTTTAAATTCGCCTATTTGGTTTAAATCATCCATAAAAAGTTTAATATCTTCAACTGAAGCCTTCAATTTTTGCAAATCTGAATTTGATATAACAATATAGCAAAGGTTGCCATTTACGATATTCATATTATCAAGCAAAAATCTTTGCACAGCAATTTGTGATAAAGTTTTTGAGCGATAAACAACATCATACACTTTTTGTATGTCAACTCCCAAATTCATCAAATCCACTGCACGAAGAAGTGTGTGCGTGTCAGTGTTTGTGTGCAAAAATCTACCTGTATCTCCAACTATGCCAGCAAAAAGATATGTTGCAACTTGTTTGGTTGGAACAAATCCGAACTCAAAAATTAAATCTACAAAAATAAGGCTTGCTGCACTGATTTCGCTGTGAATATAAAACTTGCATCCTTTTTCAATCACACTTTGCCCATGATGGTCAATTACCAAAATATTAGGACAGTTTTTTACTTTATCTCTAAAAATAGGCGCTATCCTTGAAAAATCATTTAAATCGACAAGAATAACCAAATCAAAATCATCTTGAACAAAATTTTTTTCAATTACACTTTTATCAAAAATTTTAAGAAGAAAAGAATCATCTCTTACATCAGAAAATAAATGTGCTTCACAGTTTAATTTCTTACATAAAAACTTAGCCCCAAACATTGCACCAAAACAATCTAAATCTGGGTTCATATGTCCAAAAATTGCAACTTTTTTTGCTGAGCATATTATATCTTTAACTTCCTTACTATTCATCATCGCTCTCCGCAGGAATATCTAAATTTCTTAAAATTTCTTCCACACGCAGTGTGCTCATTGTTCCTTTATCAACTTCAAATTTAAGTTTTGGAATAAATGGCAAATCAATCATTGAAGCAAGTTCTCTTTTAATATATCCTTCAGAATTTTGCAAAACATTTGTAACTAAATTGATATCTTTTAAATCTAGCACGCTTATTTTAACTCTGCAAAACTTAAAATCAGGACTAACATTAACATCACTCACTGTTATCACTCTGTCAAGCCTTGGGTCATTCATTTTATGTTGAATTATTTCTATCAAACATTTTTGAATTTCACTGTTTGCTCTTTCATGTCTATTACTCATTTTTACCTCCCAAAATAAAAAGAGATTAAAAATTTATTAATCTCTTTTCGCCTCCTCTTTCACATAATATTCTACAACATCGCCTTCTTGTATGTCAAAATTATCTTTAAACTTCACGCCACATTCAAACCCGCGTGCAACTTCTGATTTTTCATCTTTAACAATTTTCAAAGATTCCACACTTGTTTCACAAACAATTTGTCCATTTCTCTTGATTTTTGCAATGGCATTTCTTTGAATTTTACCATCTGTTACATAACTTCCAGCAACTTTTCCAGCAGAAGAAAGTTTGAAAACTGCACGAATTTCTGCTGTTCCAATATACTTTTCTTCATATTTAACAGCCATCATACCTTTGCTCATTTTGGTAATTTGGTCAACAACATCATATATAATCTTGCTTTCAATTATTTGAACTTTAAGAGAGTCTGCAAGTTGTTGTATCTTAGATGGAGTTTTAATGTTAAATGCAATCACTGTTGCTCCTGTTGTTTGTGCCAAAATTAAATCACTTTCAGTTATTGCTCCAGCACCACTATGAATTGTTACAACCTTGACTTCTTCATTTCTAATTGCTTCAAGTGAACCTTTAAGTGCTTCAACAGAGCCTTGGGTGTCTGCTTTAATTATGATATTAAGATTTTTCAAATTGCCTTCATGAATACGACTCATAAAGTCATCTGCACTAACGCCCGAAGTTTGTCTTGCTCTTTCTTCTTTAATTTTGTTTATTCTTTCATTAATAACTTGTTTAGACAAAGAGTCTTCAACCGCAAACACTTGGTCGCCAGCAGAAGGAACATCATTAAAGCCCATAACTGCAACTGGTGTTGATGGTGGTGCCTTTTTAACTGGTTTACCATTTTCATCAAACATTGCCTTAACTTTGCCATAGGTAATTCCACTTATAATTGAATCGCCAATTTTAAGAGTTCCATTTTGAACAAGCACTGTGGCAACTGGACCGCGTGATTTGTCAAGTTCGGCTTCAATAATAACGCCTGTTGCTTTTCTGTTTGGATTTGCTTTAAGTTCTTCCATTTCAGCAACAAGAAGAATCATCTTTTTAAGTTCATCAAGCCCCATGCCAGTTTTTGCAGAAATAGGAATGCAAATTGCATCTCCGCCCCATTCTTCTGGCAAAATTCCATGCTCAGTTAATTGTTGTTTAACTCTGTCAGGATTTGCTTCTGGTTTATCCATTTTGTTAATTGCAACTATCATTGGAACTTTTGCAGCCTTTATGTGATTTATTGCTTCCACCGTTTGTGGCATAATTCCATCATCTGCTGCAACAACCAAAATTGCAATATCTGTAACTTCTGCACCTCTTGCACGCATTGCTGTGAAGGCAGCATGACCCGGTGTGTCAATAAAGGTAATTTTTTCGTTATTGAATGTTATTTGATAAGCACCAATTTTTTGAGTAATTCCGCCCGCTTCACCAGAAACAACATTTGTTTTTCTGAAAGCATCAAGAAGAGAAGTTTTACCATGGTCAACGTGTCCCATAACAGTTACAACTGGAGGACGCTTAACAAGGTCTTTTTCGTCATCATCTTGTGCAGAATCAATAAGTTTTTCTTCGTATGACTTATCAAGTTTAAGTTCCAAAGTAATACCAAAATCGGAACAGATAAGTTCACAGGTGTCAAAATCGATTGTGCTATTTATTGTTGCCATAATTCCAAGCATCATAAGTTTTTTAACAATTTCAGTTACTGGCTTGCCAATTTTTTCACTTAAATCTTTAATTGTTATCTCTCTTGAAGTTAAAACTGCATGAGTAATTTTTGGAGCAATGATTGTTTTAACTTCCTTTTTCTTCTTTATGAGTTTTCTTGAACCCATTGTTGTTTCTTCAAAGCCCTCATCATCAAGCACATAGATATTATTGTTGTTTCCGCCATGCTTTTCAAATGATTGCTTTTGTTTTGCACTCATTTTTTTATTTTCATCAACATTAACTCTTCTCTTATTCTTATTACCGAAATTTCTTTCTGGTTGAGCTAAAACAGCACTGCTTTCAGTTGGTGCAAAACTTTTATAGTTATTTGCCTTTGTTGAAACAAAGGATTTTTGCTTATCACCCGCAGGTCTTCCTTGTGCGTTCTTGTTAAAAGGTGGTTTATTAAAGTTGTTTTTGTTTCCATTTTGGTTTTGAAACCTATTCTGTCCACCATTATTGAAGTTGCGATTTTGATTATCAAACTTACGGAAATTATTGCCATTTTGTCCTCTTACAAAATTATCGCGATTTCCCTTGTCAAAATTTTTACTATTGTCTTTTTGGAATGATAAATTTTGTGAAGTATTCTCCACTTTTTTATTTTCAACTTCAACTTTCTTTTCTTCAACAATCTTCTCTTCTTGAAGTTTTGCTTGTTCTTCCGCTTTCTGCTTTTCAATTTGAAGTCTTTCTTCTTCTTTCACTCTGCGTTGCACTTCTGTTTTCTTTTCTTGCAATTTTTTTGAAAATGCTTCAATTTGCAATTTAGAATCTTTAATAGACAATAATAAATTTTGCAAAGAGCCATCTCTTTGAATGTTATTAATTGTTTTAAGTCCGTTTAATTGTTGATTTGCCAAGTTACTCTCCTTTTAAAAGTTCAATAATTTCATCGCTTAATGCTTTATTTTTAATTGCCACCGCTTTACAATTTGGTATTGATGTTAATTTATCTAAATTTTCTGTTTGAAAAATTGGAATTTTTCTTTCAGATGCAACAAAGTTCATTTCTCTTTGAAGCGATTTACCTGCATCTTTGCTAAGCAAAACAAGATAAAGTTTTTGAGTGTGATTAAGAATATTTTCGCCACCAATTATAAGATACCCTGCCTTATGACAGATATTAATAATACCTTTAATTTCCTTCAATTTCTTCTCCTATTTTATCATAAACATCATTTTTAACTTCACACTTAAAAGCACGATTAATTCCTTTTGTTTTTTTAAGTTTTTCAAGGCATTCTTTATCTTTGCAGATATATGCACCACGCCCATTTGCCTTGCCAGTTTTGTCAACAAAGATTTCGCCTTCCTTGTTTTTAACAATTCTAAGAAGTTCTTTTTTATCACTGTGTTCACGACAAACAATACACATTCTCAATCTTTCTTTTTGCATTATTCTTCTTCATCTCCATTAATTTCTTCTAATTCTTCAAGGTCGCTCATAGTATCAAAAGAATCATCATCACCAAGTTCGGTAAGTTCATATTCAGTTTCTTTTTCTTCTTTTTGTGGTTTAACATAACTTTCTGGTTTAACATCAATTTTCCAACCAGTAAGTTTTGCTGCAAGTCTAACATTTTGTCCGCCCTTACCAATGGCAAGTGAAAGTTTGTCGTCTGGAACAATAACTTGACTCATGTTAAGACTATCATTTGTTTCAACTGACAAAACTTTTGCTGGACTTAACGCTCTTGCAATATATTCAAGTGGGTCGTCTGAATATTCCACAAGGTCAATCTTTTCGCCATTAAGTTCATTTACAATTGTGTTAATTCTTGTTCCCCTGTTTCCAACACAAGCACCAACAGGGTCAACATTTGGTCTGTCAGAATAAACAGAAACTTTGGTTCTGTTGCCAGCATCACGAGCAATGTTTTTAATCTTTACTTCTCCGCTTGCAATTTCAGGAATTTCAAGTTCAAAAAGTTTTCTAACAAAACCAATGTTGCTTCTTGAAACTTGAATTTGTGGTCCATGATATGAATCCTTAATTTTTTTAACATAAACCTTAACTCTGTCGCCAACATTAAACTTATCGCCAGGAATTTGGTCATTTTTCATAAGGACACCTTCTGTGTGAGTTCCTGCAATTTGAACATAAACATTATCGCCATCAATTCTTTTAACAATTGTTGTTAAAAGTTCATCTTCCTTTTCAGAAAGTTCGTCAGCAGCATTTTGTCTTTCCATTTCACGAAGTTTTTGCATAACAACTTGTTTTGCAGTTTGAGCGGCAATTCTTCCAAAATCTTTTGTTGTTTCTTCAACTGCAACAATATCGCCAACTTTATATGATTTTTTAATTGTTCTTGCTTCTTCCAAAGATATTTCTTTGTCTGGGTCAGTAACTTCTTGAGCCACAGTTTTATAGGAATAAATTTTAATTGTGTTTCTTTCTGGATAAAGTTTTACCATTGCAGACTTTGCTTCTCCATACATTTTTTTGTAAGCAGAAGTAAGCGCTGTTTCCAAGGTTTCAATAAAAGTTTCCTTATTAATTTTTCTTTCTTGTTCTAAATCGTCTAATGCTTTAAAAAAGTCTTTGTTTACCATTTTAGTTTTTCTCCTTAAAATTTAATAATTAATTTTATATTTGCAATCTTATCTCGTTCAAAAACTTTTTCTTCATCTTTAATTTGAAGAGTAACAGTTTTTTCATCAAAAGATTTCAAAACACCTTCAAAAATTTTTTGCCCATCTAACTTTGAAAAAAGTGTCAATGTTACTTCGCTATCCAAGTTTCTTTTCAAATCTCTGTCGGTTTTAAGAGGTCTGTCAAGTCCCGGACTTGAAACAACCAAAGTGAAAGGTTTGTCATCAGTTGGATTAAGTTCGTCAATAATTGGGTCAATAACTTTATTCACCTTTTCGCAATCATCAATGGTCACACCTTCTTCTTTGTCGATTGTAAAAATCAAGTTCATGCCATCAAATTCTTTAACATATTCCACATCAACAAGGTCATACCCCATTTCTTCAATAACAGGTCTAAGTTTTTCTTCGCAAATTTGTTTAACTTTTGCCAATTTTTTACCCATCCTTTTATTATTTTTTTTACTCACTTGCTTATATAATGCAAAGAGTGAGCAAAAATTTGCCCACTCTCCTGCCACAAGTTAAAGATATTATAACCCAAAATTTTAAAAAAAGCAATAATTTTTTAACAATTTATAAAATTTTTATTTTAATTAATATGATATATTTAAATATATATTTTCAATATAAACAATAACTATACACTACGGTAGTTTAAATTTCATTAAGTTTAAGAAGCACCTGTGCAGTTGCAAATGCGTCATTCCAAGCCCTATGTGCTCCTTTAAGTTCAATGCCCAAAGCCTTTGTAACAGTTCCTAAATTAAATCGTGAAATTTTTAATCTTGAAACCCTTGCCTCATTCATTGTATCAATTAAATCATTGTCAAAATCTAATCCTTGCAAATTTCCAAAGCGTTTAATAAACTTAATATCAAAACCAATAACATTATGACCACAAAGCACTGTGTTACGAGTAAACTCATAAAATTTTTTTATTACAACTTCAATTGGTGGAGCATCTTCTACCATTTCATTTGTAATATGAGTAAGTTCAGAAACTTCATAAGGAATTTCAATTGTTGGCTTAACAAAAGTTGAAAATCTTTCAATGATATTTCCTCTTTCAATCTTAACCGCCCCAAGTTCAATAATTTGGTCAATATCAGAATTTAGCCCTGTTGTTTCAATGTCGAAAACAACAATAGCGTTGTTTAAAATTTTACCATTAAACTTTTCCATGCTACCAAACATATTGTCCTGCTCTAATGCCCCAAGTTTTTCAATTTCAATGTTTTTATAAACGATTGGTTTTTCTTCTTCACTAGCACTTTGCTGTTCAGTTTCTGATGCCAAAGCAAGTTTATCTATATATAAAACTAACTTATTTGAAAGCCCAACTCTCACATCACCATGCAAAAGAAGATACATATTTTCTTCCAACGCTTCCATATCTTTTTCATGTTTATGCGGACAAAAATATATGCAATCAATTTTTCCTTTTCCATCACAAAGCGTGAAAGTAAAATAAGCTTTTTGCTGACCTACCCTTGCTCCTTTTTTAATAACAAAATCTTTTCTTGCCAAATTGCTGATATATCCTGCAACAATAACCGAAGGTTTTGGAGTAACAATATAGGAAAGATATTCTGGTTTTGGTGGAATGTTGGAACCAATAACATCTTTTATAACAATAACATCGTATCTTTGTGTTTTTCTTGCCGAAGTTTTAATTTCAACATTTTCAATTTCCACTTCATCAATTTTATTTTCACACACATTTAAAGTGATAACAAAATCAACTAAAAAATTATTTTTAAGTTCTTTTGCCATATAGGCAATAACCTTGTTGCTATTAAAAAACTCTGCAATTCTTGGACTTACATTGATGACAATTTCAATATCAATGTTATTAATTTTAAAACTTACATCTTTATCTTCAATATAAGTTTTCAAAAGTTTAAATTTATCTTCAAAAATTTGAAAAACTGCTTTTCTTAAAAGTTTTTCTTCAAGATACACCTTCATAAATTTAACTTTAAGCTTAAATTGTTCAAGTTGAAGTTTATCTTGAATAAAAGAAATTATTTCATCTTTTTCTTCATCAGTTAAATTTTCATCTTGTGAAGGATATAAAAAAGTTATGGTGCAAAGATTTTCTTTTGTTGACACCGAAACATTTTTTAAATGTAAATTTGGATATTTATTTCCAAACTTTATGTTAAACTCTTGTATAAAATCCATATTTCTATTCTAGTTTATACAGTAAATTTTGTCAAGAGATAATGAAATAAAAATAACAGGCAATTCCTGTTATTTACAAAATCTATATCCACCAACTGCCAAAACTTTTGGTCCCGTATGAGTTGCAATGCTAAGTGCAAGAGGGTCAACATAAGTGAATGGCACATTTGGAAATTCTTCCTTAAGTTCCTGTTTAAAGATTTCAGCATTTTCTTCATTTGTGGTATGTGCAATTGCAAGAGCAAACTCTCCATTATCCACAAACTTTTTAAATCTTGTTTCCATGTCGTTTTTAATTGCTGCAATCATCTTTTTTTTAGCCGCTCTAAGATTTGTTACCATAGCAAACTTATCTAACTTTCCGCCTTGAATTGAAAGAATTGGTTTAATATTTAAAACTGTTCCAATTGCTGCCGCAGCAGGTGTTACCCTTCCCCCACGCTTAAGATATTTCAAAGTGTCAACAACAAGATAAATTGAAGAATTTAATCCATTATCTTCCAAATATTTTTTAATCTCCTTTCCATCCATTCCATCCTTAATTAATTTTAAAGCATCCACAACAGAAGACTTAAGAGTAATGGAAATTCTTTTGTTATCAACAACAAAAACTTTGTCTGGATAATTTTTAGCAAAACTTTCTGCTGTTTCATAAGACTGACTTAATGCACTTGACATTGGCAAATGAATAATTTGGTCATAACTTTTAAGAAGTTCTTCCCAAAGTTCAACAATTGAATTTATATTAGGCTGAGAAGTTGTTATTTTTGCACCTTCCTTTTGAAGTCTATAAAACTCTTCTTGAGATAAATCAACTCCTTCATACAAAACATCATCACCAATAATAAATGGCATTGGAACAACAAAAACTCCAAGTTCTTTGGCTTCTTCCTGTGTGATACCGCTGTTAGTGTCAACCACGACTGCAATTTTTTTCATATAATCTCCTTTAACCGAAAGTATTATACACTATGTCAAAAAAAATATCAAATAAATTGCAAAAAAATATTACTTAAAAATTTTTAACTATTTTCTACTGCTGTAATTTACTTAAAATTTTTTAACTATTTTGCATATTGTTAGAATATTACAATAATTCATAAAACAAAGAATGGGAAATTTTAAAATAAATAATTTTTAAATCAAAATAAATATAGTTAAAAAAATAAAAGTAGTTTTTCTACTTTTATTTTATCTTTATTTAGTTCTAGATTCTTTATATCTTGCACTTTTAACTCTGTTAATTTTTGATTGGTATTTTCTATAATCTTCTATATCTCTTTCAATTCTTTCTTGTTCACTTAGTTCAGATTTTTGAATTTCATCTTGTCCACCCAAAACCAAAGTTGGCACTTTATCTTCCCATAATTTTTGTAATTTGGTTTTTTGTGTTTCTGAAGAAGAATAATATCTTTCATTAAAAAAGTCCACAAATCTCATATTCCCTTCAATTGTCTCTCTTGATAAACTTTTAAATATTACAGGATAATGAGATAAAAGCCTATCATGGTTATAAGTTACAAATTCGTCATTTCTAAAAAGTAAATCTATATCACTTTCAGACAATAATTCATCAAATAATTCTAACTTTATGTAACCATTGCTTTCGCATACACTGCCCCAAAGATAATATGGCATAATATTTTTATTATCTAAACTTGTTAACTTTTCTAAGATATCTTCATAAAAAAGTTCATCTTTTCTATAAATATAGTTAAAGAATTTAACAACCTTTATCGTTCCAAAGTTTTCTTTAATTAAATCAAAATTTTTAAAGAAAGTAACGGCATTGTTTTTAACAAAATTATAATCAAAAATAATTTTTGGATTGTTAATCCAAATTAAAGTTTCAGGACATTCACTTAAAACTTTTTTAAATAAATCTTTATCTTCAGGAATTTCTGCGTATTTTTCACCAAACAAATGTGCATCTTTTTTGAAATCTTCAAGATATGCTTGATATCTTCTCTCCAAATCTTCACTCTTTTGAAGGATTTTTTCTTTTCTTAAAACCCTTCTTTCTTCAACAAGTTTTTGTTCTTGTTCTCTTCTAACTCTTGCTTCTTCAGACTTTTGCTTTCTTTCTGCAACAACTGTGTCTATGTAATTCTGTCTTCTTTCCTGAATTTCAGGATTATTTTTCATTTCTTTAAATTTTCTTTCTTTTTCCCTAATCTTTTTACCATTTTTTCTTTCATACTCATCATTTTCTTCTGCTAACCATGTAATAACTTGACTAGGATCATGTTGTTTGTAAACTTCTTTATGACCACTTTTTATTTTTCTAAAAACTACCATGTTTTCCTCCACCTTTTTATTATACCACATAAATAAATACTTTTCAATACACAAGTCAAATAAATTTAATTTACACATAAAAAATTTTAAAGACACAAAATCTTTAAAATTTATAAATTACAATTTTACATCATTTTTTCAAGTTTAAAGGAAACTTTGCCTTCGTCTTCATCCTTTGAAAGCACAACAACATTAACTTCATCGTCAACTTTAACAAGTTCATATATATTTTTCTGTCTATTTTCTGTGCAATTTTGAATATGAAGAAGTCCTGTTGCACCATTTTCAACCTTAACAATCGCACCAAAACGCAAAAGCTTAACCACTTTGCCTTTATAAACCTTGCCAACTTCAAGTTCTTTCACTCTTGAAATTTTTGGGTCTTCCAAAAGTGCTTTATAGGAAAGTTCAACCTTCTTGTTTTCCCTATCTAATTCTACAACCTTAAATTGTCTTTCTTCGCCTTCTTTTAAAACATCGTGAACATCTTTAACTTTATCATATGACAAATTTGAAATATGCACAAAACAATCAATGCCATCCACTTCAATGAAAGCACCATATGGCATAATCTTTTTTACTTTTCCTTTAACTATTTTGTTTATAAAAATGCTATTCCAAAAATTATTTTCAAGTGCCACTTTAATTTGTTCTTGCAAAAGTTTTGCACTTGCAATAATGGTTTTATTTTCATGGTCAATTTCTGTTACAACAACTTCAAGTTGCTTGTTAACAAATGATTTTAAATCTTTAACAAATTTAAGTGATGCTTCGCTTGCTGGCACAAAAACAGAATAATCGCCCATTTTAGAATGTAAGCCACCATTATTTACTGATGTAACAACAAAAGTGAATTTACTTCCAAGACGAAGTGATTGAGCATTTTGATTTGCAATTTTAATATCTCTTGCAAGGCGCATTGAGGCTTCAATAAGCCCTTCATCATTCTTTTGTTTTGTTATAACAACTGAAAATCTGTCCCCAATCTTTACCAAAGAAAAATCATCAAAATCGTCTGCTGGAATGAAAGCATCGTTTTTGCCACCAATATTAAAAATCACTCCATCATTTCTTTTTAGAACAACAACTCCATCAAAAATTTGACCTTTTTTATAAGATGTAAAAGTTTTATCAATAGTTTCCAAGTTAAAATCTTCGCTCATATTATCTCCTAGTAAATTTTATAAGTAAATAATAACAAATATAAAGCAAAAAGTCAAAGAATTTTATAAATATTAAATTTAGTTGCCCAAAATTTTGTTTTTATGTTATTATATTAAATATGGAAAAAGTTAAGGATTTAATCTTATATCAAATTGTAAGAAATGCCAAACCTTTCAAAGTTGGTGATAAAGTTATATTTGACAAAAACACAATAACAGGTCAATATCGCAAAGTTTTTCAAACAAAATTTCAAATTGAAAACTTACGCTTAGCAGAATTAGTGTATAATAAGCATAAAAAAACTATTAAGAAAAATTTTTTAAAATTTTCCAATTTATGTGATGATTACGACTTATTAGTAAGAGAACTTGCCACAGAAAAAGTTAGAAAGGAATTTTATCCCGATTATCCTTCAAGACTCCATTCAATGTATCTTTCTTTAAAAAGAGAAACTGCAATTGAAAACTTTGATAAAAATAATGTTGATAAACATATGCAGGCAATTGCAGTTAAATTAAATGGAAAAATTCATAAGTGTGGCAACATCATGCTGACAAGAAATGGTGGGAGTTTTGAAGATTATGAAAAAACTGCTCACGAATATTGGAAACAAGAAAATGTTAAGGATGAAGATGTGAAAGAAATCTTGTTTGAAGGTGAAGCAGAAATTGTTGAAATTATAAAAGAAAGATAAAAAATGCTGTTATGACACAGCATTTTTTTTGATGTTTTTAACTTCTTTCTTTAAATTACGCACTTCTAGCATTTTTTCTCTTACAACTTGGTTGGCACTATTTAAAGTTTCTTCATCAAGTTTTTTTCCATAAAACTCGTCAAGTTCAAATGGCGAGCCAATATAAATATTTGACCTTCTGAATGCTTTTGGCTTTCTTTCATGCCAAATTGGAATTATTGGAGTTTTTGTTTTAATGGCAATCATAGACATTCCGCTTTTGATTTCTCCAAGCACCTTGCTTTCATCTTTAAGCCTTGTTCCTTCTGGAAAAACAAAAAGTTTTTTGCCTTCTTTAAGTGCTTTCATGCACTCCTTGATAGCATTGATGTCATTACCTTCTCTGTCAATAAAAATTGCACCAAGATGTTTTAAAATAAAACCAAAAAGTTTATTATTTTTAAGTTCCTTTTTTGCCAAAATCTTAACGCATTCTTTTGTGTGCAAAAGATAAAGCACAATATCCCAATTGGAACGATGGTTTGAACATATTATTGCCTTTCCTTTTGGCCTATTTTTTCTTCCATAAATAAAAGTTGGATGAATAATTGAAAGTGGTATCCAAAGCAATATTCTAACAATCCAAAGAAACATATTTTTCTCCTACACTAAATTTAGGTTAACCCATATCACTTATAATAATATATATTCAAAAGTAAAGTTATGTCAACTGAATTTTATTAATTCATATTTTTTGCACAAGAATATGCCGAAGCAAAAGCAATTTGAAGGTTAAACCCACCGGTTAGTGCATCAACATCCAAAACTTCCCCAACAAAATATAGCCCACTAACTAACTTACTTTCAAAAGACTTAGGATTAATTTCTTTTAAACTCACCCCACCGCTTGTGATAATTCCAGTGTTTAATGGATAAAGCCCATTATAATTTAAAGGCAATCTTTTAAGAGTTTCAACAACTTTTTTCCTATCTTCTTTGGTTATATCATGAACTTTTTTGTTAAGAGATATATGGCACTTTTCAGCAAAAAAACTTACAAGCGCATTTGGCATAAGCCCCTTTAATATGTTTGCAAAATCTTTGTTTTTGTTGGCATCAAAATCTCTTAAAAGCCTTGCATCCAACTGACTTTCACTTAATGCCGGCTTTAAATCTAAACTAAGAGTAACATCTTTTGCCCTGTTTATTAAACTTGAAAGCGACAAAACAATAGGTCCAGAAATTCCAATGTCAGTGAAAAGCATCTCTCCAAACAGTGATTTTTTCTTTCCATCTACAACAGCATTTAAACTTACATTTTTAAGAGAAACTCCTTGCAAATTTAGCAAATCTTCTTTCAATCTAATAGGACAAAGTGCAGGTCTAATTTCTTCCACAGTATGTCCAAAAACTTTGGCGAACTTATATCCGCTTCCATCACTTCCTGTTGCAGTGTAACTTGCTCCACCTGTTGCTATCACAACCTTATCAAATACAAATTTTTTCCCATTTGAATAAACATAAAAATTATTATCACGTTTCTCAATCTTTTCAATGTTTGAATTATATTTAAAATCAACATCCTTGCAATGCACCAAAAGAGTTTTAATAACATCGCTTGATTTGTCACTTGCTGGAAAAATTCTGTTTCCCCTTTCAAGTTTTGTTTTAAGCCCCCTACTTTCAAAAAAATCTACACAATCTTGTGGTGTGAAAGAATATATTGCAGATTTAATAAACTTATCTCCACGAACAACATTACTTAAAAATTCGTCAACATTACAAAGGTTTGTTATGTTGCATCTTCCTTTGCCAGTGATATAAAGTTTTTTTCCTGCTTTTTCATTTTTATCAAAAACAGTAACATCAAAGCCCTTTTCGGTTAAAAGTCCGCCAAGCATAAGCCCTGATGCGCCCGCACCAATAATTTCAACTTTCATTTTTCTCCTTTCACTTCACAAATTAGTTGATATTTTTTATTATAAATAATTAAATCTTACTTTTTAAAACTTGCAATTTCTTCTTCCGTCATTGGCTTTGTTTTGCCCCTGTAAAGATTTCCTAAATGCACACTTCCAATTCTTACTCGCTTTAAAAGCTTAATGCTTTTACCAATCGCATCAAACATATGCCTTACTTGGTGATTTTGTCCTTCTGTGATAACAACTGAAACCTTTGTAAACTTGCCGTCAAAAGAAATAGGTTTCACTCTTGCCTCTGGCATACGCACACCATCCACAACAACACCTTTTCTTAAAACAGCAAATTCACTTTCAACCATTTTACCTTCAACAGTAACAATATATTCTTTTTCAATTTCGAAACTTGGATGAATTACAGCATTGGCAAAATCTCCGTCATTAGTTAATAAAATTAACCCTTCTGTGTCATAGTCAAGCCTGCCAATATTGAAAAGACGAACACTTTTGTCTTCAATTAAATCAAAAATAGTCTTTCTTCCTTTTTCATCACTTGCAGTGCAAGCATAACCTTTTGGCTTATTCATTTTAAGATAAACAAAAGAAGAAGGCAGTTTTAAAACTTCCCCCTTATACATAACCACATCCTTCTTTTCGTCAATATCAGTTGCAAGATTTGTTACAACCTTGCCATTAACTTCAATCTCTCCATTTTTGATTAATTCTTCACTCTTTCTTCTTGACGCAATTCCGCAAGTGCTTAAAAACTTGTTTAATCTCATTTGTTTTCCTTTTAAATAATCCTTACCATTTTCCAGCAAACTCTTTAAGGCGTTGCAAAATGGTTTTTGGCTTTATATCTTCTATTGTATATATTTTCTCTGAAAATAGCAAGTCATTATTTAAAAATACTTTAATTTCCCCAACTTCTTCTCCTTTCTTCAAAGGTGCTTGAAGGTAAGTTGGAAGATTATATTCAAATTTTAAAAGTTTTTCCTTTTCATAATTTGAAAGTGGATACAAAAACTTTTCCTTTGTTCCAATAAGTGCAGTTTTCTTCCTTCCATCTTCCACCTTAACATCCTTAGAATAATTATAAAGGCTTGTGACATCAACAAGTGAATATAAATTGCAACAAGTTTCAAGAAGAAGTTTACTTTCTTCAAACATTGGCCCACAATTTAAAACAACACAAACAAGACGCATGCCTTTTTTTTCAATCGCAGAAACCAAGCACCTTCCAGCATCATCAGTAAAACCAGTTTTAACACCAATGCAACCTTCCATGGTGTTAAGAAGTTTATTCTTATTTTTTAAATATCTGTTTTCCCCTTCGCCATTAGTTATTTTTGTGTTTTTAGTGGAAACAATTTCCCTAAATGTGTCATTTTCAAGCGCATAAGAAGTGATGAGTGCAAGGTCGTAAGCAGTGGTGTAATGTCCATCAGCATCAAGCCCATGAGTGTTTGCAAAGTGAGTGTTTTTTGTTCCAATTTTCTTTGCAAGTTCATTCATAAGCGTAACAAATTCACTTGTTGAACCTGCCACATGCTCAGCAATGGCAACCGAGGCATCATTTCCTGAAATTAACATCAAGGCATAAAGCAAATCTCTTGTGCTGTAAACATCGCCTTTTCTTAAATATAGGCTTGTCCCTTCAATGCCCACGGCCTTGAGCGAAATTTCAAATTTTTCATCTAGGTCATCACAATTTTCAATGGCTGTTATTGCTGTCATGATTTTTGTTGTGCTTGCCATTGCAAGTTTTTTGTCTTTATTCTTTTCAAACAAAACTCTTTTTGTTGTTGTTTCCAAAACGCAACCACCAACCGCAGATGTGTAAAGTCCATTTTCCGCTTTAACAGTGAAAGGCAAAATAAGAGAAGAAAAGGCAGACAAAAGAATGCCTGCAAGCAGAAGAAAAACAACAACTGAAGTTAAAATTTTTTTACTCATTATCTTCCCCTTTCATACATTTATCTTTTCTTTCCATTTCTGTCAAAAAAGCGTTAAACATATTTAAAACTGTTTGATACAAACTCTTATTTTCCACATTAACAAAAGTAAATTCGCCGTCTTTTTCAATTAAAAATCCAACTGGAGTTACACTCATTCCACCACCACTGCCACCAGACATTGGATAATGATTTGCAACACGCCTTGCAGATAAGTCCGCATACTCTCCACCACCAACAACATAGCCAATTGTTACTTTTGAAATTGGCAAAATAACTGTGCCATCACTTGTTTCAATCTTTTCTCCAATGATGGTGCTACTGTCAACAATTGTTTTAATTTTGTCGAAAGCATTTGTTATAAGTTCACTGATACCACTTTTATCATCATATTTTTTCATAATTACCCCTTTTGCATATTACACAACTTTTAGTGTAGTATATTGCATAACACACAATATATTGTTTAATTTTTGCTCTTAACTATTATGCATGAATAAATAAAAGAATATACCAAATCAAAAAAAGAAATTGAAATTAACATATTAACTGCCATTTCAAAAATTTCACGATTGTATGAAACAGTGTCATAAACACAAAGTGAAGCAGTTGGCTTTTTGCTTTTCAAATTAACAAAAAAGAAATTTATAAGTTGGTTAATTGTTGCACATAGCAAACTTGACGAAAAGGCATCCCCTGTTCCTATATTGTAGTAAACAAAAAAATGTTTTACCCTTATTTTATCTTTTACTTGTTTTAAAAATTCTTCAATAACTTCAAACTTTTGACTTTTAAAATCAATCTCTTCTGTTTTTGTTTCAGTGTCATTTATAAGCACAATATATTTTCCATGAATTTCAAGAAAATAATATATTAATTTCTTTTTAAAAAGGAAAATACCAATAACTCCCCTGTTGATAAGTGGATTATAAGAAACTCTTACTTCCAAAAAAATTGGAAACACTAAAAGAAGAATTATAACCGCTGGAATGATAAGTAGTAGTGATGATTTTATATCCATTTAATTAATTTGTTCATTAAAAGAATAAAAATACAAATCAAATAAATTTAATTTTAAAAATAAAGTGTTGAAATTATTATGAAAAAAATTTTTAATGAGTTATAATAAGTCTGTTAAGGAGATTTTGATATGAAAACCAAGAAAGAAACATCAAAAAACGAAAATAAAAAAGTATGTTTTGACAATGAACTTTATTTAAAACTTCAAAGCGAAAATATCAGCAAAAGAATTAAAAAATTCAACAACAAACTTTATCTTGAATTTGGTGGAAAAATTTTTGATGACTTGCACGCAGCAAGAGTTTTACCGGGCTTTGACCCAAACATTAAAATTAAATTACTTCAAAAAATGAAGAAAATAACAGAAATTATTTTCTGTATAAGTGCAAACGACATTGAAAAAAACAAAATAAGAGCCGACCTTGGACTTAATTATGCAGATGAAGTTTTACGCCTTGTTGACAACCTTCGTGCTCTTGACCTTACAGTGTCTTCTTTTGTTATAACCCTATATAAAGGTCAGTCAAGTGCACAAAAATTTGCACAAAAACTTGAACAGCGTGGCGAAAAAGTGTATTTTCACAATTACACAAAAGGCTATCCAAATAATGTGGAAACAATTGTATCTGACGCAGGATATGGTGCAAATCCTTACATAGAAACATCTCGCCCACTTGTTGTTGTGACTGCACCAGGTCCATCCAGCGGAAAACTTGCAACTTGCTTATCTCAACTATATCACGAATATAAACGCGGTAAAAAGGCTGGCTATGCTAAATTTGAAACTTTCCCTGTTTGGAATTTACCACTTAAACACCCAGTTAACATTGCCTATGAAGCAGCAACCGCCGACCTTAATGATGTTAATCAAATTGACCCTTTCCATTTTAATGCCTATGGAAAACTTGCCATTAACTATAATCGCGATATTGCTGTTTTTCCAATCTTACAGAATATTTTACATAAAATCACTGGAAAAGATATCTATAAATCTCCAACCGACATGGGTGTCAACATGATTAAAGATGCAATAATTGACGATAAACTTGCAGTGCTCTCTGCAAAAAAGGAAATTTTGAGAAGATATTATAGGGCTGAATGTGATTACAAAAAAGGGCAAATAACCTTTGACAACTTGGAAAGAAACAAATCTCTTGTAAGTGAAGTTGATGTTACAGATGACTTTTTAAAAGTTATTGATGTTTCAAGAAATGTTGCAAAGCAATCAAACTATCCAACTGTTGCCTTGGAACTTCCAAATGGACAAATTGTTACAGGTAAATCTAAAAAAATTATAACTGCAAGTGGTGCAGTTGTTCTTAATGCTTTAAGAGAACTTGCTGGACTTGGAGATGACTTTGATGTTATAACAGACGATATTTTGTTGCCAATAGTTGAATATAGAACAAAAATTTTAAAATCTCATAACACCCTTTTAACAATTGATGATATTTTGGTGGCACTTTCAATCTGCTCTGCCAAAAATGAAAAAGCAAAAAAGACCATTGAACAACTTGTTAACTTAAAAGGTTGTGAAGCACACAGCACATATATTTTACCAAGCAGTGAAGAAAATACTCTTAAAAAATTAGGTATCAATATAACCTGCGACCCAGTGTTTTTAAACGCTAACCTTTTTGAAGATTAACACATTGACAACAAATAAAATTTGTGATATAAATACTTTATGGAAAAATATATCTTAAAAAACAACAGATTGGTTAATATAAGTTTTCTTGAAACGAGAAATAAATTTATGTTCTGTGCTTCAAATCATAAAAATGAAATCGTTGGAAAATGTGTTTTTAGCATCGAAACCTGTGAATTAAAAATGTTAAATACAAAAACTTTAATAAAATGTAAAAATATACTTGATGGAAGCATAAGTTGCATTCATCCAAATGAAGAACAATTAAAAAAATTTAGCATCGTAAAACAACCTCAAAACATTTGCTTTATAAATGAAATTGAAATAACCGATAAAGATTTTTTCAAAAAAGGCTTAGGGACACTTTTGATGAAAAAAACAGAAGAATTTGCTAATTCTTTAAATTGCTCAAAGATTTTTGGTTGGTTTTATCCAAATGGAGAATTTTGGTATGGGGCAAAAGAATTTTATGCTAAAAATGGCTTTAAATTTATTAACAATAATAATCAAATTTTTATATCAAAAGAAATAGAAGCCAGTCGAGAAAAAAATTAGGATTTCATATTAGAAATCCTTTTTTAATTTAACATATAATACCACCAAAATTTACCAAGTAGTTCAGTTTGCTCACAATATATTTGCACTTGACTTTCAATTTTATCCTTGCTATCAATAAAACTTAAAAGTCTTCTGGCAACACCATTTGCACTATCATAAATTTTTACGTCAACAAAATTCTTTTTTAATAAATTTTTAATAGCCAAATAATGCGTGCATCCAAGGACTATTGCTTTAAAATCTCCTTTAATGTTATTTACAACATAATCTTCCAAAACTTCAATATTATCTAAATTTCTATCTATCATTGGTGCTAAATCATTTAAAACCAAATATTTAATGCCACTATCCGCATATTTTTTTATCAATTTATTATTTTCTATTGTAGCCTTTGTTGCAAGCACTAAAATATCTTTTGTTTCATTTTCAATAAGAGCAGGCTTAATTGCAGGCACTGTGCCAATAAAAGTTATATTTGGAAACATTTGTCGCACTTGGTCTAGTATAGTTGCAGTCAATGTGTTGCAAGCAAGAACAACAATATCATACTTAAAAAACAAATAAATTTTTTTTAAGTTGTTTATAGTAATCTTCAAAAGTTCCTTTTTGCTTTTAACACCATAAGGAATGTTAATTGTGTCGCAAAATAAAAGGTAATTACAATAAGGACAAACTTTAACACACTCCTTCAAAATATTAACACCACCCGAACCACTATCAATCAACAACACTCTTTTCATAGTGAATATATATGAAAGAAAATTAATTTTATTTCTAAAAAATAAGTAAAAATTTTTAACCAATTATACTATTTCAACAATTCATTAACGCAATCAGCAACAAGCGAAGAAAGGTAATCAACTTTTTCGCCAACATCCTTTTCAGATAGTATTAATTCTTTGGAATAATTTTTTGATATATCCCCTGCCGAAATCATAAATGGAACTCCAATTGATATGCAAGGAACACTTAATGTTTCTTTGTTGATCGCCATGCCAAATTTGTTTAATGCGCTACCCGGAGTTAATCCTGCGTCATTAAACTGAACAGAAGTGCCCAATCTTTGAATATTGGAAGTGGCAAGAGCATCAAACAAAACAACTGCCGAGATATCAAACGCTTCAACAAGCAGTCTTATAATTTCATATGCATTGATGCCAGTGTTTGAAAAGGTGTTAGGTGCAATTTTAAAAAGTCTGTTATCCTCAGAAAAAGGCATGATGTCAATTTTGTTTATAACTTCTGTGCCAAAACTGTCGCAAATGATACTTGGATTTCCAATTCCAACAAACAACAACCTTTCACTCAACTTAACCTTGTTTTCTTTAAATAAAATTTTCAGTCTGCTTTTTATCTCATTTTTAAGAATTTTATAATGCTCATCTGGAAGCCCTAAAAAAAGTGGTGCATTTAAAATGTAATAATGCCCCTTATCAAAACCATACTTCTTCGCCTTGCCATCAGAATCAATAAACAATTTTGAACAAGTGATATCATATTTGCCAATATCCACTGTTTCATAGCCACAACTTGCCAAATCTTTGCCACATTCATCCACTAAATCTATCATAAATAAAATATTGACAGAAAAATTATAAAAAATAAGTTGATTTTTTATTTTTTATATGCTATAATCTATATTGAAATTTTTTAAGGAGAAAGACATGGCAAACATTAAATCAGCAAAGAAAAGAGTTTTAATTGAAAAAGAAAGAAGAGTTGTAAATAATTCTGTTAAATCAGAAATTAAAACATACATCAAAAAATTTAAAGATGCTCTTGCAACTGATGTTGAAAGTGCAACAGAAATCTATAAAACACTCACTTCTAAACTTGATAGTGCAGCAAGAGAAAATGTTATTCATGCAAATTCTGCTGCTAGCAAAAAAGCACACTTTGCAAAATTGTTAGATAACGCAAAGAAATCAAAGTAATATTAAGTTAAGAAAGTAAGCATACCCAATGGGTATGTTTTTATTGCTATCAAATTTTATATCCACAATATCAGTATTTTTGAATAATAAAAAAATATCAACTATTTTGAAAAAAGTTGTTAAAATACTTGATTTTTTATAAAAAATTTGATATATTAATAGAGCAGTTAACAAAAATGTTGTTTTAATCATATAAAACAATAGGCTCTGCGGAAGTGGCTCAGTGGTAGAGCGTTGCCTTGCCAAGGCAAATGTCGCGAGTTCGAATCTCGTCTTCCGCTCCAAGAAGCGAAAGCAACCTAAAAACCTTGGTCCCTAATATTTAGGAGTTGGTTATCGAATATGATAAAGAGGAAACTCTTAAAAAATTATATTTTGGCGGAGTTGTTTACAATTAAATAAACACTTCGTCATTTTTATTTAAAAAATCATATTTGATAAATAAAATCATGGTACCATCGCCAAGTGGTAAGGCAAAGGTCTGCAACACCTTTATTCCCCGGTTCAAATCCGGGTGGTACCTCCAAAGTGGTTTACCACTTAAAAAGTATACTTTTAAATACTACTAAACATAA
>CALWFX010000003.1 GCA_944377765.1 uncultured Clostridia bacterium
CTTGATATGCGTCTTGCAAGGCTTGTTAATTTGGAAGTTACAAAACTTCAAGCAGAACTTAAAGATTTGAAGCAAAAAATTAAGGATTATGAAGCAATTTTAGCATCTAAAAAACTTCAACTTGAAGTTGTTAAAAGTGAAATTTTGGAAATTAAACGCAAGTTTAACAATCCAAGACGCAGTCATGAAGGTAAGGAAGGCGGAGAAATTGTTTTGAAGAAAATGGAAGAAGTGGAAGACACAAAAGACTATTTACTTCTTCTGTCTGCTGGAAAAACAATCAAAAGAGTTAATATGACAAACTATGTTAAAACAACAAAAACTGTGGGCGATGGCTCAACTTTATTTGATATTATTACAACTAAACTTAAAGTTAAGTCGACCGACAATGTTTTGATTGTAACTGAAAAAGGAAATGTTGTTAAGGTTAATGTGGCACAAATTCCAGAATGTAAATGGAAGGACAAAGGAACAACTCTTAAAAATATTGATAAAAATGTTGATATTATGGAGAGCCCTGTTGCCATTTTGCCACAGGTAAATCAAGAAATTTTGCTTATGACAGAGCAAGGTATTGTTAAACGCATGAATGGCAATGATGCTGTTATAACAAAATTGTACTATCAAATTATGAAAGTTGCTGATGACGACAAGATTATTTCTGCTGAGATTGAAGAGAAAGGCAAAAGCATTTTGATGTGCACAAAACATGGTTTTGTTGTCAATTTTGAAAAGAGCGATGTTCCTGTTCAAGGCAGAGTTTCTGGCGGAGTTAAAGGTGTCAACCTTGAAGATAAAGACTTGGTTGTTTTCGCTGGACAAAATGTTTATGACTCACTTGTTGTTGTTACAGATAATGGCTATGTTAAACGTCTTAGTGCAGTGCAAATTCCAATGTGTGCAAGATATAGAAAGGGTGTTAAATATATCAATTTAACAGGAACAGGCAAGGGTGTTAAATATGTTGGCGGAAAAGACAAAGCAGTTATTGACCTTGGACTTAAATTTAAACTTCTTGAAATGAAAAAAATAAAGGTTAGCGCAGACAGGCTTTCAAGCGGAACACAGGAAGTTAAACAAAAAGTTTTGGGCGCTTATTCTTACGAAGACTAATATATTTAAATAAGTTATATAAAATTTATAATTAATCATAATAATTATGAAATACAATTTCATTATTGCTTTTATTATGATTAAAAAGGGGAAAATTTTAAATTTTGAAATTTCACTTGACAAAATCCCCCCCCCGCTATAACATAAATGAGAATGATAGGAGATTATCACGAATGTTAGAGATTAAAGGCTTAATAAAAAGATATGGAAATGCAGAAATTCCAACAGTAAAAGGAATTTCCTTTGAAGTTAATGATGGAGAAATTTTTGGTTTTCTTGGCTCTAATGGTGCTGGTAAAACAACAACAATTAAATGTATTTGCGGAATTCTTCCTTTTGATGAGGGTAAAATTTTGGTAGATGGCATTGATATGAAAGAAAATCCTCATGATGCTAAACTTAAAATCGCATACATAAGTGATAATCATGCTGTTTTTGAAAGGTTGACAGGCAGAGAATATGTTAACCATATTGCAAATTTATATAATACACCAAAAGAAGAAAGAGAAAAAATTATAAATCCACTTTTGGATGCTTTCGGCTTAAAACAGGCGTATGATAGGCAAATTAAAAGTTACAGCCATGGAATGAAACAAAAAATAAATGTTATTGCTGGACTTGTTCACAGTCCAAAACTTTGGGTTTTGGATGAACCGCTTTTGGGGCTTGACCCACAAAGTGCTTTGGAACTTAAAAATATCATGCGTCAGCATGCACAAAAAGGAAATATTGTCTTTTTCAGTTCACATATTTTGGAAGTTGTTGAAAGTTTATGCGACAGAGTGGGAATTTTAAACAAAGGTGTTTTGGTTGATGTTATCGACTTGCATGAACTTAAAAAGAAAGGTAAGTCTTTGGAAGAAATTTTTATTACTTCAACAAACAAAGATGTAAGTTATATCAACAAAAAATTTATGAGAGTAAAAGACCATTCTGAGATTAAAGTTGATGATAAAAATGCAGACAAAAAGGCATTTGCAATTATACATAGAGTTTTAAATTTAAAGTAGGGGATGTGTTTTGAATACTGTTTGGAAACTTTTTAGGCTTCAAATTGATGAGCGAATTGATATATTTAAGAAAGGTAAAAAGTGGAAAGTTATTTTGCCTATACTTTCTTATATTGTTTTAATTGCACTTATCTCCCTTGCACTTACTTATGCTTTTTCTTGGTTTATTAGAATTGGACTTTATGCTGATAGCAATCTTTTGGCAATTCTTCTTTTATTTACCCAAATTTTGTCGTTTGCCATTGCCTTAGGGTCTATTATTAAAAATTTATATAACAGCAAGGATAATGATTTATTAATGAGTTTGCCATGCAGTCACAACCAAATTTTTCTTTCCAAACTTTTGGTTATCTATGCCTTTGAACTTATTGCAAACACTCTTTACACTGCTCCAATTTTCATTATGTTTGGAATAATAACTTCAAGTTCTGTTGGCTATTATTTTATGTCTATTTTGTTCCTTATTTTACTACCTTTGTTATCTCTTGTGCTTGCGGGATTTTTCTCTATACCACTTATTTATATTGTAAACAAGTTGAAAAAGAACACAACAATTGCAAGCATTTGCCTTGTTTTATGCGTGGCTGTTATTTTGGGACTTTATATGTTTCTTATTATTTCTTTCACAGACACAATCGATTTTTCATCAAATCAATATACCATACTTAGAAATGTCAACAATTTAATCTCACAAATTGCCACATACACTGTTGTTTTTAAAGGTATGGCAGAAGGTATGCTTATGGTTACTGGCTGGTGGTGGAAAGATTTAATCCTTCTATGTGTTATTGGCATATTCCTTCTTTTCACACTTTTAATTGTCAGAAAAACATATTTTAAATTGTCAATGAAAAACAAGGAAATGGCATATAAAACAACTTTAAAACCAAAATTTAATCAAACCATGGGTGCTTTTAGAAGTATTATTGTTAAAGAAGCAAAAACACTTTTCAGAGAGCCGGGAAACATTTTTCAATATTTCATCTTCACACTTTTAATGCCATTTATTGTGCTTTTATATGACAAAATGCTTTTCTCAATTACTGTTAATCAAACAGGACAAGCAATGATTGTTGCAAGTCATGTTTTGGTTGTTGCAATTCTTGCAATGTTATCTAACATGATAAGTGCAACAGCAGTTTCAAGAGAAGGTGGAAATTTTTACATAACAAAAATGGCTCCAACTTCACCACGCAAGCAAATGAATGCCAAAATTGTTTTTAATCTTATATTCACATATTCTTCATTGATTGTTACCATGATATTCACAGCAATTTTTACAGATATTTCATTTGTGCATAATCTTCTTTGCACAATTGCAGTTGCAATAATTTCTCTTGGTCATATAATTACAAGCATTTTTATTGACCTCAAAAAACCTGTTCTTGATTGGTATGATTCAAATGAAATTGAAAAAATTTCAAAAAGCACAAGATATTCCATGCTTCTTGCACTTGCCTTTGCTTTTGTTATGTTTTTGATTGTTGTTGTGTTTGCTCCAACAAAGCACACAATTTGGCCTTGGTCAATACTCATCTCAGTTGTCAGTTGTTATACCATTTTAATGGTCCTTTTGTATCATTTTAAAATAAACAGACTTTATGAAAAGGTGGAGAATTGATATGAAAAAAGCTATTATTTCAATTTTGGTAATTCTGCCACTTCTTCTTGTGGTTATTATTGCAATAACTGGCAGAATTTATGGTAACATTGAATATATTAAAGTGGAAAGCATTGTTTTTGTTGACGCAAATGGTGAAGAAGTTGATGGCGAAATCACCTTGGAAGTTGGACAGTCAAAAGTTTTTGAAACAATTGTAAATCCACTTCTTGCTTCAAATCCTTATTTAACTTTTAAATCAAGTAACTCAAACTATTGCACTGTCAATTCTGTATCTTCAAATTCAGGAATGGGATGTGTTGTGAAAGCAATTGCAGTTCCACAAAATGGAAGTGTGTCAGTAAATATAACTGCAAACTCAATTGATAATGTCAGCGAAACAATTGTTGTTAATGTCATTCAAAAGGGTTCTTCTTCAATTGAAGTAGATCACAAAAATTTGACTGGTTACAAAGGGCTTAAATCGGTTTTGAATGCCACAACCATACCTTCTAGCGAAGCGCAAAAATTAACTTGGTCATCAAGTGATAATAATATTGTGAGCGTGGAAGGAGTTGGCGGAAAGGGAGTTTTAACTTTTAACAATGTTGGAAATGCAATAATTACCATTAAAACTTCAGATGGGCTTGTAGAAAAATGTGAAGTCACTGTTGTTGAAAATGCTTCTCCATACTTCAAAAGCAGGGCAAACACTGTTACAACAGATACAGTTAATTTGCTTGAATATGTTGAAAATTTGAAAACTTCCAATATTTCCTTTGAAATAATCAGCGGAAGTGCTATACTTGAAGAAAACAATCTTATATTTAATGGTTTCGGCTTGGTTACAATTAAGATGTGGACAGAAGATAAAAACATAAACTATGATGAAGCAAAGTTTTTATATATGTAAGGAGAGATGAAAATGACTAGAACTTTAAAAAACACAATGAGAATTTTATTTGTCTGTGCAATTTTTGCTTTGACGGGTATTTTACTTGTGGGGTGCAATAAAAATGAAAAAACAACTTATCTTGAACTTTCATTTAACGACACTTCAAAAGTGGGTGTGTATCCAGGCGAAATTGTTAAATTGAAAGTGGAAGGTGATGGACATTTTTCTTCTTCCGATGTTACAGTGAATATTCTATCTGGAAGTGAATTTGCTTCAATTGATGGACTTGTGCTTACTGTTAACTCTGATGCTGTTCCAGAAAATAGTATTGTGTTAAATGCAACACTGGGCGAAGTTACCAGCAACACCATGACAATTAAAGTTTCACATATTGAAGCAGAAAGCATTGAAATCACAACCACAAAAACTGACTACGCACAAGGAGAATACTTTGCTCTTGAAACTTCTTGCTCTCCAGAAAATGCCACAAGAGACCTTAATTTTAAAATTGTGGAAGGTCAAGACTATGCGAAAATTATAAATAATAAAGTGGCAATAAATGAAAATGCAAAAGATGGGCAAAAAATTAAAGTTGTGGCATATATGGGCAATGTTGAATCTCAACCATTTGAAATTACTGTTAAGGAAAAAACTTATGCCACATTAAGTTATGAAAGTGCATATCTTGAAGAAGGCAATGTTGTTTTTGATTCTTCTGTTCAAGGCGACAACACAATTCTTGACATTGTAAATTTTGAAGCGGTTACAATTGTAAATGACCAGTTTGAATTTGTTAAAGTGTTACCTACCTTTACAGTTGTTGACGCAAATATTGATTTAGGAGAAGATGAAGGCAAGGAAATTGTTAGGGTTGACGAAAATGGACTTCTTGAAATTTTAAGAACAGGAAAAGCAACAATTAAAGCATCTCTTTGTGGTGTGGAAACAGAATTTACTATTGATGCAAGAATACTTCCTACACAAATTAAGTTTAGTCAATCTCATTTTGAAAAAGAAGCAAATTTCAATTATGCTGTTTCAAGCGAAAATTTAAATAATCCAATTACCTTTTCAGCAAATGTTATAACAAAAAATGAAAACGATGTAAATTCTCAAAATTATATTCTTAAAATTGAAGGCGATGCAAATTTGCAATTTGTTAAAGAAAATGACGAATGGAAAGCCTTAGGAGATAGTTCTGTTGCAACTTATGATGGCGAAAACATTGCATTCTTTAAAATTGGAAAATATGAACTTAAATTTGTTTCAAACACTGGGTGTTCTGTTGAAATTGAAAGCAATGTTTTAAAACTCACAATAAATGATGGAGTTAATGTTTCCAACAAAACTGAGTTTGCAAATGCAATGGAAAATAATGCAAAAGTGATTAATTTGGTTGATGACATTGCTTTTGAAGGCGGTCATGAAACATACATACACCAAGGCGATGTGGCATTTTATGGCAATGGCTTCACTCTTGATTTAAGCAAGCAAGATACATATTTAAAACATAAATATTCGGAAGATGGAGATAAATTTTTAACATTTGCCAACAGTTCAACAAGTGCTGACCCTTATGATGTTATTATTGAAGATTTAAATATGATTGGCAATCTTGGACTTGTTTCCAACAAAAAACTTATGGAACTTATTGGCTACACAGACCAAAAAGAATTTGAAAAATTGGTAAGTGAAAATGGAACAGATTTTTGGGTTCAACTTACATATAAATTTATGATTTATCTTAATCCAGAAGAATATACTAACACTACAACATATTGTGTTCCATATATTAAAAATCTTAACATTCAAGATGGTTATAATGGACTTGATATCAAATTTGCAATTGATGAAATTGAACAAGGCGGAAGCACTCCAGCAGTTGAAAATTATCAAGTAACAAATATGTTCGGTGATGGTTTAACTGTTGAAGGTTGCTTGATAACAGTTAAAGATTATAATATTGGAATTGTTGGTGGAACTCCAACAACAAGCAGTCATTATTATAGACAATCAGCAGGTGTTAACAGAAATGAAAGCACAAAGATAACTTTTACAGGCGACATTGTTTGCAACAATCAATCAAATGGGTCTTCTGTTTATTTGGTGGCACAATTTAATAACGAGAAAGATATTAAAGCCGCTTTAGATGCTCTTGGCGGAATTGATGGAATTATTAAAACAGTTTTCAACATCAAATTAAACGAACTTTTAGAGCCTTATGAAAACAAAGATAATTATGCTGAAGTAAGACAAAATTTAACTAACTATATGACTAATATTATTGATTATAGTGGCTCTAGAGAAACCTTCAATTTATTCAGTTTTACAAGAAATGGACTTGACGATTATGAATTTGATGAAAAAAATAATGAAAAATTAGTTGTCATTAATGATGAAAATATATATAATGGAATTGATACAACTCACCAATTTATTGTTATAAATGTTTATGACCTACTTATGAGCATTAAAAATTTAAGTTTTATCACTGGCAATGTTGACTTATCTGCACTTGAACCAATAATGTTAATTCTTATCAATAACAATTATGTTGGTTAAAAAGGAGGAAAAAATGAATAAAAAAACAAAAAACATTGTTATCATCTCTGTCAGTGCCTTTCTTGCTGTGGCACTTATTGTTGTGCTTTGCTGTGTTTTTCTAATTAAGAAAGACCCATATGTTGTTGATGGCTTAGGCTCTGTTGAAGTTGTTGAAAATGAAGATGGAACAAAATCAATGAAAGCAACACCAAACAAATGGTATGAATTTATTGGTTGGTATGAAGAAGGAGAAGAAACTGCATATTCAACAAGCAGTGAACTTAAACTTGAAGATAATACTCCAAAACTTACTGCTGTTTTCAAAACTTCTGCAAAACAGTCAATCGACAGATTTTTGAATGGACTTCACAATAAGTATGCAGAATTTGCTAATGGCGAAGTTTCTTCACAAGCAGTTGAAGATGAATTTTTAAATTTGGACCTTGGCTTTAATATGGGCTATGATACTGGTTCAAAACAAGGAAATTTGGAATTTAAACTTGGTGGTTATCTAAATTTTCAAGGAAAAGATAATCAAATTTCCTTGACTATTAAAGATGTTGAAAAAAATGAATATGTTGCAAACCTTTATTATGTTGATAATGTTAACGAAGCAAAACTTTATGTCAAAGTTGGAGAAAAAGAATATGCTTATGACATGCCAAGTTTTTCAAGTGTGTTAGGAAATTTATCTCCAGCAAGTGAAGGAACATGGACCCTTGAAAGTGTTATTAGTTCTTTAATGGAAGGACAAGACACTTCAAGCATTATGAACAGCATTAACAGCTTTTTGGGAGTAAACTCAAATCTTGATATTTCTGCGGACAATTCTGGCAATAATGCTATATTCTCTTTTGATATCAGTGATATAATCAATAGCACTCTTTTAAGTTTGAAAGACACAGATTTAACTTTAATATTAGGCGAAGAGACTGGAGCAATTTTGAATGATGTTTTGGATATTGTTTTAAATGATTATGACAATGATATAACAAATCCTAATCCAACTCCATATCCAGAATTTAATCTTAACTTCAATGCAAGTTTTGAAGAAGTAAATGGTGTTGAATATTTAAGCGGACTTACAGTTTCTTTGAATACACCAGAATCTGACCCAAAATTAGTATTGAAAGATAGCGAATACACAACTACTGTTACAATTGATAATCTTACAGTTAATGCTGACCTTGACGCATCAAGAAATGCAATTCCAACAGAAGTGATGGCAGATTTTGAAGATGTTGATGTAATCAATATTCTTAATTTCCATGTTGATGGTAATATGTATTTAATGGATGGATATAGTGAAGTGGGTGAAAATGATGTTGAAACCATGGTATATAATCCAATAGATTCATATAATATTGAATTGAATGTTGATATTAATCAAATGGCTATTTTAAATGCAGTTGAAGGAAATACAATTAATCTTGAAAAGATTGATTGGAATAATCTTGGACTTTTAAGTTTTAGAATATATTTAGATGAAACAAAAACAAATGCAACAAATAATAGTAATTATATTGATTTAGTTCTTGAAAATTCAAAACTTTACTTACATGCTGAAGCAAATTACCCGGGTGGTGCAACTATATTTATTGATAAAATTATAAGTGCTGTTTATGATATGCCAGAACTCGTGAATGCTATTATTGAATTAACAAATAAAGAAGATGCTCAAATTACTTCAAACAATAGTGTTGCATTTGCGTCTGTTAATGAAAATATTTCAAAAGAGCAAACAATAGTGGGTTCTATTGTTAGTATTTTAAATAGATTAATCAACCAACATTCAGTTAATGAAATTTTGCCGGATTTAATAAAAGCAATAGTTGGTATTGCTTCAAAAGATATTGCTATTAATGATTTGATTATTAATAATTTGTCATACGATGAGAACTTTGGAACAGTGTTAGCACTAGGAGCAAAAGGAGACGATAATAGTGTAACAGAAAAGTTACAAATTACTGTTACTATTGATTTTATGGGAAGTCCTGTTCCAGTTACAATTGACTTAGCATCTGCATTATTTGGACAAAATGCAAAATTTTTAGCTTTAGATTTCAACAATTTTAACTATGGTAGTATTTCAAGTTTGGGTAATGGAAATTATATGAATTCAGGGGATGAAATTAATTTTGTTGAAGACTGGAAATTAAGACATCCAACGACTATTGTATCAATTAAGAATATTGAAGAATTGAATTCTTTGACCCTTTCAGAAAGTGAAATTATTAACTTTTTGATTAATAAAGAGTTAAGTGCAACAGCGATTTTAGCAAATGGTGATGAAGTTACAACTGACGTATATTATCAAGGAGAAGACCCTATTCAAGAATTAAAAGTAAAGATTTTTAGTGCAAAAATTAATAGCATTGAAAACGGAAAAGCAAATGTAACAATTTATGTTGGAAGATATTTAAATAGTAAAATAATGGGATTTATTCCAACTTTTGATACAATAGGCTTTGATATGTTAGGATTCCCTACAGGACTTTATGAATATAATTTCAATGTTACTTTAACTGATGCTGTTGCATAAAAATTATAAGAAGTAAAGAACAAAACTTTACTTCTTTTTTTTATTTAGTTCTATTTTAATTTTCACTTAAATATATATCTTTTGTAAGCATTCGACAAAAGTTACATTAATTCGTCATAATCGGAAAAAATTTATGCCAGTTTTTTGCTTACAAAATAGTATTATATAAGTGAGGTTTGTATGCATTTCTGCGTTGTCAAATCAAGATCCATTAAAATTTTTGCTATTATGCTTGTTGTTATTGCTCTTCTTTGCATTCCTTTTGGTGGTGTTGCATCCGCACAAGTTTTCTTTGGCTCTGCTCCAAGAAAAGTGCCAATCTATAATGTGGATACATCTGAGAAGCGTGTTGCAATTTCCTTTGATGCTGCTTGGGGTGCTGATAAAACAGAAGGTATTTTGGACATATTAAAGGAATTTGATGTTAACGCCACATTCTTTTTGGTGGGTTTTTGGGTGGATGATTATTCTGATATGGTCAAAAAAATTGATGAAGCAGGCTGTGAAATTGGAACCCACTCTAACACTCATCCAGATATGGTTAAACTTGACAAAGAAACAATGAAAAGTGAACTTACAACTTCCATTGAAAAGATAAAGGCAATAACAAATAAGGATGTTACTTTGTTTAGAGCACCTTTTGGGTCTTATAACAACACTCTTTTAGACACTGCGGAAGAACTTAACTTGAAAACAATTCAATGGGATGTTGACACTTTGGATTGGAAAGGTTTAAGTGCAGGAGAGATTAACAACAGAGTTTTAAGCAAGGTTCAAAATGGCTCAATCATTTTAATGCATAATAATTCTGATAACATTTTAGATGGGCTTAGGCTTATTTTAACAACTCTTAAAAACAAAGGTTATCAAATAGGCTGTATATCAGATTTAATTTATGACGATAATTACACAATAGATAGAAATGGTGTACAACACAAAAATTAAAGGAGAAAAATTATGAAATACAATAGTTTAGACGAACAAAACAATGTTGCAACAATTTCTGGCATAGTTTCAAAAGTTCCAGAAGTATCACATCAAATTGAAGGAGAAAATTTTTTAGATTTTGAAGTGGAAGTGGAAAGACTTTCCAAAACCAAAGACATTATTCCAGTAACTATCAGCGAGCGTTCATTGGCTGGCATTAATTTAAAGGTGGGCGACAGTGTGCTTTTGAATGGACAGTATAGAAGCCATAACAAAAGCGAAAATGAAAGGAATAAGCTTATTCTTCATTTCTTTGCAAAAGATATTGAACCTGATTATCAAAGCGAAGAACAAAAAAATGAAGTAAAATTGGTTGGTTACATTTGCAAAACTCCAGTTTATAGGAAAACACCTTTTGACAGGGAAATTTGTGATGTGTTACTAGCAGTTAATCGTTCAAATTATCATAAAACCGATTACATTCCTTGCATTTTATGGGGAAGAAATGCTAGATTTATTTCCAAAGAGCCTGTTGGAACAAAACTTGAAGTGGTTGGCAGAATTCAATCAAGACAATACTATAAAACGCTTGACGATGGAAAGGTTGAAGAGAGAACTGCTTATGAAGTTTCTTGCAATCGCATTGCCATCCTTGAAAATGTTGTTAAACTTGATAAAGACAACGAAAAAGAAGAAATGCAAATTATTTAACTATTTAAATTCACCAAGACTCGTTTGGTGATTTTTTTATTGCTGTAATTTATTATTTTTTATTGTATTTTTAGTGTAAATTTGGTAAAATAACACTATGGATTTTGAAATTAAACTAATTGAATTTTTACAGGCAGGACGAACTCCATTTTTTGATGTGTCTTTTCAAGTTATTTCACTTATGGGCAGTTTTGTTGGAGCGGTTGCACTTGTTTTGATTTTCCTTTTCACAAAAAGGAAATATGCCTTTTGGTTTTTGTTTACATATGGTTTTACATATTTAATTCAAAGTCTGTTAAAAACAACAATTCAAAGAGAACGACCTTTTAATGTGAGCGACACTATTGCCAATATTGGCGATGTGGTAACAAGTTTTAGTATGCCAAGTGGTCATACTGCTTGTGCAACAATGATTGCAATATTTTTGGGAGCGTTTTTGTTTTCCATATACAAAAAGAAAGGGCAAAGAATTTGGATAACTTTGGCACTTATTGTGTATGTTGGACTTGTTATGCTTTCAAGAATGTATCTTGGGAAACATTACCTAACTGATGTGCTTGCAGGGGCAGGGCTCAGCATTATAATGGGAGCAATTGGTTTAACTTTAATGATAATATACGAAAAAAGGAAAAAGAAAAATGAGAATTCAAATGGATGTGCATAATTTAGAACAAACAGATGCTCTTGCAAAGGCGTTTAGCAAAGTGGTAAGACCGCCTATGATTATTCTTTTAAATGGCGATTTGGGCAGTGGAAAAACAACCTTTGTGAAAAGCCTTGTTAAATATCTTGGCAGTGATGATGTTGTTACAAGTCCAACTTTCACACTTTTAAACACATATAGTGGCAAATTTCCAATTTATCATTTTGATATGTATCGCTTATCTTCCATGGAAGAAGCCTTGGCTGTTGGTTTTGACGAGTATTTTGATAAAAAGCGTCTTGATGGAATTTGCCTTGTTGAATGGGCAGAGAATGTTGAAGGACTTATAAATTCTGTTGATTTTGTAATTGACATTCAAAAGATAACTGATAAACAAAGAAAATTTATTATAAGGGAGTTTAGTAAATGATTTTAGCAATTAACACAGCCTTTTTAACAGCAAATTTGGGGCTTATTTTAGACAATGGCGATTGCCATGGTAAAACTATCGATGCAAAGAGTAAACACTCTGAAAATGTGCTAAAAACCATTGATGAGTTATGTCAAGAAGCAAAAGTTAATATTGGTGATGTAGACAAGGTTTCTGTTGTTGTTGGTCCCGGCTCTTTCACTGGAATTAGAATTGGAGTTGCCATTGTGAAAGGACTTGGGGTTGTCAAGGAAAATTTAAAAGTTTTTCCAGTGTCTTCTTTGGAACTTATGGCATATATTTATAGTCAAAAGCATAAATCTTCTTTTGTATGTGTGCTAAATGCTCTTTCAAATTTATATTTTGTTTGCGAGTTTGGTGAAAATGGTATAAAAATAGGGGAAGAGAGAATGATAGATAAGGACGAACTTGAAAAGATTGATAAAAAACTTGTATGTCTAAGTGGGGATTTAGAAATGGATGAAGCAGATTATGTTGAAATAACAACTGAGAATTTTTTGGAATATACTAAAAAAATAACACAAGAAAAAAGTGGAATAAGTGCTGATATAGTGGAGCCTGTATACATCAGACCATCGCAGGCAGAAGCAAATTTAAAAAGTGCAAAAAATTATTAAAAAATAGTTGACATTGTGTTTGTTAAAATGTAGAATATTAACGATTTACAAGGAGATGTTATGAAAAAACCAGTTTATATTAGATGTCCAAGATGTGAACTTAATTATATTGAAAAGAAAGATAAAATTTGTTCTGTTTGTAAGGCAGAACTTTCTGCAAAGAAAGATGAGTATACAAGCGATTTAGACCTTGAACTTTGCCCAATTTGTAAAACTAACTATATTTCACCAGATGAAATTATGTGCTCTACCTGTTTAAAGGAACACCAAAGTGAAGATGGCGAAATCAATGCAGATTGGGAAGATTATCTTAATCGTGATGAAGATGAAATTGTTGACGAAGACGAAGAAACAGGGGATATGGCATCTGTTACTGAACTTGGCGATGATGACCTTTTGGATGATGATTTAGACACTGAAATTGGCTTTGACGATTCCATTGATGACGAAGATATTGACCTTGACGAAGAATTTGAAGATGAAGATATGGATGATGACGAAGACGAAGAAGACGACGATGACGATTTTGATTCATATGACGATGATGATGAAGAAGAATCTGACGACGACGATGATGACGACGATTTTTAATATAGAATAAAAAAAGAATGTGGTTAATTTTGCCACATTCTTTTTTAATTAAAAGTTTAAAGTTTTGCCCTTAATTTTCATTTTTTAATTGTTTTTTCTCTTGTATACCTTTAACTATGGAAACTATAAACAAATATCCTGAAACTATCATTGGGAGTAAAAGTCCAATGCCGATATAGAGTGTTGGGGCAAGGTTTGTTAAATATACACCATTAAATTTTGCGGTAAAATTTGAAAGTTCATCAAAAGAATCAAACTCTTCGTTATAAACAACGGATTCACCTGAAGGGATAACAACATCACGATGTGGGGAACCATTTGAAGTTATATAGTAAATTCCACTAGATGAATTCCTAATACATTCAAAAAATATTGAATCAATTTCAACAGTTGCATAAGAATTATTTGTGATTTTATATGTTGCACAATAATTATATTCGTCTGCTCTATATTCATCAATTACTTCATAAGTAAGGTTTACTTTTTCATTTTTTGGGGCAATGATAATAAGGGTTAATGATGCTGTTAAAAATGCCACAAAAAGTATGGTTGAAACAATAATTTTTGTTATACTACTTTTTTTCATCTTGATTATTTCCTTTTATCGAAAATAAATTATCAACTAATGTGATTGCGGAATATGCAAACATGGTAATTGTTCCAACAATATAATTTGAAAAGGCGGCTATAACAACTGTTTGTGTAGCAGAACCAGTATCGTGTTTTGAAGCCATTAAGCATGCAAGCACAATAAACAAAACTGTTAACACAATTAAACAAATAAGTTTTATCCATTTGAGTTTATTGCTAGCATAAAAATTTGCAATTATAATTGCTACCGTAAAAATTCCACAACTAAACACGAGCCAAGTGAACAGAATGATATTGTTCATTAACGTTTTATCCAAATTACTGTCATCAACCCAATTTAAAGTTATTCCATCAATAAGGCAACTTATTGTTAAATAGCATAATAGAACAAACAATAAGATTGAAAGAATGGAATGTATTTTTCTTTTATCAAACATAAATTCTCCTTATTAAAGTTATTATATCAAATTTTATTATTATTTCATAATAAATACATATATTTTATATGATTATTTTGATTTTTTGTAAACACGAATTTTTTTATTATCTTCTTTTTCCAAGTCTTCAAATTTTGTCAGTTTAACTCCTGCTTCATTGCATATTTTTTGAGAAAATTCGTCTGGGTAACCTTCTTTATAGATAACTTCTTTAATTCCAGCATTGATTATCATTTTTGCGCAAACAACGCAAGGTTGATGAGTGCAATAAAGCACACAACCTTTCAAACTTATTCCTTCTTTTGCTGCTTGAATTATGGCATTTTGCTCTGCATGGGCGGCATAGCAAAGTTCTGCGTGTGTTCCACTTGGAATATTCAATTCATTGCGCATACAACTTCCTCTTTCAATGCAGGTTTTAACACCTGCTGGTGCTCCATTATAGCCTGTTGTCATAATTCTTTTATCTTTAACAATAACTGCTCCAACTTGGCGTCTTAAACAACTTGACCAAGTGGCAATATGCTCAGTTAATTCCATAAATCTTTTGTTCCATTTATCCATTTTGTTCTCCTTAATTTTAGAAAATTATACTCTTATATGAAATAAATGTCAAATTAATTTACTTTTATATATTCTTTACATTATAATACTTAAAAGGAGAAATTGAAGTGGAAAGAATTATACGAATAACAGGTCAAAGTCAAATTTCTGTTAAGCCAGAAAAAATTTGTGTATCTCTTGGAGTTACAGGAAAATCAAGCGATTATTTGAAAGCAGTTGAAATTGCAAATAATGAAATGGAATTATTAAAAAAGGCTGTTTTAGAGGCGGGATTAAAGCAAGACAATATTTTAACAAGAAATTACAATATTTCTGAAGAGTATAAATATCTTGCAAACGAAAAAAAGTTTGATGGGTTTAAAGTTGAGCAAGGGGTTGTTATTAAGTTTAATTTTGATAAAAACATTTTAAGTAAACTTATCTCCAATATATCATCTAACACAAAAGAAGGGGCAAAACTTAGAGTTTATTTTGAGGCAGACGAGAAAAAAGTTCAAGAAAGGTTGCTTGAAGAAGCAGTTGAAAATGCAAAAAAAGATGCTGAAATTTTGGCAAAGGCAAGTGGTGTGAAATTGGGCAAAATAAAACTGATTAACCATAGTTTTAATAGAATTGATGTAAGGTATAAAGGCTCTGAAATGAATTTTGAAGGAGCAAGAATGCTTAAAATGTCTAGTAATGCTTTAAGTGAAATTAATGTTGAAAACATTATTTTTGATGCAAGTGTGGATATGGAATGGGAAATTGACGATTGATTATAAAAATTAATTGAAATTTGGTTAAATTTGTTTACTAAATTTTTAAATAATGGTATGATATAACTAAGGAGGAAGTTGATATGGCAAAAGTGGGAAAAGATTATTTTGGCTGGAACAGAATACTCAGTATCATTTTGGCTATCATTCCTGTAACTGCTTTCATTTTGGGCTTTGTTACAAGAATTGCTGAAGGCAAAATTGTTGCTGCAATTGTTCGTATTCTTCTTGGCTGGAATATCATTTGGATTGTTGACCTTGTGCTTATGATTGTCAACGGAAAAATTTGGCGTTTGATTGATTGCTAAAATTAAAATAAAAAACACTTTAAAAGTGTTTTTTATTTTTGCAAAAGATATAATTTATTAAAACTGCATAAAAAAAGAAGTGAAAATTCACTTCTTTTTTATTTATTTTTTCTTGTTTTTGTTGTCGCCTTTTTCATCTGCTTTTTCAACTTTTTTACTATCTTCTTTGTTTGCCTTTTTTGAAACTTTTGCAAGTTCTCTTTGTTTTGCTTCATTTTCTGCAAATTTCTTTCTTTCAAGTGAAAGAAGATATTCAGGGGACTTATAGTTTTCAAGTTGATGTTTCAAGATGTCAATCTTTTCTGCAATAACAGTTCTCTTTTGAGCAAACAACTTAAATTCTTTTTCAGTTGCTTTAGAAACTTCTTTATTGTCTGATTTTCTAAGATTTACAACTTTTTCTTTATGCTCTTTTTCAAGTGATTCAAGTTCTGTTTCAAATCTCTTGATATCTTCTTCAACTTCTTTAACTTGTTTTGCTCTTTCTTCTTCTGCTTCTTGTCTTATAACATCTTTATGAAGACTTCCTTTTCTGTCATAAGTTTCTTTACGTTTTGTTTCAATTTTCTTAATCTTAACTTTTCTAAGTGACCAACCAACAATTGCGATTATTATTGCAAGTCCAGTGATGAGGGAGGAGATTAGAAGTAACCATGTAAATTCGTCATTATTTTGTCCATCGTCAGCTGTTGTATCGTCGCCAGTTGTGTCATCATCAGTTGTGTCGTCTTCGCTTGCAGTTTCTGTGGCAAAAACTCTGTCTTCATTAATGTCATAGCCATCTTCTTTCATTATATCTTGTGCACTTGAAAATTCATCAGCAGAAGATTCTTCTTCAGAAGATAATTCTTCAAAATTGATATCATATATAACTGCTGTTCCTGTGGTCAAGTAGTGATCGCTGACAAGAGCCATATATAAGTTTTCTGTGGCATCTTCAGTCGCATGAATGTAAAGGGTGTATTCGTTATATTCATTGTTGGAAATAAGGTTTGTCATATAATCAAAGTTTGTAAGTCCAACTGAAACACCATAATCTTGTTTAGTGATATCAAAATCTTCATCCACAACACTGTTGCCACTTTCTTTGTAAACAAATCTAGTTTTAAGTTTGAAGGTTAATTTATAGTAATTTCCGCTTGTTAAATCAAATTTAAAAACGCTTTGAATTGAATAGGTGTTAGGTTTATTGTTTTGCATCATGAAAACTTTAACTGCATCATCATTTTCTTTTTCAAGTTTGAAGGATAAATCATTTTCAAAATAACTGTCTTCAACAATACCACCAAAGCAATCGTCAGTGTTTGCAGAAGTGTTGTATGCGTCAGATTCAAAATCTCTGATATCATTTGTTACAATTGTTGTTGGGAGATTAATATAATAGTCTGTCATATCAACAATGTTGTTATCTTTGTTATCTTTTACTTCTGTATATTCTGCTTGTTCAATTGTGGCAAGTTCAAAATTGTCAAAATATGCAAAGCCAGTTACAAGTTCTTTTTCAGTTCCAAAGTCTATTTCAATATAAACATTTTCTGCGCCTTTAAAAGTTTCAAAATAAATTGTATAGTTGTTCCAAATATCACTCTTAACATTCTTTTCTTCAAATAAGAGCACGCCATCTTCATTGTATAGGCTTATATTAAAGTTGGCAACTTTGCTTGGTTCAATTGAAAGAGTTTTATAGTTGAATGTTAATTTGTAGTAAGAGTTTGCACTGAGTGAAAAGGTAGGGGAAGTAACACTTTGAGCATTTGAGTTATAGTTTGAAAGCATCAATATATTATTTGAATAGGTTGTTGTGTTGTCAACATCCATTGGATTTGCGAATTGAGCCCAAAGATATGGGTTTTCTTCGCCTTGGTATTTGAAGAGTTCATATTGTACTTTATAAAAATCATATTGTTCTTTCTTTGTGTTGATAACACCGCTGAAAGTTAAACCATCTTTCTTTTCAATAGTCCAACCACTAGGAGTAAGGGGATAATTGAAATCTTCATTTTCTGTTTCATTAAAATAGCCATTTTCAATTGAAAGTTCGCCATCAATTGCATCAAAGGTAACTTTGTTTTCTGCTTCTTCAAATTGAGAATTTGTAACATTTTCAACTGTAATATCGTCAAAAATTACACAACCAGTTGCACTTTCTTCGCTTGAGCCAATTGCAAGTGTGATATTTGCTTTAGAGTCGTAAAGAGCAGAGCCTTTAACATATATTTCTATTTTTCCATAGTTATTAATAAATTTATTATCGCCATTTGCTGTTGCACTTGTTGAACCAGTTGAAAGGGTGTAAGTGTCTTCGGTTAAGTTGTTAGCATCTAAAACATATTCACTTTCATTGACTTTAAGGTAGATATTTCCAGATAATTCAGAAATTTTGTAATAAGCGGAAATTTTGTAAATTCCATGTGATTTTATATCAATCTCTTTTGAAGTTGCTTCAACATATCCATTTTTAACCCAAAGAGCCAAACCTTTTTGATTTTTATAAAATGCTGTTGGGTTTCCATCTTCGTCAAAATCTGCAACACCATTAAGGTTAGAACCAACAAAATCGTAGCCAGTGGTTGCTTCAAAGCCTTCTTTAGAATCAAGGGCAATTATTTGAGCAGAACCATTTCCTGATTTTTTCCAACCTTTAAGAGCGGAAATAGAACTATCATCTTCAAAATCAAAGTTATTATCTTTTATTTCAACATAGTTATTATCTTCAAAACTTTCAAATTGGACGCAAGAGATTTTTGTGTCAGCACTGTCTGATGTTTGATTATAGAATTTTTCATCTTTATATTTTAAATATGTGTCATAGAAAGCATTTTCACTATATTGATTAATTACCACATCATCAAAGAAAACAACGCCAGTGCTGTCCATGTTGAAAACATCGCCACCAAGCCAAAGTTCAAGGTTAACAGTTTGTTCTTGGTCGCCAGTTGCAATGAAGAAATAGAAAGTTGTCCATTCTGTTGAACTTACTCTTTCATAGGAAAGTTTAACTTCTTTTCCATCTTTGTCAGTTAAGCCTTTAAGATATATTGAAGCCATACCATATTCGTTATAACTTTCATAGTCAACAGATTGAGCATAGTATTTTGAACCTGAACTAAGTTTATATGTTCCACTTGTTGTGCTTGAACCACTTGGTTGGAAGGTGATTGAACAGGTGTAATATTGTGAATTATTGTTAATTACATATTCAACACTTGTTTTTGAAATATAGTAATCAACGCCATCATGTTCAAAAGTGATATAATCATCTTCATAATATTCAAATTTACCACTTTCAATTTCAACATCTTCGCCAAGGGTTGTTGTGTTGTTTGGTTCATCTGGGTTTGTAAATAAACTTGTTGAACCGCTAATTTTAATTTTGCTTACATTGCTTGTGCTGACATATATAGGAGTTGAATCATCACCATTTTCATACATAAAACCAACATATTCTTGGTCATTATAGAAAGCCTTGGTTGTTATTTCTTCTGTTAAATTTTCGCCTTCTGTAAGTTCTTTTTTAGCATAATAATTTTTGTTTAAATATGTCATTGAAACATATGCGTTGTCGCCAAATTTCACATCATTGAAGTTACTTTGATAAATTGTAACTTCGTTTGAAACTGTTCCTTTATCTACATAGGTTGTGTTTTCTTTATAGTTAGAGTCGCTTTTCATGGAAACTTGGAAGGAATAGAAAGAGTTTGCACTTAATGTGACAGAGTTTGAAGAATAGCCTTCTCTTGCCATTTTTCTTTCGTCCTTATTTGTTTTAGAGTTAATCATAAGGATTTGGTTGTCATTTGCTTTTGCTGTTGGATTTTTGGAAAGATAATAGGTTGAGTTTTTGTAGTTATCAAAGTTACTTCCAACATTGATAATTCCTGCGGTTGCTTTATTATCAGACATTTGTTTTGTCCAACCAGAAGGGTTTTGACTTATTGAAGTTACAGTGCTGGAATTAAAATTTTTGTTGGTTAAATCAACTGACTCAACATAACTTTTATAATAGGTTGTGGATGTTGAAGAATTTTCATCTTCAGCATAAGTTTTAAAAAATGTTCCAACAACACTTGTAACTGTTACAGGCAACAAAATTGCCAAAATGAATAAAAAGATTTTTGCATTGATTAATCTAAGTTTTCTCATAAACCACCTGTATAATAAATTTAACTTTTATATTATAATACATTTATCTAATAAAATCAAATATTTTCTTAAAATTTATCAATAATATTATTATGCAAAAGGAAATTATAGCAAAGAAAGATGCATTTTTTAGTGTGAAAGAGAAAAAGCTGAGTGTAAAACAAAAGTTACTTCTTTTAGGACTTGGAGCACTTATTGGTTTTATTAATGGATTTTTTGGTGGTGGTGGCGGAATGATTTGTGTTCCATTATTAGAAAATGTGCTTCATCTTTCAAGTAAATATTCTCATGCGACAGCAATCGCGGTTATTTTCCCTATTTCTTTTATAAGTGCAATCATTTACATATTATCTGGAAATTTGCAGACTATTCCATTTTTAACTGTTGGAGGCGGTGTTGTTCTTGGCGGAATAATTGGAGCGTATGCACTTAAAATTTTACCGGGAAAGGCTATTCGAATAATTTTTGCAATCATCATGCTTGCTGGTGGAATAAGATTAATAATTTGACCATTTAAGGAGAAGTCATGATTTATGTTTTATATGTTTTAGTTGGTTTAGTTTCAGGCATTTTTGGTGGACTTGGAATGGGTGGAGGAACACTGCTTATTCCAATTCTAACCATCTTTTTGGGTTTTGACCAAAAGTTAAGTCAAGGTATAAATCTTTTAAGTTTTTTGGTTATGGCAATTTTTTCCATGGCAATTCACTATAAAAATGGCTATATTGTGACAAAGCATATTGGTTATATCATCATTTCAGGAGTTATTTTTTCAATTTTAGGTGCATTTTTTATGGATCTTTTGCCTTCAAGAATACTAAAAATTGTGTTTGGTGTGTTTTTGTGCATATTAGCAATAATTGAATTTGTTAAAGTTTTTAAAAAGGATAAAGCAAAAACAAAACAGGAAAAGAGAGCTGACAATAAGTAGTTATTAATAATAAAATTATTACTCATAATTTGAGATATAAAGTATTGTTATTTTGAGTAGAATAGGCTGATTTTCATAAATATTATTCAAAAAATAGTTTACAAATTATCTTTTTTATGATATATTTATCATGTAATTTTACGATAAGGAGAGAAGAACATGGTAGATAAAAATAAATGTATTGGGTGCGGAACATGTGTTGCAATATGCCCAGTTGGAGCAATTTCTTTTGATAATAATGGTAAGGCACAAATAGATAAAGCAAAATGCATTCATTGTGGTTCTTGTCAAGCAAGTTGCCCAGTAAGTGCAATTGATTTAAATAAATAAGGGGTTTAATTGATATGGAAAATATTGCTTTCATACAACTTACAGAAAGAAAAATTGAATTGAAAATTATTCAAAGTCGTGCTGGAAGATACAGAATTTTGGAAGATGTTGTCAATCAATACGATTTAACAAATGACATCACAAAAGATTGTTTGTTTTCTCCAAAATCAAGACAGGATATTTTGAAAATTTTGGGAATTTACAGATATACCATTGAAACTTTTGGTGCAACAAAAATGATTGCTTTTGCTTCAAACATCATTGTTAAAGCAAGAAATTATCGTGGACTTTTAGATGAAATTTACACTCACACTGGGATGAACTTCATGCTTGTAAATGATGATGAAGTTGTTCGAGATATATATCAAGGTGTAATAAATAAAATTGATAGTTCCAAAGGTTCAGGTGTATATATATCAGGTTATCACACATATCTTTTTAAATACAACAGAAGAAATGTGGTTGATTACACAGTTATTCCTTATGGTTTTATCAATTTATCTGAAAAAGAAGATAAGTTTGAAAACTTAGTAAGTTTAATGAAAAAGGAAATGAAAGATAGCCCAGTTGTTAAAAGTTTTGAAGAAGAAAACTTGGTTGGTGTTGGCACATCTTTTGTGGATATTGCAAGAATTGCCAAAAAACTTTTGAGATATCCAATTGACATTGATAATAATTACGCATTATCCGCTTCTGCTTGCGAAAAAGTTGTTGAATTTTCTAAAGATTTAGACTCAACAAAAATTAAAAAAGTTAAGGGTTTAAGTTTTGAAGGTGCAGACAGTTTGAAGGGTGGACTTGCCATCATTAAAGCAGTGTTTGAAGTTTTTGGTGCTGAAGAATTGTTGGTTACAGATGCTGATATAATGGAAGGTCGTATCCTTGAAAACTTGGTTGGCTCTCCTGTTGAAAAATATAGTGATTTACTTTTAAATTCTCTTGATAATTATTATGAATTTAAAAAAGAAGGCTTGTCTATAAATTCAAATGTATACAATATGGCAATACTTTTGTTTAAACAACTTAAAGTCGTTCACAAACTTCCAAGACAATATGTTAGATCTCTTAAAATTGCCTCATATATGTTTGATTGTGGAAAGTTTATTGATTTTAAAAACTATGAAAAACATGGTTATTACACAATTTTAAATTCTAATATTGTTGGAGCAAGTCAAAAAGAAACTTTGATTGCAGGACTTAGTTGTATGTGTCAAAATCTTGATAATTTCAATCTTTCTGAAATTATGAAATATAAGGAAATTTTGACTGATGAAGATGTTGATGCTATAAGAAAACTTGGTGTTCTTGTTAAACTTGCAGTTAACTTGAACGCTTCAAGAAAGAATGTTATATCCGATATTGTTTGCGATATTTTGGGCGACTCAATTATAATGAAAACAGTTGTAAAAAGTGACCCTTCTTTTGAAATTATGCAGGCTATGAAACTTGCTGATGACTTTAAAAAGACATTTAAGAAGAGTTTGCAAATTATTTAAATAGATTAATAAATTTATGATAAAAATATGCCAGCAAAAAAATTTTGTTGGCATATTTAAATTTTATTGGACTTATTATTGGGAAATGGAGTATATTATTAAATAAAAGGAAGTATATGGTAAAGAAAAATGGTGTTTGGAAAGTATTTTCCATTTTAGGCATATTACTTTTGGTGGTTTTACTATGCTATTTTTCTGTTGCCATGTATTTTTATTTTGGAAAGCCAAACGATATTCATTCAAAACTGCAAGTATGGAATTTGATGTCTAACGAAAGTGTGGGAGAGATGTATCTTGAAGCATCCTTTGATATTAAGGAATTAGAAAAAGAAATTGACGAGTCAACAAGTGGAATATATGGCATAAATGTCAATGAAAAAGGCTATGTTTTAACCTTGGCAGATAAAGTGGATGAAGATAAGAACTATGTTTTATATAGCAAAAGTGGAAATATATACAGTGGAAAAGTTGTTTTTAGTGAAAGTAATTTTAACCTTGCCATTATTAAAATCAACGAAGATGTATCACTTCCATATGTAAACATTGGTTCAACAAATCAAGATTCTTTTAATTCCACATATATCATGGTTGGAAGTCCGCTTGATGAGCAAAATATAAGCAAAGCAACCAAGGTAAAAATAAACGAATATGCAGAAGGTATATATAATACAGTTGATGGGCTTGAAGTTACAGGTTATGTTTCTGAAAATAGTGTTTATTTCAATTGTTCAAACCTTACAAACTTTTCTCAAGGAGCATTGTTAGATAAAAAAGGTAACTTGATTGGTTTGGTAGTTAAAAATTACAGCCTTTTAGATGATTCTTCCAGCACTTGTTATGCAATTGGTGTTGAATTTGTTGACATGGTGCTTGATAAAATTATATCATTAAATGGAGAGATGTTTGAAAGTGAGTTTGCAAATTGTGTCAATGGGTTTGATATGTATGAACTAACTTACCTTCTCGAATGTGCCCTTGACAAAAGTGCAAATGTCAAAACTGTGTATTTTAAAGATACTTGGGTTACATTATCAAAAAGCATAGAGAATTTTTATAATGATGGAAATAATGGATATTACCTAATGAGTGATTTAAGTTATAAAAATTCTGTGATTAAAGCAAACAGTGTTATAACAAGCGTTTCATTAAATGGAAGAAGTTATTATATATATGCTCGTGAAGATTTATTTAGCATTATATACTCGTTAAATACAGGAGATAAAATCACTTTAACTTACACAAATTTAGATACTTACACAGTTGCAAATGAAACTTTTGTTATTTAAAAGTTTTCTAGGAAGGAGGAAAAATGAAAAAGTTTAAGTATGCAATTGAAATGGGTGGCGGGTTCACCAATATATACATAAAAGGACAAGGTCTTGCTTTGAAAGAACCAACTCTTGTTGCAGCAGAGCCAGCCGAAGATGGCTATCGTGTTGTTGCACTTGGCAATGATGCTAAAAAACTTGTTGGAAAAACCAAGGACAATGTGGAAATTTTCACACCTTGCGTTTATGGTGAGCATTCCAATTTTGAATATAGTGTTGTTTTACTAAAATATTTTTTGTCAAAAGTAAATTTCAAGGCGAATGAAGACAATGTGCTATTTCTCACTCCTTGTGGAATTACTGCACATGAAAAAGATAACATTTTGCGTGTGTGTGAAGCAGTTAATATGGGTTATGTGGAACTTATGCCAGCAGTTCTTTGTTCTTGCATTGGGGAAGGCAGAAAAATTGATGGCTCAACAGTGAATATGGTTGTTAATATTGGCGGAACTTACACAGATATCGCAGTTATTAATATGTCTAACATCATGAAGGGAGCAACTCTTTCTATTGGCGGAAAATCAATTGATGCATCAATAGTAAATTATCTTGCCTATAAAGACGAACTTGTAATTGGACTCCCAACAGCAGAAAGTTTAAAAAATGAAGTTGGCTCTTTATATGAAAATGACCTTTTAAACATGGAAGTTACAGGGGTGGATGTGCAAACAAAATCTCCAAAAACAGTTATCATTCATTCACATGAACTCCGTTGTGCAATCGAACCATTTTATGCTGAAATTGTAAGAGCAATTGACACCACAATAAACACACTTCCACCAGAAGTTGTTTCTGATATAATAAATAATAAGATTTTAGTTTGTGGTGGCTGTGCAAAACTTCAAGGGCTTGATAATTATTTTAAACATAACTTAAAATACCCAGTGCACATTTCAGAAGATGTTGATTATATAACCATTTTAGGAGCGGGCAAACTTCTTTCTGACCAAATACTTTTAGATAGCATAATAAAGAAATTTTAAAAAAAACTTAGGCTAAGCCCTAAGTTTTTTGTATTAGTATATATACATAGCATTTTCATTAATTTTAGACAAATTATGTCAAAATGCGATTTTGTTTTTCTTTGATTATTTTCTTTGCTTTTTTATAATAGTTAAAGAGGTGGTGAAATTGGCAAGGAAAATTGTTGTAACAAGTGGTAAAGGTGGGGTTGGGAAAACAACTGTCTGTGCAAATTTAGGAGTATATCTTTCAAGGCTTGGCTTTCGCGTGGCTATGCTTGATGTTGACATTGGACTTAATAACCTTGATGTTGTTATGGGCTTGGAAAAGCAAGTTGTTTTTGATATTACTGATGTTGTAAGTGGCAAATGCAGGGTGCGTCAAGCGCTTGTGCAAGATTTTTCCTATCCTTCACTTTATCTTTTACCTTCTTCGCATTCTTATGCTTCAAGCAAAATTACAGGGGAGCATATCAAAAATATCACTGACATAATTGACCACTCTTTTGATTATATATTACTGGATTGTCCTGCAGGTGTTGAAGCGGGATTTCATAGGGCAGTTTATCCAGCAAATGAAGCAATTATTGTTGTAACGCCACATCTTTCAAGTTTAAGGGATGCAGACAAAGTTTTATCAATTCTTTCTTCATATCACATTGAAAGTAAATATCTTGTTATCAATCGTATGCGTGGAGATTTACTTTTATCTGGGGATATGCTTAATATTGAAAGTATTGTAAAGGCCATGAATATACCGCTTATTGGGGTTATTCCAGAAGATGACTCTGTTGGAAAGATGTCAACCGATGGCAGAATTTTAACTGACAGTGAAAGTGCAAGAGCATTCACTTTGCTTTCTGAAAACATACATAATGGAAGCAAAAAAATTTTTGATTGCACTTATAAATATCGTGGAATTTTGGGCTATTTTAAAAGAAATATTAAAAAACATGTTTAAATTTTCATATAAAAGGAGTTTATTATGGATAATTTTAGACTGGAAGAAGTTTTGGTGCGTGATAAGTTTGCAAATCTTGGGGTGGTTGCAAAAATGCTTGAAAAGGAAATAACTCCAATAATAAAAAATTATCTTCTTTTAAGTGATGATGTTGTAGTTCGATACAAAAAAACAGGGGAAACTTTTACTTTTAACATAGAAGTTAAAGCGGAACGCGTCAAGGAATTTGGGGTGGTTGTAGTGTAATAAAGATTGGATGGCACGATATTGCACAAGCTTGCTTGTGCAGGTTGCGGAGCAACAAAAAAATTTGGCTTGTGGCAAATTTTTTAATATCGTGCCTACTTCACAAAATAAACCATACCATAAACACCAGGGCCAACATGAGTTCCAACAACACAACTTATGCCATTATATTCCACATTATTTGGATTTACATCAAGTTGTTCGTGATATTTTTCAACAAATTTAACAATATTTTCTTTAACAGCGGAATATCCAAAATATAAAGGATAATTTCTATCTCTATTTTTCACGCATTCCACCATATACAGATTGGCTTGTTCTCCTCTTTTCTTTGCTGTGTTGCTAACTTTGCCATCTTCAAGAGTAACAATTGGTTTAACGCCAAGCACAGTTCCAAGGGCGGCAGCAGTTCCGCTTATTCTTCCGCCTTGTCTTAAATATTTAAGGTCGTTTATCACAGCAACAAGTCTAATATGTTTTTTAAGTCTTTCAAGTTCTTTAATGGCTTCTTCTGGGGTAGGATTGTTTTCTTTGATGAATTTCACAATTTCCATAATCAAAGCACCTTCTGCAAAAGTGGTCATTTCAGAGTCGCAGATATAAACATTTTTCATATTTAATGCTTCAACAGCATTTTTTGCTTGAGCAATTGTTCCTGCAAGTTTGGACGAAATAACAATTGTTAAAACAAACCAATCTTCTTTATTGCAATATGGAGTGAGAGCGGTTTCAAACTTATATTGATTTGGTTGGCTTGTTTTTGGAATTATGCCTGTTTCTTTCATTTTGGCATAAAACTCGTCATTAGGCAAACCTTCTGGGTATAATTCTCCATTAAAATTAACTTCAATAGGAAGGATAGTTATATCATTTTCCTTAGCAAATTTTTCTGGCATATCAACAGATGCTTCAGTTACAATCTTATAATTCATATTATCCTCTCTTTTATAAATTCACTTATGAATATTATAATAAAATCCACCTTTAAATGCAAGTAAAAATATATTTTTCACAAAAATTATTAAAAATTTTTTAACTATTTATAATTTAAATATAATGTAAAAATGCAACATTTATTAGTTTCTTCTGAACAATTGACTTGTGAAATTATAGAAGGCAATTGTGATAACAATATAATATAAAATTGAAATGAAAAAGTTTCCGCTTGCTATTAGCATTGTGTTTAAAAAGCCTATTTGATTTGTTCCACTGCCAAAATATGAGAATAGGTCAATGTGTGCAAATGGGAAAAGGGTGTAAATAAACACTCCACTGAAAAAGATATTTAAGGTAAAACCAAGTGCAAAAACTGCTAAACTTACTCCAAGCATAATTTCAAATTTTCTTGAAATATTCATAAAGAAAATTGTTAAAACAACATAGAAAATTATTTGCAAAATAATGGTTATAAATTTAATTAAGATATATAAAATTGGACTTATTACATATGCTGAATTTAAATTGAAGACAGCAAGGATTGGAGTGAAAGTAAAGCCATAAATGAAATAACCTGCAATTAAGAAGATTAAGGTGTATGCCAAAAGTATAAACATTGCGCTAAAAATTATTGCAAGGAATTTTCCATTGAAGACATTTGAAAAGGTAACATTTTGTGAAAGAACAATATCCATTTTTCCATTGCGTCTGTCTTGTCCAAATAACTTATATGAAAAATATATGCAAGTAATGATTAAAAGAAATCCTATTATGCACATTTGAAAGTAAGTAAAGTCGTAAGCGGTTATATTGTTAACTGCAGAGTTAAAACTAAGCGTAGAGAGATATTCTTGATAATATAAATCAGAGTCAGACAAAATAAAGTTAGAAATTGCAATTTGTTGTTTTAAACTTGCTTCTTCTTGCGATTTATAGCCAACAAAGAAGGAATAATTTGACATACTGTTTGAAAGTTTTAAATACAGTTCTGCTTTAAGTCCTTCATTTGCTTTTATAACATTATTTTTGTAATTTAAAATTAAACTTTCAAGTTTTTCAAGTGAGCCTGCTTCAAATTGGTTGTCTATCTCTGTGTTAATATTTTCAAGTTTTAAAGCAACATCATCAACATATTTTTTTTGATAATTTTTTAATGTTTCGCTGTCTAATTGCCAGTTTAAAGGTTCAAAGTCATTAAAGCGTTTAAAAACATCTCTCTTTTCCCACACTTTATCATACATTTCTCGAATT
>CALWFX010000004.1 GCA_944377765.1 uncultured Clostridia bacterium
TAAAAAATCTTTGCATGAGCCATTTCATTTTTTGCAAGTGTTTTCATGGTGTCTGATATAAATTTTTGACTGTCGTTTAGTGCCATTTTACTCATAAACTGATACCTTGCTCCAGCCTGGCATTCCGCAGCAAAACCTCTTGCCAAATTTGTTTTTGTTACACTTTCATTAAAATCCATATATTTTTCTCCCCTTAATAAATATTGACCAATTAATATTTATTATTCGTTTGCTTTTTTTATTTTTTTTGTTTAAAATATTAATATATTTAAATTTCTTTTAGAAAAGGAGAATTATATGTTTCTTGGAGATAAAGGTAGCCCAACCAAATACCATACCATAAGAAAAAACTATTATCTTATCATAGATAATGAAAAAATGACCATACACAAACTTATCAGCAAACTTGGATTTTACACAATTCGTTTTGATGGAAAGATAAATGAACAAGAAATTGTTTATGATACTGATAAAAAACTTTTAACTGGTGTTGGGCTTTTGTTAAGAAAAAAAATCACACCTGAACGAGTATATTTCTCTCTTGTTCGCGTTAACAATTTAACAGACTCTTCACAAGTTAGAGAAAAAAAATCTTTCCTTGGAGAATGCGAAATAAATGACGAGCCAAAAGACTTCCCAGTTCAAATCGCGGACGAGATTAATAATATTTTCAACAATCTTTTCACTATCAACCTTGTTGACATTGTTAAACACTGCGAACAATATATCAAAATTGAAATCAAAGGCAATAGATATAAAATTATTAGTGGAACAGGCTACGAAATGACTTGTTCGTTTGAAGACTTAAAAATTCGTGATATGCGAACAGGCAGAAAAGGCAAAAAACGCATCTTTTCAATTAAAATGGAAGATGACCCAAATTATCAAATGGAAAGAGAACATGTTGACAAAATTATTGCAAGATATTGCAAAGAACTTGCACCAATAATGAAAAATAGATTTGAAATTGCAGAAACAGTTGTGAAAGACAGAGAACTTTCGCCTGAAGAACTTAAAAAGCAAAAAGAACAAGCAAAAGAAGCAAAGAAAAACAGAAAAAAGAAGTTACCTGAAGAAGAATAACTTCTTTTTTATCATAAAACTTTTATTAAATAATTGTTTTAGCAATAAAAATATGCTATAATTGTAAAGATTTTAAACAAAAATAACTTAAAATCTATAGAATTTTAATTAAATTACATTCAAAATGTTCCCGTGGCGTAACTGTATAACGCAACGCCCTCCTAAGGCGAAGATTCCCGGTTAGAGTCCGGGCGGGAACACCATTTATTGTTTAATTATAAAGAATAAGGAATAAAACTTATTCTTTTTTTTAATTACTTATTCCTAAGAATTTCCAATCTAATTCTGTAAATCTCTTCCATTTCTTCTTGGGATATAGTGAAATCATAATCTTCAAATGGTATCTTTGCTTTATATAAAATAATTTTATGTATAGTATCTTCACTCACTATCATCAAATTATTCCTATCATACACATAATTGCTATGTGGTTTAAACATAATCTTACTAACCTTTTGAATATTATATGCTAACATATTCTTGTAATCTTCGTTGTTCATAATTACTCCTTCACCTAGTGAATAAGAATATTATAGCATAATTTCGATATATAGTCAAATTATTTTACATATTTTTACATAATTTTTCAAATAAATTAAGGTGAATCTCAAAAGATATTAATTTATGAAATTCACTTCAATTTTATATAGATAACACCTTTTTATTAATATTAAACCTTTGCCAATCATATAATTAATCGTTTTATACCCTTTTAAAACATTTTTCACTTAAAGACAAAATGAAATTTACTATAAAGTTCTTAATGGCAAAGATATTTCATCTTGGTTATTTGGTAATGTCAGTTGATTTAATGTTGAAACCAACCCGAGTTTTTGTGATTTTTTAAGGAGTGGAGTATTTTTATTGGTTAATTCAAAAGAACTAGTAAAGCGAGCATTACCGCCAGTAACATATGCTTTCCCTTCATTTATTTTAGCATAATAAGTATAAGCCCCACTATCACAAAATTGCAAAATTAGGCATAGATTTCGAAGAACATCAATCTCTTCTTGCTTAGGATTTGTTCCAAAGGCTTTTTTCAGCACTTCTGCACATTCGTTATTCATTTGTCTTATAAGTGCTTTTTCCCTATCATACCTGTTGTCTTCGCTCAAAACACCCAATCTAATAAGTCTATCTTTTTCAACTTCGCTTTCTTTTAGCAATATGTCGCTTGTATATCTCTGCCCATCGCCTATAGCAAACTTTACAACTTCTTTTATACTATCCTTGATATTTAAGTCATCCAGAAGAGTATCAACATAAATTTGATTTTCTTCTTTCTGTGGACAATGTTTCTCAACTGCCACACCCTTTCCAATATCATGTGCAAGCAATATCAATTTCATTAAAGATTGCATATTGTCAGGCAGTGAAGCTGAATAATATGCATCAAAAAAGTCTATAACACTTGCTGTATGCTGTCCGACAGACCACCCTTCCCATATACCAGCATCTTTATCATATAATGCTTTACACTCAGGATTTTGGCTGACAAGCTCAATAAGTTCCCATCCATTTGCTGTTGAAACAAACTCATCAAGTGCTTCTGACATCATATTAGAAAATCTTTTTGTTCCTATCTGTTCTAATTGCATCAAGTTTTGATAATATTCCCCATAATCTCGCTCAGTCATAATTTGATTAACATTGACAAGTTGATAAGTTGTTATTTTTTTATCTAATGTAGCACTATTAACAAAATACATAAATCCTGCTATATGATTATTTGCAATCCAAGCTGAAACATAATGTTCATTTAAAGAATAATAGTCATTTTTATAACCAACCAATTTACCATCTATAACTTTATCTAAAACTTCAAGCGGAATATTTCGAAGCAAGAATCTGGTGTTTCTTGCACCAATATAATCTTTAATTAAACCTTCAAAAATCTTATCATCAATCTCTAAGTCGTTCAACTTATCTAATTTCCCTTCACTTTTCAACTTTATTTTTAAAGCTTCAAGGTTTTGCTTCGCTTGTGATATGATTTCTTTTTCCCTTTCATAACTAATTATAGGTTGTATTCTCTCCTGTAAAATAGGAAAAATAACACTATAATAAATATCCTTGTAATCAAAATTAATTGGAAGAAGATTTGAAACAGGGTAATTTGTTAAAACTCGAAGAGCTCTTGCAAGTCTAGGTTTATCTATTTCTTTAACCTTGGAAATATCAAAAGATAAATCCAAGATAACATCATCTTCCGTAATACCAACAAGCTTATGAACTTCTGGTTTTCCACCTTTATATTTTACTCTTGTTTCTGCAAATTCGGTGGCAACTTCTTTTTGAGATGCATATAAGCCACTCATCATAGACACATTTCTATTACTAGTATTATCTCCGCTATTATCTAAATTCATCACAGAAAAACGCTTGCCATCAATGTTCGCTCTTCCATGATATAAATCAATGTTTTTTAAATATTGACACATCCCAAGTTCAACAAGCACAGATATTGCTTCCTGTCTAAGTTGTTTATCATTTTTATACATAATTATTCCTTTTATTAATTTTATCATGTTGCATATGCCATGTCAACATTTTTTTTTTTTTTTTACCACATAAAAATAAAATAAGTTTCACAAACAAACTTATTTTATCTATATTTTAAAATTTGTATAATAAAAAAATCACTAGAAAACTAGTGATTTTAATTTTTCTTAATATTTTATGAATTAAGTTTTTTAACTTCTTCAATTAACGCTTCAAGCCTTGCATTAATTTCAGAAATTTTGCTTTCGCTATCTGAACTGTTAACACCTTTTGCTTCTTCCTTCAATCTTTCAATTTCGTTGAAAATTTCATTTTTTCTTGCTTCATTTTCAGAAACTTTTGATGACTCAAGATTTTGCATAGCAATTTCAAATTCTTTATTTAAGTTATCTCTCATTTCAGTAAGTTTATTTTGCTCTTCTGAAATCTTTTTATTTATTTCTTCAATTGAATCAATGTTTTTTCTTGGTCTACCGCGTTTACCTTTTGGCTTTTCAACAGTTTCAGTAACAACCTTTTTAGGTCTTCCAACAGGTTTCTTTTCCTTTGGTGCTTCTGTTACCGCTTTCTTTGGACGACCTGGCTTTTTCTTTTCAACAACAACTTCTTGACTTGAAGCAACTTTTCTTGGTCTACCGCGTTTACCCTTAGGTTTAGCAACAGTTTCATTGACAATTTTTCTTGGTCTTCCAGCCTTTCTTTTTGGTTTTTCTTCGCTTGCAATGGTTTCTTGCACTGGGATTTCAGTTTTAGTTTCATCATCCAAAGAAACACTCTCTAAATTAGCATTTTCTTCAACTGGTTCTTCAACTTTTTCTTCAGTGTTAACAATCTTTATATCACTGTCAACATTTTTAATAACATCTGTAGCAACATTATAAATGTCATCTTTGCTTGAAATATCAGTCATAAAATCAAAAGCATCAAGACTATTTAAATCAACAACATCATTTTCTTGTTTTTCATCATTTTCAGCAGGTTCAGTTTTTTCTTCAATTTTCTTTGGTTCAAAATTTTCATCTTGACGAACAAAATTGCCATTTGCGTCATAAACTTTGCCATCAACATCATGATAAAGGCCTTCTTTATCATAATATGCACCATTTGTATAAACAAAGTTACCTTCTTGGTCATATTGTCCTTCGGTTGTTTCGTTTGTTGAAGCATCATAACTGCCCTGATGAGCATTTTTAAGTTTAATTTCAAGTTCAGTAATTCTTTCTTGTGCTTCTTGATTTTCTTTTGTAAGTTTTCCAACCTTATCTGCCATAACTGCAGTAACCACTTTTTCAGCACTTATGCAGAAATTGTTAAAGAAGTTTTGGTATTCTCCAAGCATTGCTTTTTCAACTTCATGCTTGCTATCTTCAAGTTCATCTTGAAGTTTCTTAATTTCTTCTTCAAGTTCATTCTTTTCAAGCAGATATCTTGCCCTTTGTTGTTCGAATTCTTGTTCTAACTGTTCTTGCTTTGCAATTTCTTGGGTCTGTTGCTTTCTCAAATAGTTACTTTCAATTCTGTTTGTTGTTTCTTCTTGTTGTTGCAAAAGTCTATCAATATTTTCTCTTGATGCTTGCAATTTATTTTGATAATCTTTTTGAACATTATCAAAATTTTTCTTTCTTGTGTCAAGTTCACTTTCAAGTTGTGCAATTCTAACATATGCTTTTTCTTTCTTTTTAAGGAATATTTCGCTTTCCTTCATTGCTCTGTCAAGCACAACAGAACCATTGACACCAGTTGAAGAAAAATCATATTTTTCATATTCGACATCTTGTTCTTTTGCACGATTAAATTCTTCTTTTTCTCTTCTTGCCTTATAGTCCAAAAACTCACGAAGAACAGGTTGACCTTTTTCAATCTCTTGTGGTGTGAACAAAATTTGATAATCTATATA
>CALWFX010000005.1 GCA_944377765.1 uncultured Clostridia bacterium
GTTAAATTCGCCAAAAATCGTGAAAATAACCTAAAAAACAAACAAAAGTGCCTTGCACATTTAATCTATAAAGGGTATGATTATAGTGTGGCTCAAAAAGTTACCAACAAGGTTTTCACAAAGGAGAATGAAGATGATTGGATTTGATATTGAACATATTGAAAGAGTTAAGGTACTTTCAAAACTTCTTCAAAAAATTGCCACTGAATCTGAAATTTGCTACATACAAAAATTCAAAAATCAAAAGGAAAAAGTGGCAACGCTTTGGGCGGTTAAGGAAGCGGTTTTTAAGAGCCTTGATATATGTGCAGGGGAAATTTCCTATAAAGAAATTGAACTTTTGCACAAAGAAAATGGCAAGCCAATCATCAAACTTTATGGCAAAGCAAAAGATATTTTAAAAAGCATTGGGGGGAAGAGTGTTGAAATTTCTCTTTCTCACACAAAAGATATTGTTGGAGCAGTTGCTATTGTTGTTTTTTAATTAATGATAGATTGCGGAGTGGGCAAAATCACAGTGAAATTTTTTCAAAATTTCACACATAAAGCGATGCTTTATGTTTTTGCGGAGCAAAAGTGATTTTGCCATATAGATAAGTTTGCATTGCAGACATATTTTTTTAACGCCAATTAACAAAAGAATAATTTTTTAAAAAATTAGCAAACTAATTTTAATCGCTAAAATTCGCGATTTTAAAAGTTTAGTTAAGTTTTAAAAAATGATAAACAGGAGATATTTATTATGGGAGAGTTTTTTGAAGTATTATCAAAAGTTGAAGAAATAGAAAAGAAGTATGGCAGTCTTGAAAATTTTGTCATTTTATCAACTTACCCTTCAAAAAAACATAAACTGAAATTAGAAGAGAAGTATTCTTTAAACATTAAAGAAATGTCTGCTGTTTATGAAGATTTGAAAGATTTGGAAACAGTTGACCTTCTCGACTACAAAAATTTATTTGGAAGGATAGATGGAGAACTGTTTTAAAAGAGGAGAGATATATTTTGCCGACCTTAGTCCTGTTGTTGGGAGTGAGCAAGGCGGAATTCGTCCTGTTTTAATAATTCAAAACGATGTGGGAAACAAGTATTCTCCAACAGTTATAGTTTCTGCAATAACAAGCCAGTTAACCAAGGCAAAACTTCCAACACACATTGAACTTTCTTCTCAAAAATACCACTTGCCTAAAGATTCAGTTATTTTGTTAGAGCAGATAAGAACGCTTGACAAAAGAAGGTTAAAGGAAAAAATTTCTTGTATTGATGATTATAAGATGAAGGAAGTTAATAAAGCACTCTTAATTTCTCTTGGGTTTGTAAATTAAAAAATTTTAGATATTCCTATTTACAACTACGAATATTTATGATAAAATTATATTGAAAATTGAAATTTTATAAACAAAAACTTTACAAACTTAAATTATTATGCTAAAATAAATAAGCAAAATAAAGGAGAATTAAGACTATGATGAACGAACCACCAATCGACAAACTTGCTTCAAAAACACAAGGAAACAAATATATTTTGTCTATTCTTGCTTCTAAAAGAGCCAAAGAAATTGAAACTACAAGAAGAGAAGAACTTGCAACTGCTGATAAAAAGGCTATCTCTATTGCTCTTCAAGAAATTTATGATGGAGATATAACCTTTACTGGCGTTGCAGAAGATAATAAATAGTTTGATTTATGGCAAAATGTGTGTTATAATTTCACTGTCTTAATGGCAGTGATTTTATTTTCAAGGAGTTTTATGAAATTTGCAAGTGTTGTGATTGACCAAGATGCTAAGGCAATTGATAGGGAGTTTGAATATAAAATTCCTGATGATTTAGATATTACGCTTGGCGAAAGAGTTTTAGTTCCTTTTGGTAACAGAACATTGCAAGGGTTTGTTGTGGATATTGAAGATAGTTCAACCTTTGACGAAACAAAACTTAAATCAATTTTGAGTGCTGTGGATGGCTTTGCAGTTATTAAAAAAGAAATGCTTGAACTTATGAAGTATATGGCAACAAAACTTCATCTTAAACTTGCAAGCATTTTAAGGCTTTTTCTGCCAAGTGAAATGAGAACTGGCAAAGTTAAAGAACTTTTGGTTAGATTTGTTGAACTTAATGATAATTTTGAAATGCCAAATAAAAATGCAAAAAAACAACTTGAAATCATTGCATATTTAAAAGAAAATGGAAAGGCAAAATTCAGTGATATATCAAACGAGTTTGGCTATCAAGCACTTTCCACGCTTAGCAAAAAAAATATTGTAAGGGTATATTTTGAAGAACAAAAACGCAATATCGATTATGATAAAATTGCTGACAATAAAAGAGTTTTAACTCCACTTCAACAAAGGGCGGTTGACACAATAAGTGAAAACAAAACTTATCTTCTTCATGGCGTAACAGGAAGCGGGAAAACAGAAGTTTATATGAATCTTATTGAAAGAGAATTGAAAAAAGGTAAAACTGCACTTATGCTTGTGCCTGAAATTTCACTCACTCCGCAGGTGCTTGCAAACTTTAAAGCAAGGTTTGGCGAAGCAGTGGCACTTATCCACAGTGGACTTTCTGCCGGGGAAAGATTTGACGAATGGCGAAGAATATTTTTTGGAGAAGCCAGAGTTGTTGTTGGTGCAAGGTCGGCAATCTTTACACCAATTGAAAATTTGGGAATTATCATTATTGATGAAGAGCATGAGCAAAGTTACATAAGTGAAAGTAACCCAAGATATGACACGCATGAAATTGCCTTGTTTAGAAGGCAATATAACGATTGTATTTTGGTGCTTGGCTCTGCAACGCCAAGCATTGAAAGTTATTCTAGGGCACTTGACGGAGAATATCAACTTGTGGAAATGCCTGTTCGTGTGAATGGAATGGAAATGCCAAAAATTGTGATTGTGGATATGATAAATGAACTAAGGCATGGCAACAGTGAAATTTTTTCAATTCCACTTTTGGCAGAACTTGGAAATGTGGTGGAAAAGAAAAAACAGGCAATGATATTCATAAATCGTCGTGGTTTCTCATCTTTTCAAAGGTGCAGAGAATGCGGATATGTGGCAAAATGCAAAGATTGTGATGTTTCTCTTGTTTATCATCGTTATGAAAACAAACTTAAATGTCATTATTGCGGAAAGAGATATAAAGCACTTGATATTTGCCCAAGTTGCGGAAGTCATAACATAAAACAAGGGGCAATAGGCACTGAAAGAGTTGTGGAAGAACTTAAAAGGTTTTTCCCAGATGTTCCAATTTTTAGAATGGATAACGACACCACTTCCACAAAAAATGCACATAGAAGCATTTTGTCTCAGTTTAGAGAAGCAAAACCGGGAATTCTTGTTGGCACGCAAATGATTGCCAAGGGACATGATTTTGAAGATTGCATTTTGGTTGGAATTGTGGATGCGGACCAAAGTTTGTATCAAAGTGATTATCGTTCAATTGAAAGAACTTTTCAACTTGTCACACAGGTGAGTGGAAGGGCAGGAAGAAGCAAAGACCAAGGCAAAGTTATTTTGCAAACCTATTCGCCAAGGCATTATGTTTATCGTTTTGCACAAAATTATGATTTTAAGGGCTTTTTCAAAAAGGAAGCAAATTTAAGAAGAGTAACAAATTTTCCGCCTTACACCAAAGTTTTAAGAATTTTATTTTCTCACGAAGATGAAAATATTGTGGCAAATGAGATAAAATTGTGTTATAATAAAGTGCAGAAGGTGAAGGAAAAATATCCTGACGATTTCATTTATCTTGATGTGATGAAATCTCCACTAAATAGGATAAAAACTAAATATCGCTATCAAATTTTGATGCGTTTTAAACTTGAAAAAGCAGATGAAATTGAAAATGAAATCTATGCTTGTGTGGATGAAAAATGCAAAAGTTCAGTCTTTTATGAAATAAACCCAAATAATTTAAGTTGATTTAAGGAGAAATAATGAAATTTATTGAGATTAAATTTGTTACAGACAATAAAGAAGAGGCTGTTAAAATTGGTAATATGCTTTTGGATAAAAAACTTGTGTCATGCTGTCAAATTTATCCAATTGAAAGTCATTATGTTTGGAAAAATGAAAGATGTTTAACCCAAGAATTTATGGCGGTTTTAAAAACTAAGAAAAGGTTATTTAAACAAATTGAAAAAGTTATAAAAGAAAATCATTCTTATGAAGTCGCTGAAATTATTGCAAATCCAATTGTTAAAAGTTCGGCTGAATTTTTAGATTGGATAAAAGAAAACACAATTTAAGGAGAAAAGATATGGCAGTAAGAAATATTGTTAAAATTGGAAGTGAAACTTTAAGGAAAAAATCAAAACCTGTGGTTAGTTTTGATGAGTCTCTCCACGCACTTTTGGATGATATGAAACAAACTATGATTGAAAAAGGTGGGGTTGGAATCGCTGGTGTTCAAGTGGGAGTTTTAAGACGTGTTATTGTTATTGAAATTGAAGAAGGAAATTATCTTGAAATTGTCAATCCTGAAATTATCAAAACAAGGGGTGCTGTAATTGACAGTGAAGGATGTTTATCAATTCCAAATTTTTATTGTGATGTTAAAAGACCAAAATATGTTAAAGTTAAGGCGCAAGACAGAAATGGCGATGAATTTTTCTTTGAAGCAAAGGACTATATTGCAAGATGCGTCTGCCATGAAATTGACCATTTGAATGGAGTTTTGTTTGTTGACTATACAGACGAAGGAAAAATGTATAGAAGTAAATTTGAGCATATGGAGGACTAATGAAAATATTGTTTTTTGGAACACCGCTTTTTGCTGAAATTGTTTTAAAAAAACTTATTTCAAAGCATGAAGTTGTTGGAGTGGTATGTCAAACAGACAAGCCTGCAAATCGTGGAAAAAAATTGCTTTCACCAAAAATAAAAGAGTTGGCGGAAAGTTTAGGAATAAAAGTTTATCAATTTGAAAGATTAAAAGATAATTTAGATACTTTTAGGAACATTGATTGCGACCTTTTTGTTACTGCGTCTTATGGCAAAATCTTGCCAAAAGAATTACTTGACATGAAGTTATGCATAAATGTGCATCCGTCAATGCTTCCAAAATACCGAGGCTCAACACCAATTCAAACCGCCCTTTTAAATGGAGATAAGGAAACAGGTGTAACCATCATGAAAACTGCGGTTGGAATGGATGATGGAGATATTATTTTGCAAGAGAAAGTGAAAATTTGTGAAGATGATGACTATAACTCTTTAATGCCAAAACTTGCCGAAGTTGGCAGTGAACTTCTTTTGAAAGCGATAGATAAAATTGAAAATGGAAGTGTGAAATATATTAAGCAAGACGACAGCAAGGCAACTTTTGTTAAATTAATTGAAAAAGAAGATGCTTGTCTTGACTTTAATGAAGATGCCGAAAGTTTGGTTTTTAAAGTTAAAGCCTATGTGGAAAACCCAACCGCTTATTTTTATATTGGCGAAGATAGAATTAAGGTGTATAAAGCGGAAGTGGTCAGCGGGTATGAAGACTTAAAAGTTGGCGAAGTTTATGCCGACAAGAAAGAATTCGTTATCAAAGCAAAAGTAAAAGCGGTTAAAATTTTGAGATGTCAAGCACCAGGCGGAAAAGTTTTGGATGTTAAAGATTTTTTGAATGGATATAGATTTAAAGATAAAAAGGTTAAGGTATGCTTTTAGATTTGTCGTTAGAAGAGTTAGATGAATATGTTTTAAATTTAGGTTTGCCAAAGTATCGTGGCAAGCAAATTTATGATGCTCTTTACATGGCGAAACAACTTGATGAAGTTACCACTCTTTCAAAAGATATAAAAGCAAAAATTGAAAAAGATTATCCAAATTGGGAAATTTTGAAAATTCTTGAAAGCGAAGATGGAACAAAGAAAATGGCGTTAAAACTTCAAGATGATAGCATTGTTGAAAGTGTTCTTCTTAAATATAAATATGGCTATACTGTTTGCGTTTCCACACAAGTTGGATGCCGAATGGGTTGCAAATTTTGCGCTTCCACAATTGGCGGACTTAAAAGAAATTTAAGTGCAGGCGAAATATTATTGCAAGTTTTAATTTTTAACAAAATTTTGGGTGGAACCATCAAAGATAGGAAGGTTACCAATGTTGTTTTAATGGGATGCGGAGAACCGCTTGACAACTATGACAATGTAACAAAGTTTTTAATGCTCTTATCTTCAAGCGATGGATTAAATATAAGCCAAAGAAACATAAGTTTATCAACATGTGGACTTGTTCCAAACATTAAGAAACTTGCCGATGATGGCTTTAATGTTACACTCACAATTTCTCTTCATGCACCAAATGATGATATACGAAAGAAAATTATGCCAATTGCAAATGCTTATAAAATTAAGGATATATTGTTCGCTTGTGATTATTATTTTGCAAAAACTGGCAGAAGAATTATTTTTGAATATTCTCTTATTGATGAAGTTAATGCAAGCGAAGAAAATATGCTTGAACTTAGTAAAGTTTTAAAAGGTAGAAGTTGCCATGTCAACCTTATTCCATTAAATTCTGTTAAGGAAAAAAATTTAATTGGTGTTGCAAGAAAAAGAGCATATTATCTTTGTGGGATTTTGGAAAAGAATGGTATAAGTGCAACTGTAAGGCGAACAATGGGTGAAGATATTGAAGGTGCCTGCGGACAACTTAGAAACAAACTTGGAGGTGAAAATTGACAGGGTTAGTTCTTAAAAAAAATGCCGATAAGTTTGATGTTATGGTAAATGAGCAAGTTTTCACTTGTGTGGCAAGAAATTTAAAGGAAAAAGGCATCTTTGTTGGAGATAAGGTTGAAATTGACGAAAACAACACAATTTATAAGGTGCTGGAAAGAAAAAATCTTTTAATTCGTCCACCACTTGCAAACTTAGACACAATGATTATTGTGGTGGCACTTCTTCCAAAGCCAGACTTTTTGCTTGTGGATAAACTCATTATTTTTTGCACAGTGAATGGCATTAAACCAGTTTTATGTTTAAATAAAAAAGATTTAAGTCAAGATTTTATTGAAGAAGTTAAAGAAAGTTATCAAAAGGTTTGTGAATTAGTTGTAATTTCCACTTTTGATAGTTCAGTTCAAGAGTTAAAAAAACATATTTGTGGCATAACTGCTCTTGCTGGGCAAAGTGCAGTTGGTAAATCTTCCATTATTAATGCTCTTTTAGGAGAAGACAAGGCACTAATTGGAAGTTTCAGCAAAAAGGTCGACCGTGGCAAGCAAACAACAAGACTTGTTCAACTTTATGAGATTGAAAAAGGTAAGTTTTTGGCCGATACTGCTGGTTTTTCAAAACTTGATGAAAGCCTTTTGAATATTGATGAATTTGAACTTAAAAGTTATTATCCTGAATTTATTGAGCCTGCATATAAATGCAAATACAAAAGTTGTTTGCATTTAACTTCAAAAGATTGTGGCGTTTATAATGCTGTTAAAAGTGGAAAAGTTAGCAAATTAAGATATGAAAACTATAAAATTTTGCAAGATAACTTAAAACGACTTAAAAAGTTTTGATTTATTTTAAAAGTTTGCTATCATAGAAAAAGGAGTTTTTTATGAAAAGAGTGGTTGATGTTGCAGTTTCCACAGACCCAATAAGCGATTTTCAAAATATTGTTGAATATGCAAAGCAAATGCAAGGAATTGCCGATTTTTTGCATTGTGATATTATGGATGAAAACTTTGTTAAAAAAAATACTTATGACTATAATGTTGTTAAGTCAATAAACAGTGCAAGTGCCATTATGCTTGATTGTCATCTTATGGTTAATGAACCAGCAAACGAAGTGTCGAAATATATTAATGCTGGAGCAAACATTGTTACTGTTCACTATGAAGCCTTTAAAGATAAAAACCTTTTGGCGGAAGTTTTGGATTACATTAAAAGTTGCAACACTTTGGCTGGGATAAGTTTAAATCCGGGAACTCCATTTAAAGAGATTAGGGCTTTTGCATACAGTGTGGATATAATTCTTGTGATGGGTGTTGAACCGGGAGCAAGTGGACAGGAAACAATGTCTGAAACTTTTGATAAAGTGGCTGAAATTTATAAATTTAAAGTGGATAACAATTTGAATTTTAAAATTGAATTCGATGGCGGTGTAAATGAGAAAAATGCTCAAAAATTAAGAGAACTTGGTGTTGATATTCTTGTTTCTGGTTCATATGTGTTTGAAGCAAAGGACAAGGTTAAAGCGATAAATTTTTTAAAGGGGAATATTTAGAAGCAAATGATTAAGGTTATTGTGTTTGATTTTGATGATACTTTGTATATTGGTAAAGTGTGGAAGAATTTTAAAGCTTATTTGATAGATATTTTAACAAAGTATTTTTCTTCAAAAGAAAAAGGAGAACAATTTTTAAAAAGAGCATATGAAATAGATAAAAATTTAAGCAATAGAAACAATGTGAAACTTCTTGAAGAAGAAGGTTATGACAGTAAGAAATATGTTGAATTAATTGAAGGAAACATATATGAGCATGCTTGCGTTCCTAAATTTATTTCACATAAATTTTTGGAAGATTTAACAAAAAAATATCCTGTTTATATTGTTTCAATGTCATCTCCAAATTATATGAAACGCTATTTAAAAAAGTATGGTTTTGATGATATTGATTTTAAAAATATTTATTCAGTTGATTTATTAAGTAAAAATAAGTCAAAAAAAGATAATTATGAAAAAATCGCCAAAGATGAAAAGATAAAGCCAGATGAACTTTTGGTTGTTGGAGATGATTATATAAACGATATAGTTCCAGCCATTGAAGCAGGCGTTAAATATATACATATTGGTGAAAGTTTTAATCAAATTTATGACTATTTTACTGAAAATAACATTTTAGATTGTGAAAAATATAAAAAAATTAAAAAATAGCATGTTTTATGCTATTTTTTATAATTTAATAGTTATTGTTTGTTCTATTTTGGCTTGTAAATTCATTTAATCCTTTTTCAAATTGTTCTTTGCTTGTTGGGTCAAGCATAAATAAAAGTCCAAAAAGTTGCCCAACATGCAATTTTTCTTCATTTAAAATGTCAATAAGTGTGTTTCTGTAAGTTGCATCAGCACTTGAAGAGATGTGATTTTCATATTGCATAATGGCATCAAGTTCACCAATAATGTCAAGCCTTGTGTTTTGTGCAAGTTTATCTATTGGTTGGCTATTTAAGTCATTCATTGAAAAAACAGTTCTCATTTTAATTCTCCTTAACACATTATTTTTATGATTAAGATTATTTTTTTGTGAATGAAATAAAATATATTTATGTATTTCAATTATCACGCAAAAGTTAAAAGATTAATAAAAGAAGGCAAGGCGATAAGTTATGATATTTTAGATAGTTATCATGGCATTTCGCCTTGCCTTTTAATATATTTTAAAAATGACCAATCTTTTCCAATTCGGCTTGAACATTTTGATGAATATATAAAATTATTAAATGACAATGGAATTTATTAATAATTTACTTTATCTTTAATATTGTTATATTCTTTAAAAACCTTTAAGCATTCATCCCTGTCAATTTGGGATAAATATGATTTTAAAGATTTTCTTCCGCCCATAAGTTTGTCAAATTTGTTATCTCGAAAACCAATTTTTTCATTATCTAAAATTGTGCAACCAAAATATACTTTCTTAATATTGGCCCATAGGCAACCAGCAAGGCACATAGGACATGGCTCGCCAGTTGTGTATAGTTCGCAGTCTGATAAATCAAATGTGTTAAGTTTTTTACAAGCATTTCTAATTGCTTCCATTTCACCATGGCAAGTTGGATCATGTTTTTTTACAACACAATTATGTCCTTTTCCAACCATTTTTCCATTTTTAACAACTATAGCTCCAAAAGGCCCGCCATCTCCATTTAAAATTCCCTTTTTTGCTTCTTTAATTGCAAGTTGCATAAATTTATTCATAAATAACTCCATGATTATTATAGCATAGTTATCTTTATAATAAAAATTTTTTTACATTATCACAAAACAATTAAATTTTAAATAAGATGTTATTAGGACTTAATAGTCCAATTTAAAGGGGAAATTATGAGCGATTATGAAAAAATAAACGACGATTGCTGTGAAAGCGTTGTTATAATAAAAAAATGTTGTAAAGATTTAGTTGGCCCAACAGGACCAACCGGTGCCACAGGAGCAACAGGTGCAAAGGGCGAAAAAGGTGATCAAGGTTGTCGTGGTGAGCGCGGAGTAACTGGTGCCACTGGGCCAACAGGAGCAACCGGAAACACTGGTGCAACAGGTGTAACTGGACCAAGAGGAGAAACAGGCACAACAGGTGCAACTGGAAATACTGGCATGACAGGAAATACTGGGGCGACTGGACCAAAAGGCGATACTGGTAATACTGGTGTCACAGGGCCAAAAGGTGACACAGGTGCAACTGGTGAACGCGGAGTTACAGGTCCAACTGGTGCAACTGGTCCACAAGGTATTCAAGGCATACAAGGCTTTGCTGGTATTCCTGGACCAAAGGGAGAAAAAGGCGACACTGGACCAACAGGCTGTCAAGGCGAGCGTGGAATAACTGGTGCAACTGGGGAACGTGGTGCAACTGGTCCGCAAGGTATACAGGGTATTCAAGGCTTTGCTGGTATTCCTGGTGCAACAGGTCCTACTGGCGAAAAGGGTGAAACAGGAGCAACTGGCATGACTGGTGCAACTGGTGCCACAGGAGCGACCGGCGCAACCGGAGCCACAGGTGCAACTGGGCAAGATGGTCAAAGTGTTAACAGTCAATATGCACAATTTATCAACGACACAGTTCAAAATTACCATGCCGATGCTATGCATGATGAATTTTTAAAGTTTAATAAAATTATATCTTCAAAGGGTGTTGAATTGTTGAATAATGACACCATTTTAGTGCATGAAGCAGGTGTTTATAAAATTGATTTAGTGATGCAAATTACAAGCAATTTCCATTGTGGTTGCATTGACCTTTATGTTAATGGCGAACCTATTGTTCCAATTATGAGTTATGTAACTAACACCTTTGTAAGTATGCATCGACATCTGAATCTTTCAGCAAATAGCGAAATCAAGATTGGTGCAAAAATGACAAGGATGACAATTTCAGATAATTTTTCAATTAGCGTTGTAAAACTTGATGAAGTTGAATAACAACATTTTCAAAATATCCCAAAACTTGGGATATTTTGTTTTTATTATACTTGCCAAAATAAAATTAATATGATATACTTAGATTGGTCCTATGGTCAAGCGGTTAAGACGCAGCCCTCTCACGGCTGAATCAGGGGTTCGATTCCCCTTAGGATCACCAAACACATCAAACAGGCTTGTTTTGCCTGTTTTTATTTTTATGCAAGAATTCAAAGGGAATCGAACGGGTGGAAAAAGCAAACGCAACAGTGTTTGCGTTTGCTCCGCCCCGGCGTGATAGCGGGTATACCAGCAAAGAGTGGCAAACCGCGGAGCGATTCCCCTTAGGATCACCAAACAGACATTGCCTGTTTTATTTTTACTATATATAATTAAAATCATTAAAAAATTTGAAATATTTTTTTATTTTGCTTGTTTTTTATTTTTGTGATATGTTAAAATTAAATGGATAAAAAGGGTAGAGTATGAAAACGAAAAATAAATTGGACTGTATTTATAAAAATTTCAAATTAATGGTATACAAAAATGTGTTTAAGGGGCTTAAAGGAAAAACAGACGACAGTTTATCTTCTTCCGAATATTTTTGTTTGGAATGTGTTTATTTGTTAGATAATCCAACCATAAGTGAATTTGCTGATTTTCTTGATATTTCATCTCCTAATGCAACCTACAAAGTTAAACAATTGATTAAAAAGGGATATATTAAAAAGGAAAAAAGCAAAATTGATGGCAGAGAATTTAGGCTTACTCCAACCGATAAATTTTTTAAGTTTTATGGTAATAAAGCCAACTATGGTGAACTTATCATGAATAACATTGAAAAGAAGTTAGAAAAAGATGATGTTAAGCAAATTGATAATGTTTTGGATGTTTTAATGGACAAAGTTTTTAAACCTGTTAAAAAAAGAAAAAAAGCAAAAGCATAAATTTAAATAAAAGGTAAAATATGGTTGTAAAGATTTGTGCTAATAGGACTATTGAAGAAGCCCAAATGTGTTTGGATGCAGGAACGGACATAATTGGAATTCTTGTTGGGCAAAAACATGCAAGTGTTGATTTTGTTGACGAAAAAAGTGCAAAAGAAATTTGTGATTATGTGAATGGTAAATGTGATGTAGCATTAGTTACACATCTTGTAAATGCTGAAAAAATTATTGATTTAGCAAAATTTATTGGGGTAGATATTATTCAACTACATTCAAATATTAATGAAAGCGAAGTGGAAAAAATTGCCAATGCATTACCTAAAATTAAATTGATTAGACTTATTCACATCTCTCAAAATGGTGAAGTTTTAACCGACATTAAAAATATAAAATATGCAGATTTTTATCTTTTAGATAGCATCAATTTAAAAACCAATCAAGTTGGCGGAACAGGGCTTACACATGATTGGAACAAGAGCAGAGATTTGATTAAAAAATTAACTAAGCCGACTTTTCTAGCCGGTGGACTGACACCCGAAAATGTGCAAGATGCAATTAAAAAAGCAAATCCATATGGGGTTGATGTAAATAGTGGTTGTAAAACCGAAGGAAAGAAAGATAGAGAAAAAGTGATAGAATTTGTTAAAATGGCAAAAAGTGTAATTTTAGATAAAAATAAAGGATAGTGTTTTTACATTATCCTTTTATATTTATTAATCAAATTTTCAAAACTAGATTTTTAATATCTTTAGCATACTTCTTTGCTTTTGTTAAAGAAGTATATTCCACCATAATTCTTATTTTGTTTTCTGTTCCACTTGCTCGCACCAAAACTCTTCCTGCAGGTTGAATTTTGTTAGATATAGAAGATATAAGATTTCTTAATTCTTCATTGTTCATCACTTTCATTTTATCTTGTACATTAACATTCATATTTGCTTGAGGCAAAAGTTGAGCATCAAAAAGTTCTTTTAAAGACGATTTTTCCTTAACTATTGCATTTGCTAAGTTGATTGCAGTTAAAATGCCATCGCCAGTTTTGAGTTTATCCCTTAAAATTATATGTCCAGATTGTTCTCCGCCAAGGGACAAATTCATTTTTTCCATGGCATCAATAACATATTTATCACCAATGTCGGTGCGTATTAAATTAATTTTATTTTTATTTAGTGCTGTCATAATGCCACTATTTGTATGACTTGTTCCAACAATCGTGTTTGCATATAATGTGTTCTCTTTTTTCATTTTTTTTGCAAGTATATATAAAATTTGGTCGCCATCGTAAATTTCTCCATTTTTATCCACAGCAATAATTCTGTCAGCATCTCCATCAAAAGCAAAACCAAAATCTGCATTTTTGTTTTTTATAAGTCTTTGCAAATTTTCTATATGCAGACTGCCACAATTTTCATTTATCTTTTCTCCACAATTTTTACAAGCAGTGCAATATACTTTTGCTCCAAGTTTTTTAAATATTTTTGGTGCAATTTTGTATGACGCTCCATTACTACAATCTAAACAGATTGTATAATCATTTAAATCGACTTCGGCATTTTCAAGCAAGAAATTTACATATTTTTGTGAATAATCTTTTTGCTTGTAACAGCCAAATTTTGTTGCTTCATAAAAATTAGAAAAATAACTTTCAAGTTCACTTTCTTCATTGTCGTTCATCTTTTGACCATTTGACATGAATATTTTAATTCCATTATAATTTGGTGAGTTGTGTGAGGCGGATATCATAACTCCAAAATCAAAGTTAAGTAAAGAAGTTAAATATGATATGCAAGCGGTTGGAACTATGCCAACATCAATAATATTTCCACCGCCAAGCATAACACCTTCAGCAAGGGCACATTTAAGTATATCAGAAGAGATTCTTGTGTCAGAGCCAATTATTACTTTTGGGTTATGTTTTGTTTGCGTAAGTGCATTTCCAGTTATTTTTGCAATATTTGGGGTTAGGGTTTGATTAAAAATACCGCGGATACCATCCGTTCCAAAAAAGTTTCCCATATTTTTCTCCTATCTTTTTAAATATGAGAAATATTTGCTTTTTGTGATTACATCAGCGGAAATGCAAGCATTTGCTTGCGGAAAACACAGTTTTCCATACTTTAGCCGAATGGCTAAAGTATATTTCCGCTTATTTATTTAAATCATCTTTTAAAACTTTCATGATAACATGAAAACTTTTATCATAATTTTCACTTAAATCATTAGTATCTTCAGAATTATGATATACAATAAATTTTTGATAAATAAATTCAGTTACAAAGTTAATAATCATTGAGAATGCGGTAACTAAGATGTCTTCAACTCCAGCATTTTCAAGTGCGTGTCCCCAAAGGGTGGAAAGTGGGGTAAAGGCAAGGTAATATAAGAAAACCAAAAACATGGCAAAAGGTATGTTTTTTGCACTTTTAAAGGTATATCTTCTATTGAAAGTAAAGTTCCATAAAACAGATAAAATCAAAGATAAAAGATAGGCTACCCAATAGTCCCACTTAAAAACATAATCAAAAAGCGAGAAAGTTGCTATTTGAATAATTCCAGCTGATATTGAAAATAAAGTAAATTTAACAATTTGAATAAAGTTTTTCATGTAGATAATTATATTATAAATAATAAAAAAGTCAAAATAAATTTTAAAAAAACTTAAAAAGTTTTAAATATTTTAATTTATCTTAATCCTTGACCACAATTTTTGTCTATGATATAATACATATATGAACATTACAAGTGCAAAGTATTTAACAAGTGTTGTTGATGAGAAAAATATTTTAAACGATGATATGGTGGAGTTTGCTTTTGTTGGCAGAAGTAATGTTGGCAAATCTTCTTTTATTAATGCTTTAACTGGTGTTAAAAATTTGGCAAAAACTTCTTCCACGCCAGGGCTGACAAAAATGGTAAACTATTTTGTTATTAACAACAGTTTTAAGTTTGTTGACTTGCCGGGCTATGGATATGCAAAAACTGGGCAAAAACATATTGCAAATTGGGCGGGGCTTATGGAAAAATATTTGTTAAACTCTCCACTTCTTAAAACAGTTTTTGTTTTGGTTGATTGCAGGCATGAGCCAAGTGAACTTGACAAAATGATGATTAATTTTTTAAATCACTATCAAATTCCTTACATGATAATAATGACAAAGGTGGATAAACTTGCAAAAAGCAAAATTCCACAAAGTGCAGGCAAAATTGCAAAATGTCTTGGTGTAAGAAAAGAACTTGTTCTTCCTTTTTCCAGCGAAAACTTTTTTGGAAAGGAGAAAATATTAGATTATATTGAAAATGTTTTATAATCATCTTTTAAGAATATAAAAAGATTAAATAAAAAATAAAACTATAAATATAATAAAATAACAAAAAAATATAAAATAATTTAGAAAATATTGTGATTTTATTTGCCTTATCACAGTATTTTTTTGTATAATTAAGTCGTATTAATAAAGGAGATTTTATGAAAAAATACGTTTATCTTTTTAAAGAGGCAAAAGGAAATAATAAAGCCCTTTTTGGTGGTAAAGGTGCTAACCTTGCTGAAA
>CALWFX010000006.1 GCA_944377765.1 uncultured Clostridia bacterium
CATAAAAGACTGACACTGTTACGTATATTGCAGAATCATTATCATCTGGTTTACCATTTATTTTTCCGCCTGTCGTGCCTTCTTCAACAATAAATTCTGCCCCTTCAATGTAGAATTTATTAGCATATTTATTTATAATTGTGTATTCAACTTCTTTTCTAGAAAATTTTGCAGCAATGCCATATGTAAAAATTCTATTATTTGTCCCACTTGAAACGCTATTAACTGATGTGCTACTATATGCTTGAGAGCTTGTAATATTGCCACTACTATTTAAATAATACCAGCCTTCAAATGTAAAGTATTTATCATCATAAGAATCTAATTTAACAGCATTAAAACTTGAAGTTGTTTTAAAGAAATAACCTGAACCACTGCCATAAGCAGAAGCACCATTTTGAAATGATATGCTTGCATCTACTTCACTTGCTTTAATTTTCCCACTATCAACTGAAGTATTATCAACATATGTGCCTGAAGTGTTTTGAACATAAACTTTAACTTTAAGTTCTTTTACCCAATTAAGAGAACCTAATTTTGCTCTTACAACTTTCCCCCTTAACACAGACTCATCAGAAGATGTTCCAAAGTCAACCATTGTCCAATCAGACTGATTATCAGAGTCACTTAACCCAAGCCCAACTATAGATACTATATCATCTTTTGTTACAGCAGATGCAACCTTATTAATTGACTGGACATTATTAACATTACCTGATTTTTTTGTTCCAATGTCTTTTCCTGTACTTGATAAATAGGCACAATTTTCAACATTTCCTCTATTCCAACCGATTAATGAACCGGCACTTCCATTGGAAACACTTCCCAAATTGAAACTATTTGTTACCTTACCAGAGCCATGTCCCCAATAGCCATTTTGACCTGTTATTCCGCCAGTAACAGAGTCTCCCTTTGGCTTTCCAACTATTTTTCCATAATTAATGCAATTGGTAATATTTGAATTGCCATATTCATTCATGCCACAAATACCACCAGTAAATTTAGAACTATTTGTTATGTTACCATAATTAATACTGTATGATATACTTGAATCTCCTTTCATCCAACCGCAAATTCCTGCAATATGTTCAGTGCCTTGATCATCATTAGTTCGAGTTATATTACCATAATTCATACAATTATTTATATCAGCTGTTCCATTCCAAGTAACGCCTACAATGCCACCTATATAAGTAGTTACTGCAAAATCATCAGCGTTACACGAAATGTTAACACCACTAATACAATTTGTTACTGTAACATGTCCACCCATTGTGTTAGCCAAAATACCTGCAAAAACACCTTCTCTAGATGCTGAAATTGATCCTTTAACTTTTACATTTTTAATTACCGCCCCATTTTTTGCTGTTGCAAATAGTGCACATAACCATCCGCCATCATAATGATATTTATCAACATTATCACTTTTTAAATTTATTGTTAACCCAGTAATTTCATATCCATTACCATCAAATGTTCCTTGAAAATTTCTTATTGGTACCCAATAATGTTCTGAAATGTCTATATCACTTTTTAAAGTAATTGTCATTCCACTATAAGTTGTGCCATGATTTATTGAAAAATATGCTATTGTTGCTAAATCATCTGCATCATATAGGTTATAATACTCACCTTCCTTACCAGGAATTGAGTGGTCGTCATAATTTGTGTCAGTCCAATAACCTGATGCTTGACCTTCAACATTATCTTCATTGTTATCATTATCTGGAGTTTCAGTTGTGCTTCCAGGATTTTCTGGCTCTTGTGGTTTTTCATCATCTAAATTTGTATCTTCATTATTATCATTGACATCGTCATTATTATTTTCAGTATCATTATCAGGCGCACTGTTATCTTCTTCGTTTTTATCCACTGAGTCTTCAACTGAAGTTATTGGCAAAAGCACAGAATAGTTATATATATTTATAGAGCATAAACAAAAGATTGCTGCGAATAAAACGCAAGCAAATGATGTTAAGAATTTTTGTTTAAACTTCTTATTTTTCATTTTCATAATATATTTTAACTAATTTATAAAAAAAATGTCAAATTTTTTGCATTATTTTCAAATTTTTTATATTATTTTTTTAATAATTTTGTTAATTAATTTAATTTTTAAAAAAAATTATTTTTTATGCTTTATAAAACGCAGATAAACAAATTAATTAGTTATTAAATTATAAATATAAATTTAAAAAATAAAAAAGAAGTAAAAATACTTCTTTTAAATTTTAATTTTTATATATTTTATTCGGAAGCGTGAGCGTAAGCGAACAAAAACGCTAGTTTTTAAAAAATTTAATGAAATTAAATTTTTGCTTCCGAAAGTTGAGTTTTAACTTTCTTTGCTTCTTTTTCTTTACGTTTATAATAATCTTCAATTGCAGAATTTATGCTTTCTTCTGCCATGATTGAGCATTTAATTTTATTTTCTGGAATTTCTCCCATAACTTTCAAAATATCTTGATTTGTGATAGATAATGCTTCTTCAATGGTCTTACCCTTAACCAAATCGCAAGTAACATCAGCTGAAACAATTGATGCAATACACCCAAAAGTTTTAAATCTTGCATTTTCAATGGTATTGTTGTCATTAATTTTAAGATAAAGCCTTGTTATATCAGTGCAACCTTCGTTTTTGACTTCGCCAATAGCATTTGCTCCATGCATGCCACCTGCATTTTTAGGATTTTGAAATCTTTCCATAATAAATCTGTTATACATAATTAAATCCTCCCTGCTTGAATTGGTGAAATTGCTCTTAATTTGCCAACAGCTTTTGCAAGTTCTTCAATAACATAGTCAACATCTGCCTTACTTATATTTGTGCCAAAAGAAAATCTTATTGAGCCTTGAGCAATATCTTCTGGAATATTCATTGCTTTAAGAACATGAGAAGGTTCAAGAGCTTTTGAAGTGCAAGCAGAACCGGTTGAAACACAGATGCCTGCTAAGTCCAAAAGCATAAGCAAAGATTCGCCTTCAATACCATAGAAAGAAATGTTTAATATTGCATTAGATTTTTGATGCATATGACCATTTATTTGATAATATTCAACATTCTCTGCAAGTTTGTCAAGGAAGTAATCTCTTATATTTTTAAGTTTTTTATTTGTGATTAAATAATTTTTAGTTGCAAGTTCAACCGCTTTGCCAAGTCCAGCAATTCCTGGAACATTTTCTGTGCCAGAGCGTTTACCCCTTTCTTGATTTCCACCAAAAGTGATAGGGTCAAATCTTATGCCAGACTTAACATATAGTGCTCCCACGCCCTTTGGTCCATGAATTTTATGACCTGAGATAGACAACAAGTCAATTTCCATGTCTTGAACATCAATTTTTATTTGGCCAATTGCTTGAACTGCATCTGTATGAAAAATAATATCATAGTCATGAGCAATTTTTGCGATAGATTTAACATTTTGAATTGTTCCAACTTCGTTATTCACTGCCATGATTGAAATTAAAGTGGTATCTTTTCTTATTGCATGAAGCAAATCTGGCAAACTTACAAGTCCATGTTTGTCAACAGGAAGATAAGTGACTTCAAAACCTTCTTGTTCAAGTTCTCTGCAAGCATTTAAAACAGCATGGTGTTCAATTTGACTTGTGATAATATGTTTTCCTTTATTAGAGTATGCATGAGCCACACCAAGAATTGCCATATTATCTGCTTCTGTGCCACCGCTTGTGAAATATATTTCAGTAGATTTGTTTGCGTTAATGGCTTCTTTAACTCTATCTCTTGCTTTGTCGATAATTGCCATTGCACTTCTTCCAAAACTATGTAAAGAGCCAGCATTGCCATATAAAGCATTGAAGCATGGCATCATTTCATTCAATACTTCAGAAGAAACATAAGTTGTTGCGGCATTATCTAAATAAATTTTCCTATCCATCTTATCCTCTTTTTAAAATATCTTTACAGTTAAATTTTAACACTAACAGCAATAAAAGTCAATACCCAAAATTGCAAAAATTGAAATTTTAAATATGTTTGTTTATGCGGTCAACAAGAACATCTTTCATAATGAGCCCCACAGATTTATCAACCATTTCGCCATCTTTGAAAATGAAAATGGAAGGAATGCTCATAACCCCAAATTTTCTTGCAAGATTTTCACTTTCATCAACATCAACCTTATAAATTTTAACTTTATCTTTAAGTTCTTCTTGCACATCTTCAAGAATTGGGCTCATCATTCTGCATGGACCACACCAGTTAGCAAAAAAATCTACGACCACAACCCCTTTTTCTGTTTTTTCGTTAAAATTTTTTTCATTTAAAATTTCCATGTTTTTCTCCTTAATTAATATTTTTAATAAGATTATTGACAACAAAAGCAGTTATAACACAAGCGGAAGCACATGGATAATATGAAATGCTTCCAATCTCTTTTGTGTTTGTTTTTACTGCAACACTTTTTGAAGTTACAACATCTAGATTTTTTACACCTTTTTCTTTCAAGGCTTTTCTCATGACTTTTGCAAGCCCGTCATTACTTGTTTTATATATATCAGTTACATAAAAATTTGGAATATCAAATCTATTTCCTGCGCCCATGGCTGAAACAATTTTAATTTTATTAAAATAGCAATATTCGCACAGGGCAACTTTATCTTTGACACTGTCAATACAATCAACAACATAATTATCTTTGATTTGTATCATATTTTTTATATTCTCTTCTGTTAGTCTTTCGCTAAATATTCTTATGTTGCAATTGGGATTGATTGACTTTATCATCTCTTTAAGAACTTCTGTTTTCAACTTACCAATGGAAAACTTATTTGCAACAACTTGACGATTTATGTTTGTTTCATCAACTTTATCAAAGTCTATTAAGGTTAAATTGCCAATTCCCGCTCTTGCCAAAAGAACTGCAACATAGCCACCAACACCGCCAACGCCTACCACAGTTACATGCCCTTTTGCTAATTTTTCACAATTATCTTTGCCAATAAGTAATTCAGTTCTTGCTGACCACATCAAATTTCTCACACCTTTTAAATTTTATTAAATTAAGAAGCCCTAAAACCCATTTTAATTTTTTCAGTTGCACGCCTATTTTTATCTTTATATGCTTTTTGAACATATGCTCTGTCAATTTCAACTGTTGTCATTGGATGCTCTCCAGTTGCATTGAAAGAAATATCTTCCAAAAGTAATTCCATGATTGTGTGAAGACGTCTTGCACCCAAATCTTCAATTTCGTTTTCATTTGCTGCAATTGTGGCGATTTCGTCAAGAGCATCATCAGTAAATTTCAAATCAATATTATCAACCTTTAAAAGGTTAGCATATTGTAAGGTTACCGCATTTTTTGGTGCTGTTAAAATTTTCTTGAAATCTTTTTGAGTTAAACTTTCAAGGCTAACCCTGATTGGAAAACGACCTTGAAGTTCTGGAATCATATCTTCCATTTTAGCCAAATGGAATGCTCCCGCTGCAATAAACAAAATGAAATCTGTTTTAACATTGCCATATTTTGTTGGCACTGTGCTTCCTTCAACAATTGGAAGAATATCTCTTTGAACACCTTCTCTTGAAACATCTGCACTGCTTGTTGCTTGGCTTTTTCCAATAATTTTATCAATTTCATCAATAAAGATAATGCCTTGCTCTTCTGCAAGTGAAATGGCTTCTTCATTGACATTGTCCATATCAATAATTTTTTCTGTTTCTTCTTGAAGTAGCAAATCTCTTGCATGACGAACACTCATTTTCTTTTTCTTATGTTTTGGTGGTTGAAGGCTGTCGAACATTGAACCAAGATTGATTTCACCACTTCCAAATGCCATGATTGGTTTTGGACTTTCAAGCACAGAAACTTCAATAATTTCATCTTCACATTTTCTGCTGTGGAGTTCATTTTCAAGGTCTTCTCGTTTAACTTCCAAAGTTGTTACTCTGCGATTTTGGAATATTGCGTCAATAAGTTTTTGTTCAACAATTGGCATAACCTTATCTTCAACATCTTTTTTCTTTTTGTCCTTAACCATTCTGACAGCAACTTCAACTAAATCTCTTACCATGCTTTCAACATCACGACCAACATAGCCTACTTCGGTATACTTAGTTGCTTCAACTTTAACAAATGGTGCACCAACAAGTTTTGCAAGACGTCTTGCAATTTCTGTTTTACCAACACCTGTTGGCCCGCTCATGATGATATTTTTTGGTGTTATTTCATCTCTTATTTCTTCTGGCAAATGCGAACGACGATAACGATTTCTTAATGCAACAGCCACCGCTCTTTTTGCCTTTGCTTGTCCCACAATATATTTATCAAGTTCGCTAACAATTTGTTTTGGTGTATAATTCATTCTTATCCTCACTTTTATAATTGTAATTAATTCTTGAAAAATTTCACTAAAAATATTTTCCATAAAATTTTTCTTTAAATTTAAAAACAGCAGATGTATCAATATTTTTGCCATTCTCATCATTTATTATATCATAATTAAAACTCAAAAGCCTATGATTTAACACATTTTTTTGTAATAATTTATCAATTAAGAGTTTTGTGCAAGAATTATCAGTCATTTCTTGCAAAACTTTGCCTTCCGCCATGTTCATAAGATTGTATGCAACATAGTTTGCAGTCAGCAAGGTTTCCATAACGCCTTCCACTCCAAAAAAACCACCGCAAACAAATATGTTGTCTTCGTTTTTAAGTTGTAAATATTTGTTTACACACATTGAACTTGACAAATAGGTCTTTTTATAAATTTTTCCATAACTTACAATTTTTGCGCCATTAAGAGCAGAAATATTTGAAAAAATTTCTTTTTGTTCTTCATCTGATAATGCAGTAAAAAATTCAGTTAAATAATATATGTCATCTTGCTTTCTAAGTTTCAACGATGCATATGCTTTACCACATGAATTAAAGATTGGTCTTAAAATTGCCGTTCTTAATGCTTCATTTTTTGATAAACTTTCTCCACTAATTTGTTGTCCACGAAGGTCAGTTGTGTCATATTCATTTGAAAAAGCCGACATTTTATCTTTAATGATTGAAAACTCCCCCTCTGTCAAATTAATATGATATAAATTATCTTTATCATGAAAAAGTTTATTTTCATCAATATTTTTAAAAGCAATTTCGCTTGGACTATAGTAATTAATCTTTCTTTCGCCAACAATTTGAGTTAGGTTTTTTAAAAGTTTTTCAGTTGTGTTATTTCCTGTTGCAATAAGAGTTATTTCTCTAGGATTAATTTCGTCAATCTCGCTTTCAATATAGGAAACATTTGGAAGTTCACATAATTTTTCTTTCATAAGATTGATAAAATTTCCATCAATATCAGCAATGTTTTTTCCAAACTTCTCAGCGGTTAAAAAAGTTGGACTTTGAAAATTAAAAAGTTCCCCTTGCAACAATTTTGCAAAAGGTTCTTCTTTTTTTTCATAAGTCAGTTCGCTTTGATTTTTGTTAAAAATATGCACGCGATAGCCATTGTGAGCACAGATATATGCAACTTCAATTCCAGCAAGTCCCCCACCAATTATTTTAATTAATCTTTTATTCAATTTTAAATCAAGGCTATCTTCTTTCAATATGCACTCCATTTATAAACGTTTATCCTATTCTTGTATTTCTTTTTTGTAATCACAAGAAGAACATTTAATCATTTTACCTTTTTTAATAAGGTATTTATTACAATTTGGGCAAAGTTCCCCAGTTGGAATATCCCAACTCATGAAATTGCAACCAGTTCTGTCTTCACAAGCATAAAAAGTTTTCCCCTTCTTAGTTTTAAAGGCATAAACATTTTTATGACACACTGGACATTTCCCAACAGGTTTTTTCTCGCTTTCAGTTTTATATGGCATAATATTTTTACATTTAGGAAAATTTGAACATCCCAAAAACTTACCATATCTGCCATCTCTTAAAAGCATTTTATGCCCGCACTTATCGCAAATAATATCTGTTTCAATAGGTTCGCTTTTCATGGAAACAGAAGAAGAGTCCGCTCTTTCTAAAAGCCCCTTAAAACCATTCCAAAAACTGCTTACAACATCATGCCAATCGTCTTTATTTTCGGCAATATCATCAAGCCTATTTTCCATGTGAGCGGTAAATTTAACATTTATAACACCACTGAAAAATTTTTCAAGATATTCTGTTATCTTTCTTCCAAGTTCTGTTGGAACAAGATATTTCCCATCTTTTTCAGCATAATTTCTTGCAGTTAGAATTGTTACAGTTGCAGCATATGTTGCAGGACGACCAATCCCCTTTTCTTCCATTGCTTTAACAAGGCTTGCTTCTGTGTAACGAACAGGTGGTTTTGTGAATTTCTGTTCTTCTTTAATATCTTTAACTTCAAGTTTTTCGCCTTCCGAAATTTTTGGCAACTTTGAAGCTTCTTTTTTGTCTTTGTCTTTATCTTCTTCCACAAACTCTTTATAAACAGCAGTGTATCCAGCAAACTCCAAAGTTTTGCCTGTTGTTTTAAAGCCATAATCATTTGCATCAATACTTATCACAGTGTTGCTATACTCTGCTTCAACCATTTGGCTTGCTAAAAATCTTTCATAAATTAATTTATAAAGTTTATAGTTTTCTTTAGACAAACTGTCCTTGACCATTTCTGGTGTTAACTGCATGGAAATTGGTCTTATTGCTTCGTGAGCATCCTGTGCATTTTTCTTTGTTGCATAGATATTAGGTTTTGCAGGCAAATATTCCTTTCCATATTTTTCAGCAATAAACTCTCGGCAAGCCTTTTGTGCTTCTTCACTAACTCTTGTCGAGTCTGTTCTTATATATGTGATAAGAGCAATCTTACCTTCCCCTTTAACTTCAACACCTTCATAAAGTTCTTGTGCAGAGCTTGTTGTTTTTTTAAGGCTCATGCCAAGTTTGTTTAAGGCATCTTGTTGCATAGTGCTTGTGGTAAATGGTGCTGGCGCATGAGATTTTGTTTTGCTTTTCTTAACTTCCTTAACAATAAAATCGCTTGTTTTAATAACACTAAGTGCTTTTTCAACTTCTTCTTTATTAGAAATTTTTATTCTTTTATTTTTAAAGGTTTGAAGAGAAGATTTAAAAGCAATCTTATCTTTTTCATGAAAAGCAGTTACTGTCCAATATTCTTCTGGTTTAAAGTTTTCAATCTCTTTTTCTCTGTCAACAACAAGTTTAAGAGCAACAGATTGCACCCTTCCAGCAGAAAGTTTTGGGGCAACTTTTTTGGAAATGATTGGAGAAAGTTTATATCCAACTATCCTATCCATAACACGCCTTGCTTGTTGAGCATTGACCAAATTTAGGTCAATAGCCCTTGGATTTGCAAGTGCCTTTAAGACTGCATTTTTTGATATTTCATTAAATTGAATACGACATTTTTTGTTTGGGTCAAGCCCAAGAACATGAGCAATATGCCAAGAAATTGCTTCTCCTTCTCTATCTGGGTCGGTTGCGATTAAAACTTGGTCGGCTTTTTCTGCCTTATGTTTAAGTTCGCTTATTAATTCTTTTTTATCTGGCTTGTTTTCATAGTGAGGCTCAAAATTGTTATTCATATCAATTGCAAAAGATTTAACAGGTAAATCTCTTATATGACCTTTTGTTGCAAAAACTTCATAACCTGAGCCTAAATATTTTTTTAGTGTTTCCCTTTTTGCTGGGGCTTCGATAACAACAAGTTTCAAAATTTAACTCCTTTTCAAATTACATTAAAGTGATTAATTTAGTATGTAAGTCTTCGCCGGCATTCTTTTAATTAAACCACGAATTTCCAAAGTTGTCAAATAACTATTCAAATTATTTACAGTAATATTGGAATTTTTTGCAAGATAATCAAAATCTTGCTCGCCATTTTTTAATAAATTTAAAATGATTTCTTCTTCAATGCTAAGCGAGATAGTTTTCTTTTCCTGCTTTACTTTGTCAATTCCATAATATTCTAATATATCATCTCCAGATAACACACATTCGGCTTGTGCAGACTTAATTAATATGTTTGGCAATTCACTTTTTGGAGAGTTAATATTTCCCGGAACAGCAAAAAGGTCTCTGCCATATTCAAGAGCAAATTCCTTTGTGTGAATTGTTCCACTTTTGCCACTTGCTTCAGTTATAAGTGTGCCAAGAGAAAGCCCTGCAATTATTCTGTTTCTTTTTGGAAAAGAATATTTTGTTGGTCGAATAAATGGTGCATATTCTGAAATTAACAATCCTTTTTCAGCAATTTCATTTGCAAGAGAAGTGTGAATTTCAGGGTATATGTGATTGAACCCACCACCCAAAACTGCAATGGTTTTGCCATCAACTTCAAGTGCTTTTTTGTGTGATATTGCATCAATTCCATATGCAAGCCCACTAACAATTGTTAAACCCGCTTTTGCCAAAGTTTCTGCAAATTTTTCTGTTACATACTTTCCATAATTTGAAGGCGACCTTGTTCCAACAATGGAAATTGCTTTGCTATTTAAAAGAGATAAATCGCCCTTAGCATACAAAATCATTGGAGCATCCTGAAGGTCAGCAAGACTTTTAGGATATTCTTCATCTTTTTTCGTTATAACTTTAACTTCGCTTTGTTCTAAATTTGCAATTAAAGAAGATAAAAATCTTTCATTTGCATCTTTTAACATCTCATGATATTCATTTGAAGATAAAAGATTGACAATATCCGCGTCTTCAATCAAATTGTCAATACTTTCAATGTTTTTATCTTCAACAATGCTCATGATGCTTTCAAGTTTTTTGTTTGTAAGTTCATATTTTGATAAAAAAATTAAAAACTTTTTATAATTATCCATATTTCTCCATCTATATTATTAATCCCAATATTTTCTGTCAAGTCCCCTATAAGACACTGCTTCTGCAATATGGTTTGGTGCTATATTTTCCACACCTTCAAGGTCAGCAATGGTTCTTGCCACTTTCAAAATTCTGTCATGTGCTCTTGCACTGAGTTTAAGGTTAGTAAAAGCCATTTCCATAAGTTTTTGACATTCTTCAGAAAGTTTACAAAACTTTTTCATCTGCGGAACAGTCATTTTTGCATTACAATATGTTTTTGTGCCTTTAAAGCGTTCAAGTTGAATTTTCCTTGCCCTATCCACCCTTTCTTTAATTTTAGCAGTTGGCTCTTCCTTATTTTCAGCATTAAGTTCATGATAAGTTATGTTATCAACTTCAACATGAATATCAATTCTGTCCATAATAGGTCCTGAAAGTTTGGAAAGATATTTATGTATTTGAGTTGGTGTGCAAGTGCATTCTCTGTCTTTTGCTCCATAATTTCCACATGGGCATGGGTTCATGCTGGCAATCAATGTGAAAGAAGCAGGATATGTGATTGTTTGTTGTGCTCTTGCAACTGTTATATATCCATCTTCAAGTGGTTGTCTTAATGTTTCAATCAGGTGTCTTGAATATTCTGGAAACTCGTCAAGAAAAAGAACTCCATTATGTGCCAAACTTATTTCTCCGGGTTTACTGTGTGTGCCACCGCCTGTTAAACTTATGGCTGTTGCTGTGTGATGCGGTGTTCTGAAAGGTCTTTCGGTTATTATTCCTTTCTTTAAATCAAGTTCGCCAGCAACAGAATGAATTTTTGTAACTTCCAAAGCCTCGTCAAATGTAAGATTTGGTAAAATTCCAGAAAAGCATTTTGCAAGCATGCTTTTCCCACTTCCCGGCGGTCCAATCATTAAAACATTATGTCCGCCCGCTGCCGCAATTTCAAGAGCACGCTTTGCCATGCGTTGACCTTTAACATTTTCAAAGTCAAGTTTATTAGAATTAACCAAAGCGATTTCTTCAAAAGTTTTTGTTGGCACTTTAAAATTTTCCTTAAAAGATAAATCATTAGCGTCTAAAAATTCAACAACTTCTTTTAAGGTAGAAAAAGTGTAAATTTCCATGTTATCAATAAAACTTGCTTCTTCCTTATTGTCTTTTGGCAGTATGATTTTTTTATAGCCAAAATTTCTGGCACTTATTATCATTGGCAAAACGCCTTTAATTTTCTTTATTGTGCCATCAAGAGAGAGTTCTCCAAGAAATAAATAATCTTTGTATGTTTTATTTTGAAGTTGGTCAGAAGCACCCAAAATTCCAATTGCAATGCCAAGGTCGTAGATTGGACCTTCTTTTTTTATATCTGCAGGTGCTAAGTTTATGGTTATATGCTTAACTGGATATTCAAACCCACTGTTTCTTATTGCAGACTTAACTCTTTCCTTTGCTTCTTTAACTGCTGTATCTCCAAGTCCAACAAGTTCAAAATTTGGCACACCGCCAACAATATCTGTTTCAATGTCAACAACAAAACCATCAATCCCAGTAAGTCCTAAACTTTTCAATTTTGATAACATCACATACTCCCAATATACATTACTCAAATTTGATTATAACATTTTTTATTTCGTTATCAAAATAATTTTCATAAAGTAATAAAAAACCACGAAATTAATCGTGGTTATTCTATTTTGCCTCTACATTTTTTATTCCATTTAATTCATCCATTTTTTCAATGTTATCAATGATTTCTCTTCTAATAAGTTTTGGCTTTGCTCCATTTTCCATGAAATCACGAGTGATTATTACTTTTCCATAAACCTTTGGGTCTGGTAGGTCAAACATAAGTTCAGTCATCCTTGTTTCCATGATTGTGCGAATACCCCTTGCTCCTGTTTTAAGTTCAATAGCTTTTTTGGCAATATAATTAATTGCTTCTTTTTCAAACTCAAGTTCAAAGCCATCCATTCTGAAAAGTTCAGTGTATTGTTTAACAAGAGAGTTTTTAGGTTCAACCAAAATGCGTTCAAGAGCATTTTCATCCAAATTATCAAGTCCTGTGATTATCGGAAGTCTGCCAACAAACTCTGGAATAAGTCCAAATTTAATTAAATCATCTGGCTGAACATCCTTAGAGTAGTTGATTTTTGCTCTTTCACTTGAATTTTTAATTGTGGCATTAAAACCAAGTGAAGACGAACTCATCCTTTTATATATAATATCATCAAGCCCAACAAAAGCACCGCCACAAATAAACAAGATGTTTGTTGTGTCAATTTGTAGCATCTCTTGATGTGGATGTTTTCTTCCGCCTTGTGGTGGAACAGAAGCAACTGTGCTTTCAATGATTTTTAAAAGTGCTTGTTGCACACCTTCGCCACCCACATCACGAGTGATTGACCTGTTTTCACTTTTTCTTGAAACTTTGTCAATTTCATCAATATAAATTATGCCACGCTCTGCTTTTGCAACATCATAATCGGCATTTTGAATTAATTTTAAAAGAACATTTTCAACATCTTCGCCAACATAACCTGCTTCTGTTAAAGTTGTGGCATCAGCACAAGCAAAAGGAACATCCAAAATTTTTGCAAGAGTTTTAACCAAAAGTGTTTTGCCAGAACCTGTTGGACCAATCATTAAAACATTGCTTTTTTCAAGTTCCAAAGTGTTCTTATTAGCATTTTTCCTTGTACCATCAATTTTGTTGTGATAATTATAATTAATTCGTTTATAATGATTAAAAACAGCAACAGAAAGAACTTTTTTTGCTTGCTCTTGTCCAATCACATAATTATCAAGGCTTTTTTTAATATCCTTTGGAGAAGGAATTACTAAATCTTTAAAAACATTAACTTTAATTGCTTCTTCTTTAATTATGTCAGCACAAATTCTAACACAATCGTCACAAATATATGCATCACCACTTGGATTTGCTATAAGTTTTTTTGCTTCTTTTTGTAGCTTTCCACAAAAGGAACAAGCGCACATATCAATTTCTTTCATATTTCCCCTTACTTAGATTTTCTTGTATAAAATATGCTATCAATAAGCCCATATTCTTTTGCTTCTTCTGCAGACATATAGTTATCTCTATCGGTGTCTTTTTCAATAGTTTCAAGTGGTTTGCCAGTGTTTTCACTTAAAATTTTGTTGAGTTTTGCTTTAATTTTTTGAATATGTCTTGCTTGAATTTCAATATCACTTGCTTGACCTTGTGCTCCGCCAAGTGGTTGATGTATCATAATTTCACTGTTTGGTAAAGCAAAACGCTTACCTTTTGTTCCGCTTGAAAGAAGAAAGGCTCCCATTGAAGCAGCAAGCCCAATGCAAATTGTTGAAACATCACATTTAATATAGTTTATTGTGTCATAAATTGCCATGCCAGCACTGACAGAACCGCCAGGACTGTTTATATAAAGGAAAATATCTTTATCAGGATTTTTTCCTTCAAGATAAATAAGTTGGGCAATAATGATATTTGCAGAAGCATCATTAATTTCTCCAGTTAAAAAAACAATTCTATCTTCAAGTAATCTTGAATAAATGTCATAAGACCTTTCATTTGAACCATTTTGGTCAACTACCATAGGTACAAGCATAATTTCACCCCTTTTTTCTTAAAATATTAATTTATCATGCGTAAACATAAATTTAAATTATTCAACAATAATCTTGTTTTTATCTTTAAGTAAAGCATGAACTTTTTCAATTAAAATCATATTTTCAGCATAAACTCTGTCGTGGTCAGTTGGTTCGCCACTTAAATGCATAGTT
>CALWFX010000007.1 GCA_944377765.1 uncultured Clostridia bacterium
TTCTTTCATTTTTTACTCCATGAATTTTTAATTAAAGACAACTTGTTGTAAATTTTTGCTTCAGTCAATGATTTCTTAACATTTGGAACTTCAACAAAGTTAAAATATGCTTCATCAGTTTTTTTAATGAGTCCAAGTTGTAAAAAAGTTAAGTATGCAACATAAAATGTGTCAAAGGTAACTTTTCCCTTAAGTTTTGCTTCATAAAAATCAACTGGCGAATAAAATTTTCCACCCTGTTTTGAAACAAGTGCCTTAAATACTTTACCAAAATTTTCTCTTGAAAGGCTTATATTATTATAACGATTTTTGTCATCTTGTGTTTCAATTGGAAGATAAATTTCAGCATTGGACACTTTCACAAGTTCAGCAATATATCCACTATCTAAAACTGGCGAAAGAAAAACAATCTTATTAAAATTTTTTGCCCAGTTAACACCGCGTGGTGAAAGCAAAAGACTGTTATAGCCAAGGCAAAACTCATCAAATATGCCAACATGAAAGATATTTTCTTTGGAATAGTTTTTTGAGAAAGAAACAAAATCGTATGCCGAAAATGTAACAAAGCAAGTGCCATACACTCCGCCTTGCGTGGAAGCAACAAAATTTAATAATTCTTCCTTTGGATAATAGGTAAAAGAAATTTCCTTCCCTTCGTCATATAATAATTGTTCAAGTTGAACTGGATATGTGAACATATGTGCATTGTCAATAATGAAACTGCCAGCATCAAAATCATTGATTGTTCCTTTTTTTCCATTGTCTTGAAATTCAAATATAAAAGATTTGTATCTTGAAAAGAAAAGTGCGTTATAATTTTTAATAAAATTGAAGTAAACAAGTTGTAAATCACCAATGTTTATATTGCAATGATTTGGACAATATTTCATTGGCAAAATTTCCACATTTTCAGCAGTAATTCTAAATTTTGGTTTTGGATTTCCACATCCATATGGCTCTAAAAGTTTAAGTTCCTTTAAAAATCTGTCATTAATTTCTTCAATTTTAATGTCAAGGTCATAATACTTAATTGGAATAAAAACCTTATCATTAATTTTTTCAAAACAAAAGGCATTCACACGATTGCAAAATTCTTCATATTTTTCTCTTTTAAGAGTGAGCCCTGCTGCCATTGTGTGCCCACCAAAAGTTTCCAAAATATCCTGCATGGAAGATAAAAGTTCATGAATGTTAATATCATCAATACTGCGCCCTGAACCATGCAAAGTGTCGCCTGTTTGTGAAAAAAGAAAAACAGGTCTATTATACTCTTCCACAAGTCTTGCACAAGCAATACCCAAAATTCCTTGATCCCATTTTTTCGAAGCAAGAGTGATAACTCTATTTTTAGATAAGTCCATTTTTTTAATGGCTTTTTCACAATCTTCCATAATTTGCGCAGAAAGTTCCTGCCTTTTTTGATTGTGAGCAGAAATCTTGTTCAAGTATTTTCTAATTTCAACAGGGTCTTCACTTAAATATAGCATCAAACTATCTTCCGCACAGCCCATGCGTCCCGCAGAGTTAATTTTAGGCGCAATTTTGTAGGCAATATCTGTGGAACTTGGTTGAGAAAGCGAAACTTTGTTATCCTTAAAAAGTTGCTTAATTCCAAGTGGCAATTTGTCAAAACATTGAAAACCTTTTTTAACAATATTTCTGTTTTCTCCAGTTAGTGACACAATATCTGCAATTGTTGCGATGGATGCAATTGGCAAAAACTCTTCCGCTTTTTTCTGCCCAAGAAGTGCTTCACTTATCTTATATGCAAGCCCAGTTCCACAAAGTTCTCTGAAAGGATACTCTTGTTCAGGAATTTTTGCATTTAAAACCAAAGTGTTAGGAATTTTTTCTGGAATTTCATGGTGGTCAGTAACAATGATTTCAATTCCTTTTTGCTTGGCATATTCCACTTCTTCATAACAAGAAATGCCACAATCCACTGTGATAATAAGGTCTGGACAAAATTTTTTCTCAATTTTATCAATCACAGCACAAGACAAACCATACCCATCTTCATAACGATTAGGAAGATAAAAATCTGCATTTATCCCCATTTTTTTCAATGTTTTAAGCATAATTGCAGTAGCACTTATTCCATCAACATCATAATCTCCAAAAATCAAAATTCTGTCATCTAACTTTTTTGCAAGGTCAATTCTTTCACATAGTTCTTTCATCCCTTTAATTAAAAAAGGATTTAATAGATTTCCAATTGATAAATATTCTCTAACTTTTTCTTCGTCAGTAATACCCCTAGAAACCATTAAATACATAGTTGATGGCAAAACATTAAATTTTTCTGCTAAATCTTTAATTAAAGCAGTATCTTTGTTAAAAAATTTCTTAAAAATCATACTAATCTACCCATTAAGAAGTAAATTTTTAAGTTAATTCCACCTTAAACTTAAACAAATATTAAATTATCAAATAAAAATTAAAGTTAATCAAAATTAAAATAAATAAATCAAAAAACTAAATATATTTGTTAACAAAACAATTTAAGATTAAAATTATCTTAAAAATTTCTTATTCAATATGATTATATTATTTTCAAGAAAAATAAGCAAGAGTTTTACCCATATATTTAAAAAAACATTAAAAATACTTGCAAATAATTAAGAAATATGATAATATATGCAAGTGGTATAAATATTTTAAAAGTTTGAAAAAGTCACTTTAAACATAAAATATACCCCACAATCAAAAAATGCCGGAATGGCGGAATGGCAGACGCACGGGACTCAAAATCCCGCGAGGGCAACTTCATGAGGGTTCGACCCCCTCTTCCGGCACCAAAGAAGAATAAAACGAACCTTGAAAGAGAGCAAATCTCAACTTCAAAGTTCGTTTTATTTTTTAATAAAGATTGGTTTGGAGTAAGGTTTTAATATAAAATTTTTCCTTATCGACTATCTAAATTTTATTCATTTTTTAATTCAATACAGAATAATCAACTAACTGAATTTTATCAAATAATCCTTCATCTTTTGCTTGTTTTAAAGTGTTCAATTCCTTATCTCTATCTAAATAAGATGTTATTGTTTTGGTGTAATCATCTATATAACCCGGGTACGATAAAAGTTCGATTATTATATCTTCATTTTTGTATCTATGTACAAAATTTTGCAAAGATTCAATATACGCTCTTAATATTAACCAATCTGTTTCAATTTCTATTGTTCCAGCGTGTCTAATTTATTAACCAAAGTATAACACAAACAAAAATGAATTGCAATAGTTTTGTTTTATAAATATTTTTTAAATTTATAGCTTACTTGCATAAAACACCAAAAAATAGAGCTATCTTTGCTTAAAATTTCAGCATAGCCCTAACATATTACTATATACTTCACATTAATTCTATTTTTACTTTTTTCTAAGAATTTCCAGTCTTATTCTATAAATATTTTCCATTTCATTTTTAGGAATTGTAAAGTCATAGTCTTCAAATGGCATTTTTGATTTATACAAAATAATTTTGTTCTTTGCATCTTCATTAATAATCTTTAAATTACTTCTGTCATAATTATAATTATTATGTGGTTTAAACATAATTTTAGTGATATTTTCAATATTATATACAAGTATATTTTTGTTTTCTTCTTTCATCATATCTACTCCTTTAATATATATAGCATGATATCACAATTTCGACATATAGTCAAATAATTTTACATATTTTTACAAAAATAATAATATTTTTTATAATATAAAACACCGCTAAAACTTTTGAGCCATAGGACACAATAAAAAACAGGCAAAAGCCTGTTTTTAAACTAAACTTAAATTTGAGGTTTCAACAGTAATTAAATCTTGTTTTGCAATGTCTTGAAGACCAAAGTATCCTAAATCTTTTTTCTTTTGTTGACACAACAAAGAATTATTATAGCAAAATGCACTGATAACACTGTTTACTCCTTCTCTTTGAGCCTTTTTATTTAATGCTAAAAGTCCTTTGAATATATCTTTTCTTGAAAACCTTTTCTTAAAAATATTATCCTTAAAATCTTGTTCACTCATATAGTTAACATCTGCAAAAGGTTTATTTGTAAGTTCAATAAATGAATACCCATCAATTGCGTTATTTGTATTGATAAAATTTTTATAATAACCTGCTTGTGCATTTTTGATTGCTTTAATATAATCAGTTGCCAGCAAATTTTTGTAAATATTATATATTTTGTCAATACTTTGGTTTAAACATTCTCCATTGCATCTTTTATGGTCAAATTCATCTCGTATATAGTCATATCTTGAAATCGCATCTGTAAAGAAATCTTCCATTTGACTTGCAGTGCAAAGTGTTTGTTCTCTAAAACAAGGAATTATATCTTTGCTATGCAAACTTGCGACAACTTCCCACTCTTCAGGGGTCTTTTTTTCTTTTTTTTCAATATTTTTTGCAATTTTTACTAAATTTTCATCCAAATTATCTGGATTTTCAAAAAACAAATATTTTGAAAGAGCATGCAACTCTCCATTTTTTGCAAGAAAAATCAAGTCATCTCTGACAACATCAAAATCATTTGTAAGTAAAAATCTTGAATAAACAACTGTATAATTATATAAAAATTTATCTTTGCTAATCATATCTTAAAATCTTCCTTCTAAAACATTATAACATACAAATATATAAATGTAAATATGGTAATTTTGCAATTAAAGTGAATTATATGCTTCTAAATTGTAATCTTTAAGTGTTTCACATAATAAAACTTTATTTGTGTTCATATGATCACATTTATACACTTTTCCAAAACTTGTAAAAGAAAGAAGTTTAAAAGTTCTGCCATGCTCTAAATCGTGTAAAATTTTAACTTTTTCTTTCATTATATCTTCATCTGCACAAGGAAATGTAAAAGTATAAATAAGTCCACCCTTGCATTCTTCTTGTTCAATATTTGCACACATATTTCGTGCCATATGTAAAAATTTGCAAGCAACTTCTCCTGAAAGAAAAATAACTTTATCTTTAATAAAATCAAATTTTTCATGCAAAAAATCATATAGTCCGCCTGATTTTTGTGTTACACAAACTTTATCCATAATTCACTCCATACATTCTCATGATACCACTTGCATATATGTTTGTCAATATGGAATTTAAGAAAAATGCAATAAATAACAAAATTTATTCTTATTACTTTTCAAGTTTACGCAAAAAATTTGCTATTTCTTCAAAAATTCCTGAAAATTTCACACTATCACTTTCAAGAAAATACTGGTCAACCCTATTTAAACCTTTTTTATTCATTTCAACAATTCTTTCATCGCTTAAACAAATTGGATTAGCATTTTTTAAATTAAAGTTGTTTCGATAAATATATGCTTGAATGTCTGCTTCAAGTTTATCACACATATATGCAAACTTTGCTTCTTGTGTATTTCTCTCTTCAAATTCCGCTATAATACTTAAAAACTTATCATTATTTATGCAGTCTTGAAATATTTGCTGAACTGCCTTTCGCCCTTCTTCCTTCTTCGTTTTAATCTCCTCATATTCAAACATGGTAATATCACCAATTATGATTTCTTCTGTTTCGTGAAGAGCAAGCATTAAAGCCACCTTTTCAAAATCAAGGTCTTTGAGATTACAATTTGCATAGATAGACACTGCAAGCATGATTGTTCCATAAACATGCTCTGCCACACTTTCAATTCGTGTATTTTCAACATTCCAGTGAAGCCAACCTGTTCTTAAAGTTGTTTTTAATTTATTTGCTAGCATATAGAAATTAAAAATTTTTTCAACATTATTCATAAAATACACCTATTAATAAATTTAACATAAATCATATTTTTTAGTCAACTTAAAATAAAAGAACTCTGCTTGGCAGAGTTCAAATTTTTATATTGCAGTTGTTTCTTCTTCTTTTTCAACCTTAACAGGAACAACTGAACGATATTTTTTAAGTCCAGTTCCAGCTGGAATAAGTTTACCGATAATAACATTTTCTTTGATACCAACAAGGTTATCAACTTTACCTTTAAGAGCAGCATCGGTAAGCACTCTTGATGTTTCTTGGAAAGATGATGACGAAAGGAAAGATTCTGTCATAAGAGCCGCTCTTGTAATTCCAAGAAGCATTCTTCTTGCAATGGCAGGTCTGCCACCTTCACGAAGAACTCTTTCATTTTCTTCATCACATCTTGAAATATCAACAACTTCGCCAGTAAGAAGATCTGTGTCGCCAGCATCTTCAATTTTAACCTTTTTAAGCATTTGACGAATGATAATTTCAACATGCTTGTCATTAACTTTAACTTCTTGACCTCTGTAAACTTTAATAACTTCAGAAAGAAGATATTGTTCAAGTCCCTTAATACCTTTTGTTCTTAAAAGGTCGGTTGGATTGATTGCACCATTTGTAAGTTGTGTGCCAGGTTCAACATGTTCGCCTTCTTTAACTTTCAAAACAACTGGTTTTCTAACTTCATAGTCAATGTCGCCTTCGCCAGTGATAATTGTGATAGTATAGTTTTTAGCATCTTCCTTAATATGAACTTTACCAGCAACTTCAGAAAGCAAACATTCGCCTTTTGGTTTTCTTGCTTCAAAAATTTCTTCAACTCTTGGAAGACCTTGTGTAATATCGGCAGCAACAGCAGAACCACCAGTGTGGAAGGTTCTCATGGTAAGCTGTGTGCCAGGTTCACCAATTGACTGAGCAGCAATAATACCAACTGCTTCGCCAAGAGTAACCATATCTTTGCCAGACATGTTTCTTCCATAACATTTTGCACAAACACCATGTTTGCAACGACAAGTGATTAAAGAACGAATTTGAACTTCTTTAATACCTGCATCTTCAACCGCCTGTGCCTGTGATTTTGAAATCATTTCATTTGCATGAACAATAATTTCCTTAGTCTTTGGATTAACTATATCTTCAACAGCAACACGTCCATAAATTCTTTCGCTTAAAGTTTCTTGAACAAATCCATCTGAAACAAGTTCGGAAACAGTAACGCCTTTAACTTTTTCACCAGCATCAGCAAAGCAGTCTTCAGTGGTAATAACAACATCTTGAGCAACATCAACAAGTCTTCTCGTAAGGTAACCAGAGTCAGCAGTTTTAAGCGCTGTATCAGAAAGACCTTTACGAGAACCACGAGAGTTAACGAAATATTCAATTGGAGTTAAACCTTGTCTGAATGAAGACTTAATTGCCATATCATTTTTTGTTGCAGATGCAGTGGTTTTAATACCAATCATACCACAGTCAGAGTTCAATTGCACTTTGTTACCACGAGCGCCTGAAAGGACCATAAGACTGAATGGGTTGAATTCAGAAATTGATTTAACAACAGCATCTTGAACCTTATTAACTGCATGGTTCCAAACATCAATATTGGCATCAAGTTTTTCATTAAGAGTGATAAGACCACGACGAAGAAGTTTTTCATTTTCAAGAACTTGGTCTTCTGCTTCCTTCAAAATTTCAGCCTTTTCTTTTGGTTCTTCAATATCATATATGTTAACTGAAATTGAAGCAAGAGTGGAATACTTGTAACCAATATCTTTAAGTCTGTCAACCAAGTTTGCAGTTTCAGTTGTGCCATACTTGTCATATACATCTGCAACAAGACTTTTAAGTTCTGCCTTTTTAACAGGCTTATTAATTTCAAGTTCGCAAATGTTGTCTTCAATTGTTCTGTCAACATATCCAAGGTCTTGTGGAATAATGTTATTGAAAAGAACACGACCAACAGTTGTTATAATTCTCTTTTTGTAAGTTTTACCATTATATTCTTTTGTCATTCTAACAGTGCATTCTGCTTGAAGGTCAAGATTTTTGGTTTGATATGCATAAATCATTTCATTACGAGATGCAAATATGCTTCCTTCTCCCTTAGCACCTGGACGAACAAGAGTGAGATAATAACAGCCAAGCACAACGTCCTGTGTTGGAGTTACAATTGGTTCGCCATCAGAAAGTTTTAAAATATTGTTAGATGCAAGCATCAAAGTTCTTGCTTCAGTTCTTGCATCAATTGAAAGAGGAATATGAACAGGCATTTGGTCACCATCGAAGTCTGCGTTAAATGCAGTACAAGCGGCTGGGTGAAGTTTGATTGCCTTACCTTCAACAAGCACTGGTTCAAATGCTTGAACAGAAAGTCTGTGAAGTGTTGGAGCACGATTTAAAAGAACAGGATGGTCTTTAATAACATCTGCTAAAATATCCCAAACAACAGGTTTTTCTCTTTCAATCATACGTTTTGCAGTTTTAATGTTGTTTGTCAAATTCATTTCAACAAGTCTGTTCATAATGAAAGGTTTGAAAAGTTCAAGAGCCATTTCTTTTGGAAGACCACATTGATAAATTTTAAGTTCTGGGCCAACAACAATAACAGAACGACCTGAGTAGTCAACACGCTTACCAAGAAGATTTTGTCTAAATCTACCTTGTTTACCACTGAGCATTGCAGAGAGTGATTTCAAATCTCTTTGCTTAGAGCCTTGAACAGCCTTACCACGCTTACCATTATCAATAAGGTTGTCAACTGCTTCTTGAAGCATTCTCTTTTCATTTCTAATAATAACATCAGGAGCACCAAGTTCCATAAGTTTCTTTAAACGATTATTTCTGTTAATAACACGACGATACAAATCGTTTAAATCACTTGTTGCATATCTGCCACCATCAAGTGGAACCATAGGACGAAGGTCTGGTGGAAGAACAGGAATAACATCAAGCACCATCCAAGTTGGATTGTTTCCGCTTTTTCTGAAAGATTCAACAATATCAAGTTTCTTTGCTGCTTTAATTTTTCTTTGACCTTTTGAAGTTTTCAATTCTTCTTTAAGAGTTTTAGCTTCTTTTTCAAGGTCAACATCGCCAAGAAGTTTTTTAATTGCTTCTGCACCCATGCCAGCATCAAAACTGCCATAGCCATATTTTTCAATAGCGTCACGATATTCTTTATCAGTTAAAATTTGTTTATATTCCAAATCTGTATTTTTAGGGTCTGTAACAATGTAATTGATATAATAAACCACTTGCTCCAAAGTTTTTGGAGTAAGGTCAAGAAGCATTCCAATGCGAGAAGGAACAGTTCTAAAGTACCAAAGATGAGTTACAGGACAAGCAAGTTCAATATGTCCCATTCTTTCACGACGAACTTTACTTCTTGTAACTTCAACACCACACTTATCGCAAATAACACCGCGGTAACGAATTTTTTTATACTTACCGCAATGGCATTCCCAGTCTTTTTTAGGTCCAAAAATTCTTTCACAGAAAAGACCATCTTTTTCTGGTTTTTGTGTTCTATAGTTGATAGTTTCAGGTTTAGTTACTTCGCCATGAGACCATTCCCTAATTTTTTCAGGTGAAGCAATACCAATTTTAATTTTTTCAAAATTATTAAGTTCAAACATAACATTCCCCTAAAATTTTATTTTTGTATATTTAACACTAGTTTTTGTGATTATATAAACTTTATATTTCAAATACCATATAAATAACTTTTAAATACTTTATCCACTTTTTTGCTTACTTTCTAAGTAAGTCGTTTGTGGGTGTCCGAGGGGAATCGAAACCCCTCGGTGTCTTTTGTAACTTTTCTACACTAGAAAAGTTTTTGCTATTCATCAAAATCTCCAAAGTCATCAAATAAGTCAATATCATCAAGTCCTGTTGTTGAAGTTTGTTCTTCGATAGCTTCTTCAATATCACTCTTCTTTTCTTCTTCATCATTACCATTAATGATTTCATCAATATCAAGAGTGACGTTTTTAAGGTCATTTTCCACTTCATTTTCAAGACTTGGCTTATCGTGTTCATCTTGAGAAAGTTCAGGTAAATCAATTTCTTCGTCATTTTCAGTTAAAATCTTAACATCAAGAGCAAGGGCTTGAAGTTCCTTAACAAGAACTTTGAATGATTCAGGAATTCCCGGTTCAGAAATTGGTTCGCCCTTAACAATAGCTTCAAAAGTTTTAACTCTTCCAACAACATCATCAGATTTAACTGTGAGCATTTCTTGAAGAACATGAGAAGCACCATATGCTTCCAAAGCCCAAACTTCCATTTCACCAAATCTTTGACCACCAAAAAGTGCTTTACCGCCAAGTGGTTGTTGTGTGATAAGTGAGTAAGGTCCAATTGAACGAGCATGAATTTTGCTGTCAACCATGTGGTTAAGTTTAAGCATATATTTAATACCAATTGTGGTTTTATTTTCAAAAGGTTCGCCAGTTCTTCCATCATAAAGTTGAACTTTGCCATCTTCTGGGAAATTATTTTCCTTCAAAAGTTCTTTAATCTTGTTAACATCAGCACCATCAAAAGCAGGGGTTGCAACTTTCCAGCCTAAAGAGCCAGCAACAAGTCCCAAGTGAACTTCAAGAACTTGTCCTAAGTTCATACGAGCAGGAACACCAAGAGGGTTCAAAATGATGTCAAGAGGCTTTCCATTAGCCATAAATGGCATGTCTGCTTCTGGCATAACAATGGAAACAACACCCTTGTTACCATAACGCCCAGACATTTTGTCACCGACAGAAAGTTTACGCTTTTGAGCAATGAAAACTTTAACAAGTTCATTAACACCTGGTTCCAATTCGTCTTTGTTCTTTCTTGAAAAGATTTGAACATCAACAACAACACCACCTTTACCATGTTGAACACGAAGGGATGTATCACGAACTTCTCTTGCTTTTTCGCCAAAAATAGCACGAAGAAGTCTTTCTTCAGGACTTAATTCTGTTTCGCCCTTAGGAGAAACTTTACCAACCAAGATGTCGCCAGGACGAACTTCTGCACCAATTCTGATGATACCATTTTCATCAAGATTTTTAAGAGCATCTTCGCCAAGATTTGGAATATCACGAGTTATTTGCTCATCTCCAAGTTTGGTTGTTCTACATTTCAATTCTTCAACTTTCAAGCAGATTGAAGTGTAAACATCATCTTTAACAAGTCTTTCATTGATAAGAATAGCGTCTTCAAAGTTATAGCCTTCCCAGTTCATGTATCCAACAAGAACATTTTTTCCAAGAGCAAGTTCGCCATTTTCACAAGAATAACCATCAACAATAATTTCGCTTGCTTTAACAATATCGCCTTTTTTAACACAAGGCTTTTGATTTATGCAAGTTTCATCATTGGTTTTTTCAAATTTTGTAAGAGTGTAAATATCAACATGGCCTTCATTATCTTTAACTCTAACTTCATCTGCACTCACATAAACAACTTCGCCTGCTTTTTCTGCTTTTATGCAGTAACCACAATCACGAGCAACAATTTCTTCCATGCCAGTTCCAACAACTGGAGATTCTGGACGAAGAAGTGGAACAGCCTGTCTCTGCATGTTTGCGCCCATAAGTGCACGGTTAGCTTCGTTTGAGTTAAGGAAAGGAATAAGTGAAGTAGCCACAGAAATAAATTGTCTTGGGTTTGCATCAACAAAATCAACTTGTTTTGCTGGAACATCAACAACATAGTCTTTATGCCTGCAAATAATTCTCTTATTAACAAATCTCCCTTCTTCATCAAGTGGTTCAGTTGCTTGAGCAATATATGCAGTATCTTCAATGTCAGCCATGAAGTATTCACATTTGTCAGAAACTTTTCCAGTCTCTTTGTCCACTCTTCTATAAGGAGTTTCAAGGAAACCATATTCGTTTACTTTTGCATAACTTGTAAGAGTGTTAACAAGACCAATAGCCTGACCTTCTGGAGTTTCAATAGGACAAATTCTGCCATAGTTAGTATAGTGAATATCACGGATTTCAGCATCTGCTCTTTCCTTTTTGATACCGCCAGGACCAACAGCAGAAACACGGCGTTTTTGTGTGATACCAGAAAGTGGATTTACTTGATCCATAAGTTGAGAAAGCTGAGAAGAAGCAACGAAATCACGAAGCGCTCTATTAACAGCTTTAGGATTTACAATTTGTCTTGGAGTAACTTCGCTAAGTTCTTTACCTTGAAGTGTTTCTCTAACATTAGAAACAAGTTTTGTGATGCCAGAGCGGAAATGGTCATAGAAAAGTTCGCCAACAGTTGCAATTCTTTTATTTGATAAGTGTTCAATCTTGTCAGTTTTTGCAATACCTTCAAGAACATCAAGATACATTGAGATTGAAGCCAAAATATCATCCATTGTAAGAGTTGTAATCATCAAGTCTTTTGCTCTTTCTTTAATGGCTTGCATTCTCTTTTCTTTGGTTTTGTTTTCCTTTAAAATTTCTTTTAAAACTGGATAATAAACTTCTTCCAAAATTCCAAGTTCTTTTTCATCACATGGGAAAATATCTGAAAGTTTAACTCTATTATTGCCTCTAACAAGATATTTTTTGTCTGGAAGTTGAATCCAAACTTCATTAATACCATTTGCTTTAATTTTATTAGCGGTTTCAGCGTCAATTTCTTGACCTGCCTTAACCAAAATTTCGCCATCTTCTGTTACAATATCATCACAAGAAATTTGTCCTGTAATTCTTTTTGCAATAGATAATTTTTTATTTAAGTTATAACGACCAACTCTTGAAAGATTGTAGTATTGGTCAGAGAAGAACCAAAGGTTCAAATAACTTCTTGTTGTTTCAGCGGATGGAACATCTGCAGGACGAGTTTTTCTTGCAAATTCCAAAAGTGCTTCTTCTTGTGTTTGCTGAGTTTCTTTTTCAAGCACATGTTTAACAAGTCTGTGATCTCCAAAAAGTTTGGAAATTTCATCAGCAGTATAGCCAAAACATTTAAGGAAAAGTCCAAGAGTGATTCTGTTTCTTCTGTCAAGCACAATGTTCAAAACTTCGTTTGCGCCTTGCTTAACTTCAATATACATACCACGCTTTGGAATGATTTGCCCAACAAGTGTGGAGTTATCTTGGCTTTTATCTCTTAAAAGATAGTAGTTTGGAGATTTGATAATTTGATTAACAACAACTCTTTCAACACCATTAAAAATGAATGTGCAATCTTCCGTCATATATGGAATATCGCCCAAGAAAACATAATCTTCAACAGCTTGACCTGTTTCTTCCACAACAAAGCGAGCCTTAACATTTAAAGGAATGGAATAAGTTGCACTTCTACGCTTACATTCCTTTGTTGAATATTTAGGTGCTTTATCCATTGCGATGTCAAGAAGATAAAGTTTTGCTTTACCACTATAATCAACAATAGGAGAAAATTCATCTAAAACTTCTCTAATTCCATGTTCCAAAAATTCCTTGAAAGAGTTTCTTTGAATTTCAAGAAGAGGTGGAACATCAAGATAATTTTTAAGTTGTGCAAAAGTATATCTTTCGGCTTTTCCAAATTTTTGTTTTTTAATTGCAACTGACAT
>CALWFX010000008.1 GCA_944377765.1 uncultured Clostridia bacterium
TTTAGCATTTTTTCTTATCAAGCATAAAAAAGATAAGATTTTGAAAAAAGAAAAAACTTTATCATTTGAAAAAAAGGATGAAACTGAAATTGCAAATTTAACTTTTAATAAAAAGAAAGATTCTGAAAAAGTTGTTCCAAGTGTGGAAGAAATTAAAGAAGATGAGCCAATTTTTGAAGATTTTAAACTTGAAGACTTAATAGTGTCAAAAAATGTTTTTGATTTAAGTAAACCAAGTTTCAATGTTAATGACGAAAATGAAGACGATGATGATTTTGATGATATTGAAAAAACTTATCAAGAATTTTTGAATAAAAGAAAAAATTCCAAAAATAATTTTTCTGGAACAAGATTGTTTAGAAATAATCGAACAAAAACTTATGATATGGATGACTTTAAAAAAGATTATTTTGAAAATGGTATTGATATTGACGACATTATGAAAAAAATGACACCTGAAATGAAAAATATTTTGCTTTCAAAAATCTTGGCAAGAAAAGATTATGATAGCGATGACTTTGTTTAAATTAGAATGGAAAACCATTCTTTTTTTATGTTCTTTTAACTAATAAATGTTCATATAATAGATTAGGTTTATTATGTTCAATTTTTTTGGAGAGATTAAAAAAAATATAAAAAATATTGATGGTTTGGATGCGTATAACATTATAAACATTTCCAATAAACTTGTCTATGCAGAAGGGCATAAAGGTCTTGTTACCTTGTCTAAAGAGTTAGTTGCTTTTAAAGTGAAAAATGGCAGAGTTTTGATTGAAGGCAAAGATATGTTTTTGTTGGAACTTACTGAAAATACCATTAAAATATCTGGAACAATAAAGAAAATGGAGTTATTTTAATGCGTTTTTGTGGATATACAAAATTTAAGATTAAAGGGCTTAACCAAGAAAAAAATTTGAACATTTTAAGCAAAAAAATTAATGTATATGATGTTGTTAGAATTGAGAAAAATTTATCAACTTTAAAAGTTAAATATCATGAAAGCAAGAAAGCAAAGAAAATATTGTTGGAACTAGGATATGAAATATTATTAGAAGAAAATCATGGCTTTTCTCCTTTATTTTTTAAAATTTTCGGAAATATATCAGTTGTTTCTGCTTTTGTTTTGGCAACAATTTTATATGCAATTCAATCGCCAATGATTTGGAAATATCAGGTTTTAGGACAGGACAAGTTGTCGGCACAGGAAATTGTTGATTTTGTTAAAGAAAATTATTCTTCAAACAAGTTAAAATTAAGCACAAAACAAGTTGAAGGTGGAATTTATCACAACTTTGAAGAAATAAGTTTTGTTTCTGTGATTATTAAAGGTCAAACCATGGTAATCAATATTAAAGAGAAGTTATTGCCAGAGGAAATTTATGGCGATTTTGAGCCAATTGTTGCTGAATTCGATGGAAAAGTGAAAAATATTGAACTGGTTTCTGGAACAAGTTGTGTGAAAATTGGCGATTATGTTAAAAAAGGCGATATCTTAGTTGAACCAAATTATATTGATAGTTTTGGGCAAGAGCAAAAGGTTAAAGCAGATGCCAAGATAACCTTGGAAGTTTATGCAGTTGGGGATTATACACATTTTGAAGAACGAGTGGAAGTTAAAAGAACAGGTAGGTTTGTGATAATTGATGAAGTTCAACTTTTTGGGTTGACTGTTTATACCAATAAGGAAGAAAATACATTTTCTATGAGTGAAAGTGAAGTGAAATTTAAAGATATTTCAAAAAACCTTCTCTTACCTTTAAAACTTAAAAGAACAACTATATATGAACTTGAAATAGAGTATATAACAGAAAAATATCAGGATGCAGAAGAAAAAATTCTTCAAAAAGCAAGAGAAAAAGCCTTGGAAAATTCTCCAAATTATGATAAAATCATAGATGAATTCTATACAGTTAAACATTTGTCTGGAACTAGCACGGTAAGTTATGTTATTGTTGGAGAAATTATTGCGGGGTGAATATGAAAATTGAAGGAAAAATTGGTTTATATAAAGGAAAAATTAAAAGTATATTTAAGGTTGCTGAAAAAGTTTTGAAAGAAGATTTTTCAAATATATATCTGTCAATCAATTTTGTTAGTGATGAAGAGATAAGAGAATTAAATAAAAAATTTAGAAATGTCGATAAAGTTACAGATGTCCTTTCCTTTCCAAATTTAAACAAAACACCAAACGAAAAGCTGTCTAAATATATGAAAGATGCCGATTTTGACACTGGTTTACTTTTTGTTGGGGATATAGTTATTTCAAAAAATGTGGCAAAAAAACAAGCAAGAGAACTTGAGCATTCACTTAAAAGAGAAGTTTGTTTTTTGGCATTGCATGGTTTTTTGCATCTTCTTGGATTTGACCACATAAAAGAAAGTGATGAAAAAGTTATGATTAAATTACAGAACAAAATCATGGGAGAATTTTCCCTATGAAATGCGGATATGTGGCAGTTTTAGGTCGTTCAAATGCTGGGAAAAGCAGTCTTGTGAACAGGCTTGTTGGAGAAGAAGTTGCAGTGGTTTCAAAAAGGCAACAAACAACAAGAAACAATATTTTGGGCATTGACACAGGCAAAGATTTTCAAATCGTTTTTATTGACACCCCGGGCATTCATCACAGCAAGAACAAACTTGATAAGTTTATGATGAAAAATGTTCGTTCTGCTTTATCCACTGCAGATGTCATTTTGTATATTATAGATGCAGGTAAAGTTGTGGATGATGAAGAAAAAGATTACATAAAAATGTTAAAAGAAAAGGCTGAAAAGGTTATTGTTGTTAAAAATAAGATTGATAAAAAAGATGTGGCACTTTTTGATGCTGATTTAAAAATTTCGGTTAAAGAAAATATAAATATAAAAGAACTTGAAAACTTGATTGTTGCAAACTTGCCAGAGCAAGAAAAAATTTTTGACGATGACGAATACACTGATAAAAGTATCAAATTTTTGGTTTGCGAGCATATTAGGGGAATGTTACTTGATAGATTTGACAATGAAATTCCGCATGGCGTTGCAGTTGTCATGGAAGATATGGTGGAAGACGATAAAAAAATTATGATGGATATTTCTCTTGTTTGTGAGAAAGAACGCCATAAAGGAATAATTATCGGCAAAGGTGGTGTTAACCTAAAAGAAATTGGGATTTCTGCAAGAGAATATGCTGAAACACTTTTGGATAAACAAGTTATTGTTCATCTTTTTGTTAAAGTGGATGATGATTGGCGAAACAAAAATATTGGCAAGTATGGCTATTAATTTTAAAATTTAAGTGAATAAAAAAGAAAATGTAGGGCAGTATAACTTATGAAGGAGAAGAAATATGATTATTGCAAATTATATTGCCTATATTTTAACAATCATAGGTGGAATTAATTGGGGACTTGTTGGCATATTCAATTTTGACCTTGTAAATTGGATGTGTATGGGCAGAAATGCTGCATCAATAATAATTTATATTATAATCATGCTTGCAGCAATTTGGCTTATAATATCTCCAATAATTTCAAGGGGAATGCTTGACCTTGGATGTAAATATAAGAAAGCACACGATGAAAAAAATAAGTAGACTTAAAATCTACTTATTTTTATTTTAATTTTCTTGAAATTACTGATAAAAAAGATTGACAAAATGTTAAAAAGTTTGTAAAATAAAAAACGACTAGAAAAAAGTAAAGGGGTGTAGTTCATCGGTAGAATGAGAGTCTCCAAAACTCCAGAGGAGGGTTCGATTCCTTCCACCCCTGCCATTAAAAATATTTATATTGAAAACAAGTTTCAAAATTATTTGATACTTGTTTTTTATTAAACACACTTTGCTTTTTATTGATAAAAATTTGACATAATTTTTTCAATAGTTTAAAATTAACTCTTAGGAGCGATAAAATGCGAATTGTAAGTAAACTTTATGATAGTAATGAGTTTATATTGGAAAACAATAACAAAGTTTTAATTGTTGATTGTGGCGTGCCAGCCAAAGAGATAGAAAATTATGTTCAAGGTAAAGAAGTGGTGGGTATTCTTTTAACTCATGGGCATTTTGACCATGCTTTTTATGTTGAAGATTATATCAAAACTTTTAAAACAAAAGTATATGCAAGTGAGTTTATTAAAGAATATCTTGAAGATAGCAAAAAAAATTATTCCACTGATGAAGGACTTTTTCTTGAAGTGAAAGACTTTAACAATTTTATCTTTTTGTCAAATTGTGGCAAATTTAAACTTGCAGATTTTGAAATTGAATATACTTCACTTGGTGGGCATAGCAAAAGCGATATGTGCTATTTGATTGATAATGAATTATATGTTGGGGATGTTATCATTGGGCGTGGCATTGGCAGAATGGATTTATATGGTGGAAACAGAGAAGAAATGATTGAAAGTTTAGGTAAGATTTCAAAAATAAATTATCAAAAAATGCATTGCGGACATGGAGAAGATATGCCAAAGCAGGCACAAGATAAAGTTATTACAACATATTTAAGATTTTTAAAAAGATAAAGCAAATTTGCTTTATCTTTTTTAATAAAAAAAGAATGTTCCCATTCTTTATAATCCTAATATTTCATCGCCATTTACTTTAAAAAATCTTGCTAATATTTTAATTGCATCATATCTTGGAAGTTTTTTACCATTTTCCCATTTGTTTATTGTCGATAAACTAAAATGAACTGCTTCTGCCAGTTCTTTTTGCGTCAACCCTTTTTCTGTCCTTAAATCTTTCAGAATATCTTTAAATTCCATAATATATTATTAGCACTTTTGTGCTAATTTTACTTGACATAAGCACGAAAGTGCTCATATATATTAATATGAATAAGTTGGAAGAAATAAAAAATGAAATTTTATCAAATAAAGAAATCATATCTACTTTTTCTAAAGTTAAGGAAAAAGAATTGATAAGTTTTCATTTTACATTAGGTGCATATATTAGAAATAAATATCTTTGGAATAAAAAAGATAATGTCGATTATTTATCAAAAATTTATAAAAAAGATAATCCTGATGAAATATCAAATGAAATAATAAAAGAAATTTATTTTGAAATAAAAAAAGACTTTAAAAAGTCTTAATTTTCTAAACCCAAAAGATAATCAGTAGTAACATTGAAGTATTTTGCTAATATTTTAATTGCGTCTACACTTGGGGATTTTTTTCCATTTTCCCATTTATTGACAATAGACAGACTAAAATTTATTTGTTTTGCTAACTCTTCTTGTGTTAGTCCTTTTTCTATTCGTAAATCTTTTAATATATCTTTAAACTCCATGTAAATATTATATGTCTTTTTTTAGTATTAAAACTTTTAATAAGCACTATGGTGCTTATATAAAAAATTTCTATTTAAGTCTATAAATTTCTTTGTCTTAAAAATAAGATATGATATAATCTTTTTAAGTAAAAAAGGAGTGATTATGTTTAAAATTGCCATTGATGGTTTTATGGGTTCAGGAAAATCTACACTTGCAAAAGGGCTTTGCAGAAGATTGGGTGATAGTTTTAAAATGTTAGATACTGGTGCAATATTTCGTGCTTTTGCCTATGCTTATAAGGCTGTTTATGGAACAGATGTAATTGAAAACAATGCTAAAAATTTACTTGAAAACAATAAAATTGAAATTAAATTTATTGACGATGTTCAAAATGTTTTTGTCAATAAAGAAAATGTAACTCCTTTTATTAGAACGGAAGAGATAAGTCAAATGGCTTCAAAAATTTCTGTTTTCCCTTGCGTTAGAGAGAAATATTTGGAAATTGCAAAAGATTTTTCAAACAGTCATAATTGTGTTATGGAAGGAAGAGATATTGGCTCAGTTGTTATGCCAGATGCTGATGTTAAGATTTTTCTTACTGCTGACGAAAACAAGCGTGCAACAAGAAGATATGAAGAAGCCTTGGCAAAAGGTTTGGATGTTAAATTTGAAGATGTATTAAAAGATTTACGAGAAAGAGATGAAAGAGATTCAACTCGTGCTGTTGCTCCACTTAAACCTGTTAAAGATAGTTTGATTGTGGATAATTCCGACATGACTTTGGAAGAAACTATTGATTTTTGTTATAACCTTGTTATCAAAAAAATGCAAGAGAAAAAATTTATAAGCATTGCCATTGATGGTTATGTTTGTTCTGGCAAAAGCACCATTGCAAAAGAATTGGCAAGAAGATTAAATTTTCATGTGTTTGACACAGGAGCAGTATATAGAGGTATTGCTTGTGCTTTTAGATATCTCCATTATGACGAAAGCGAAATTAATGATAAATTTATTTCTTCTTTTGCTAAACAAATTTTTGTTGAGATTAAATTTATAAAAGGTTTGCAACATATTTTGGTTAATGGAATTGACTACACAAATCATCTAAGAACAGAAGAAATAAGTGTGCTTACAGCAAAGCTTTCTCCTTTTGTTCCTATCAGAGAAAAGGTTTTGAAAATTCAAAGAGATTTTGCAAAAAATAATAACACTGTAATGGAAGGGCGAGATATTGGCAGTGAAGTTTTGCCAGATGCCGATTTCAAGTTTTTTGTTACTGCAGATGAAAATGTTAGAGCAGACAGAAGATATAAACAGCAACTTGCTTTGGGCAATGATGTAACTTTTGAAAAAGTTCTTGACGATTTGAGAGATAGAGATTATAAAGATATTCACAGAGATCATGGTGCAATTAAAAAAATGCCTGATGCATATGTTATTGACACAACAAATCAAACACTTGATGAAAGTGTTGAGCAGTGTTTGGATATAATTAACAGCAAAATAAAAAAGTGACTATAAAATTATGTCAAAATTGCGTCAAATATAGCAAAAATGTTAATTATTACTAAGCAAATATCTTTTTTATTTTGAAATTTTTGATAAAAAATTTAAACTTTATTTGGATAACATAAGATGAAAAAATTTTGGGTTTCAAGTTGGAAATATTTGATTGCCATTCCAATAATTGCAGGCGTAATTGTTGGAATTTTTCTTGCTGTGCCATATGAAGATGAACCTTTAAAGATAAATGCTGAAGATATTGAAGGTGTGGTTGGAGAAAAGAAAAACATTGAATTTAATGTTTCAAATAATAAAGCAGTTTGTGAGTTTGAAATTGAAAATGAAGATATTGCTGTAACAAATGGCAAGGAAATTTTGTTTGCAAATGTTGGAAAGACCACTTTAACAATTTATGCAAAATATGGAAATGAAATTGCCAGCACGGAAATTAATGTTAATGTTTTGCCAAATAAAGATAAGCCAGAAGATGATAATCAAGAGCCTGATGACAATGAAAAGCCTGATGTTGACAATGATAAAGACGATAACAATAATTCTGAAAATGAAGCGGGTAACAATGTTGGAAATGAAGAAGATAATATTGAAAGGCCAAGTGATATTGGTTATGAGATTTATCTTAACAATATCAAAGTTGATAAAATTGAATTGCAAACAGGGGAAAGTTATTTGTTAAGAGTTGAAACTGATGATGGAGAAGTTGAATTGTCAGGTGAGAATGTTGATTTAATAAAGATAAATGGCATACCGAACAGTTACAAAATTAAAATTGAAAGTGAAGGTAATTATAATTTAATTTTGAAAATTGGCACTTTTAAAGAAGTTATTTTAATATCTGTAAGGGGTTAACATGAAAAATACGATAAAAAAATACGATTTGATTTGTAAGAATGGTAAAAGTTGGAATGAAGATTATGCTTTTCTCGGTAATGGCTATGGTTTTGTGCTTGATGGTGCATCAAATGTTACAGGAGAACATTTTTCTTCTTGTGAAACAGATGCAAAGTGGTTTGCACAAGAATTTGGTAAATTTTTAGAGAGTGCTTTAGAAGATTATAGCAAAAATATTATTGAAATAATGAAAGATGGCATTGTTAAAGTAACTGAAAAATATCATAATTTAACAAATCACAAAAAAATAATTGATATGCCAAGTTCTTGCGTTTCAGCTTTTAGGCTAAATCAAGATAAGACTGAACTTGAATATTTTGTTTTGGGCGATAGTGGAATTGCTATCAACAAAAATGGCAAAATAAACGACATAATAGATTTGGCTGTAACCTATCTTGATAAAGTTGACCTTGAAAGTATGAAAAAAATTTCTACCGAAAAAAACATAAGTGTTTTGAAAGCAAGAAAATTTATTGATAAACAAATGCTTAAAAAACGATTAACTAAAAATACACCTAATGGCTATTGGATTTTGGGAGATGACGTCAAAGCATGTGACAATGCTTTAAATGGAAAAATAAAAATTGAAAAGGGCGATTTGATTTTGTTATATACAGATGGGTTTAGCCAAATATGGAATACAATATTTATTCATAGTCTTTCTGATGTTTTTAGTTTGTTAAATAGTGGAAAATCTCTTGAAAATTTATATCAAGAACTATATGACGAACAAGAAAAAGACGCAGAGTGTAATAAGTTTCCAAGATTTAAAAAGAGAGATGATGCAAGTGCTATTTATCTGAAATTTTAAATTTTTCACTAAACACAAGGAGAAGTGTTGAAGAGAAAGGATAAAAAAAGTTTAAAAAAGTTGAAAAATTTAGTAAAAAGTGTTGACAAGTGGAAGATAAATAGTGTAAAATAAGCATGTCGCACAAATATGGAGCGACTGAACAATGAAAATTAAATAGTTGAATCAAACAACTTTTACGTAAGTAAAAAAGTCAATGTAAGTTATCGAGTTCAGGAAAAAACAAAAATGCATTAGTGTAAATGCGAATTAACTCAAACTTAAATCAGTTTACTGATTAAAATAACTCTTCAAATAATGGAAGAGGATTGGGAAGAGAAACCAACGAAATAGCGGTTAGGCGAAGCCGTGTCCGCGTAAATGAAGTTGGTGTCTGTCCCAGTTTGAACATTAGAGTTTGATCCTGGCTCAGGACGAACGCTGGCGGCGTGCTTAAAACATGCAAGTCGAACGGATAAATTGTTAGCACAAAGGTAATTTAAAGAAGAAGTTACTTTTGTGCTGACAATTTGTTAGTGGCGGACGGGTGAGTAACGCGTAAACAATCTGGCTATTACAGGGGGATAACAGTTGGAAACGACTGCTAATACCGCATATGACCACGAAGTGGCATCACTTAGGGGTGAAAGGAGCAATCCGGTAATAGATGAGTTTGCGTCTCATTAGCTAGTTGGTGAAGGTAACGGCCCACCAAGGCGACGATGAGTAGCCGATCTGAGAGGATGACCGGCC
>CALWFX010000009.1 GCA_944377765.1 uncultured Clostridia bacterium
GAACACTTCTCGAAGTTCACGTTTTTGGAAAAATCTCAAAAATAGAATTATCTATGCTTGGAACAATCGCAAAGTAAAGAAAAAAGTTTCAAAACGCAAAAAGAAAAAAGAAGAAGAGAGTTTGCAAGAGGTAAAAATCAATTTTGACCCAGCAAATTATAATATATATAATTTGGCAGAAGATCTTCAAACAGCGATTGCCAAATATATGCTTCCAACCACGCTTTTGTATCTCAATGACAATCGCATCACAGTAGTTGGAAAAGAAGATTTTGGAAGCAACACACAGATTGTGCTTATTCTTGTGCTTTATGATGGTGAAAAATTCAAGTATTTTGTTAATAAAAAGCAAGGCTATATCTCAGTTGATTTTAGCACGCGAATACAGTCATTAAATGAAAAAATTGAGCGTGTTGGGGGAGTCTTTGTCGATGTGCTCAAAATCTTAAATGTGCTGTATTATGATATAAACAACTATATGCCAAACCAGATTTTTATGGAAAGCGTGCTTTATAATTGCCCAGACGATCTTTTTGAAGAAAATGAGGCTTACAAGACGTTTGTGAAGATTATAAATTATCTCAGTATGCATTCAATGAGAGAATTTAAGTCTGTTGAAAATCCAGAAAACAGTATATTCAAAGACAAATTGTGCGGAAATAGTGCTTCTGGTTTTGCAAGACTTTTGCACCATTTGACCAATATGAAATGATTTGGGAGAATTTCTTCCAAATTTTTTATAAAGCGTCTCTAAAACGCGTTCAAATCGATTCTCAATATTGACCTTGAATAAATACTTGTAAATTTCAATCTCTTTTAGAAAACAATTTTCCAGTTTGCTTTCAAAATGAAGAAAGATAAACAATCAGCAAAAATGATAAGGTATTGTTTGAATTTTATAAAGGACTAGTATGCAAATTTGATAGATAAGTAAATAAGTTATATACAGAATCTAAAATATAAAAAATATAATAAAAAATAAATTATAAAAAAATAACAAAATAGTCGCTATTTTAATGCTAGTATGCACCTTTCTATGCGCAAAACTTGTCTTTTACGCATAGATATAAGCGCGGAAATTTGTGAAATTTTTCATTAAAAAAGGCTTCCCTCTTATCTTTTCTATTCCCAATTTGCTCTCAAATGGAGCCCCTTTTCCTCTTTTTTTTAATGAACGCCCTCTTTTATATTTTATTTCTCCCCCTCACAGCATTTTTTTAACTCTCTCTTCTAACAAAACTCTATAAAATAACTCTTAAAATGCTTCACTCCTCTTTTCCCTACTTGAAAACTCCCCTATTTTTTTACTACGATTTGTTGGAAAATTTATTTTGAGACTAAGGATAGCAGGACGCCACACCCTCTTATCTTGCCATAAATCCTCTTGTATCACCCTTCTCTTATGAAGGCGTCTTTGATAAAATGGTTAAAAAAAACTAATTAAAAAAGACCACATTTTCTGTGGCCAATTTTGTTTTTATAAAAGAAAAGCATACATTTTGAGAGCATTTCTAAGTTTTTTATAGTTTGGACAAAACGATTTGACATTTGCCCAGAATTTTGGCGAATGATTGAGTTGAAGCCCATGGCAAAGTTCATGAATCACCACATAGACGACAATTTCTCTTGGCAAAACAATCAATTTGTGATTGAGTTTCATGTTGTATTGCCTATCAAAACTCCCCCATACCCTTTTTGATTTGGTGAGTTTGATGCTGTTGCATTTAAGACCGGTTTTGTCTATCACTTCTTTGGCAATCTCAGGCAAAACTTCATTGGAATAGACTTCATAAACTTTTTCAATCTCTTTTTTTAGTTCATCTTTATTTAATGTGAGCATAGACATATCAAATTGAGCAGGACTGCACTCCTCGCCTAGTATGTAAATCTTGTTTTCAAAGTCAAATTGTTGTTCAAAGGCTTTCACTTTTGAGAGTTTGTTTCTTTGGCGTTCTATCCACCCACTCTTTTCCTCTACGAACTTTGCAATTTTTTCGTCTGGATAAGTTTTTGGTGCTCGAACGATGATTTCCCCATCACTACCAACCGACAAACTCACTGTTCGCCTTTTTGATCTTATAATTTTCATAACTATATTATATCATTTTTGGAAAACTATTGCAAGTTTTTCCACTAGTATGTCGTGCATACTAGTGTTTTTAATTTATTTATAAATTAAGTTATTTCATTTGACTTGCCTTTCTTTTATGTCGTATAATCAATTATGAGGGAAAACTATGGAGATTTATGCAAAAGGTCAACTATCATTTTTAATATTAAATTGCCTGCTAGAACGTGATTTTTACGGTCTTGACATAATCACAGAGATTAAAACACGTTCAAATGGCAACATAGACCTGAAAAAACCAAGTGTTTATTCAAACTTAACCAGAATGGAAAAACAAGGGCTGGTTTCTTCTTATATGCAAAGCAGTGAACTTGGCCCAAACAGAAGATATTACAGTATAACTGAAAAAGGACGCACTGTATATCAAGAACTTAAAGAAGAGTTTGAACGCAATCATTTCAATGTTTTTAGAGATTTTAACGCAGAAGAAAAACCTTCTCAAAATAATGAGACTGCTCTCCAAGAGCAAGATGAGACAGAGCAAGAGAATAGTGATTTCTTTGATTTTTCATCACTTAGCGAATCTTCTGCGAAACAAGAAGAAAGCGCCTCTCATGATCAATTTGCAGAGCAAAATATTAAGGAAGAACCTATTGAAGAAGTGAGACAGAGCGAACCTTCCCCTATCACCGCATCACAAAGGGATACAGAATTGCCTGAAAAAGAGGAAACAAATGCAAAGAGTGATGCAGTTGTTTTGGGCGAAGAAGATCGCCTGCA
>CALWFX010000010.1 GCA_944377765.1 uncultured Clostridia bacterium
ATTGCTTCTTTGGAGATTTACAACCTATTATTTCTATTTAATTCAAGGGCTTTCAGTTATCACTTATGATACTTTATATGGAAACAAGAAATATAAGTGGGTGAAAAAAAGATTGGCTTTACAGCAAGAAAGTCAAATATTTAAGAAACAACAAATTGATATGTTCCGTGCAGAAAGAAATAAAAGAAGAAAAAGAGAAAAAGTGGGTAAAAATTTGTATAAATAATTAAATATAAAACATTCTAAGGATATGAAAAAATCTTCATATCCTTGGCTTTTTTCTATAATAATTTTATCGGTTTTATTGGTAATTTCTTTAATTTTAGGATTTACAGGTTATTTTTTTTCATTGTCTATGATGAAAACTTCAAGTGATTTAAGTTTGGGAGATACTGTTTGTTTAAATGTTGAACCGAATGAAGCAAGTGTTGTTAGTTTTACATTTGATGGAAATTATCTTCCAGGAGAAGTTTTGCCACAGGTAATCCAAATTAAAGCGAATAATATTGACAAAAATTTAAAAGTTCGCGTGAAATCTGAAGCATACACTGAAAATGGTGTGATACAATTTGATTTTGTAACAACTGACGAATTTACAAAGGGTAATGATGGTTATTTCTATTTTAACAGTGATCTTGCAGGTGGTAACAAGATAACTTTTTGTAATAGCATTGTGATGCCTGAAAAGGCTTCTTTTGTAAGCAAGGAAAAATATATTTTAAGCGTTATTGTGGAAAGCCTTGATTCAAGTTTGCCAGTTGAAGAGATTTGGCAAGAAATGTTGTAATTTTATTGGACTTTTTTCTTTAATTAGGGTAAAATTAATTTATGAGGTAAGAGATGGAAGAAAAGAAAAATTTGCCAAAACCACCAACAGGTGTTGTGCCACCAAGACCACCAATTATTAATAAGGAAGAAAGTGTTGAACAAAATGAGTCTATAGATAATACTGCGAATAAAGAGTCATTACAAACACCAGAGTCACTAGCTGTTCAAGATAAATCACAACAACAACCTGAAATAAATGACAATTCTGAGCAAAAAGATAAGCCAGCGAAAAAAGAAAAGGTTTGGAACAGGAAGCCACTTCTTTGGTCAGGCATAGTCTTGTCGATTGCTTTAGTTGGTGCATTGATATTCTTTTTGGTGGCTTTATAATTTTAAACTAAAATCTTTAAAAAACAACATAATTTTTATGTTGTTTTTATTTTTTTTAGTTAATAATTTCCATATGAAAAAATTAATTGTATTTTTAATCATTTGTATATTTTTGCCACTCACTGCTTTCACTAAAAATGAACTTTTACCACTTTTTATCTATGATAAAGTAAAACAGGTTTGCGTAACTGTTGACAACTCAGGCGAAAGTTATGAGAATGAGATTGAAATGGGAAACAAAAAATTTGTTTATTTAACAAAAGAAGAAGGAAAAGAACTTGTTAAAAAGAAAAAGATTTTTGGAATTCAATTCTATTTAGAAGATGTTTCGTTTGAAGATATTTTAGATATTATGCAAGCAAAGGTTGTTAAAACACAAAATATTGAAGAAATTGATGTTATCTATGCTTACACTCCACTTTATCAAGATAGTATTTATATTGATGGCAAAAAAGTTAATTTACAAATAGCGTTAAAAGACCACGAAATCATTGCAGGTTTACCGCTGATTTTAACAGGATATTAAAAAATATAAAAATTTATGTATAAACATTTTAATATAAGGCAATATTTCATGCATGGAGGAAAAGGTATGGAAATCAACAATGCAAACAAATTAAAAAATTTTTTCAAAAGATATGGAGTTTTTGTTCTTGCTGGAGTTTTTGTTGTTGCAATTGCTTTAACTATCACTTTTACAGCAATAGACAAAGGAAGTCAAGTTTCAACTCTTAATTTACAATTTGATGAGCCAATGAATAATGCAATGATAATAAAAGATTATTCAGACACAGAGTTACAATATAACGAAGTTTTAGATAGATGGGAAGCACATCTTGGAATTGATTTCACAAGCGATGACACTTCAGTGTTTTCTGTTTTAGATGGAACTATAACAAGTGTAACAAACAATTCTTTGGAAGGATATGTGGTTGAAATTACCCATGAAGGTGGCTTTGTAAGCATTTATTCATCTCTTGATGAGAATGTGCTTGTTGAAGAAGGGGATAAAATTTTGAAAGGGGAACAGATTGGAAATGCATCATCTTCTGCCACAAACGAATATGAAGATGGCAACAGACTTCATTTTTGCCTATTAAAAGATGGTGTTGAAGTTGACCCTAACAATTATTTAGACTTGCAAAACAAATAAAAAAATCAAAGCACTTTTAAAAGTGCTTTGTTACATAAAATTTTTAAAAACAGTATAAAAATGCATAAAATTTTGAAATTTTTGTTGAAAATTAACAAATTTTTACTATTTTTTATTTATATCATACATAATTAGTGTTTTTATTGAAAAAATTTATATTTAAAATATTTTAAATAATCAGTGAAACTTTGTTAAATTAGTTGCAAAATCTTGCTAAGATATGATAATATATAATCATAGCGGAGGGCAAAATGATTATTGAAAAAGTTAAACAATTAGTTGCAGAACAACTTGGTCTTGATGTAAACACAATTAAGGACGATTCTAATATTTTGGAGGATTTGGGCGCAGATTCATTGGATATTATTGAAATGTTGATGACTCTTGAAGATGAATATGGGGTAACAATTCCAGATGATAAAATAAATCAAGTTAAAACAATAAGTGACATTGCACAACTTATTGAAGATTGCAAAAAGTAAGAATACATATTTGTATTTTATCTGAGATGTTTTTAAAGATTGCTGAGTGCAATCTTTTTTTTATGTAAATAGGCATTGACAAATTTTTGCATATTTCGACAAATTCTCTCATAAAGTTTTTTATGGGAGGAGAATGTTTATGAAGGCATATATTGAAGAAAGAACTCTTCAAGTTGCAAACTATGTTGCAGAAACTCATGATACAATAAGAACAACGGCAAAAAATTTTAATTTGTCTAAAAGCACAGTGCATTATGATTTGTCAAATCGATTAAAGAAAGTTGACAAGAATTTGTATGGTAAAGTGAAAAAAATTTTGGATAACAATTTTGCAGAAAAACATATTCGTGGTGGAGAGTCGACCAAAAGAAAATATGAAAAAGAAATGGGCTTATAATTAAAAATAAGAGAAAAAAATAAAAATAAATAAAAATTATTAAAAAAGCATAAAAATATTGAAAAAAATTAAAAAAAATGATTAAAAAACTAATTTTTTCAATATTTTTTATTTTTTATAACAATTTTTCAAATATTTTAAAGCCAGAAAATAAGATTTTTTTAAATTTTAAACCTTATTTTTTGCGTAAAATTTAAAGTATTTTTTTTTAAAAATGAATAAAAAATTATTTTATTTATTGTTTTTCTATTTGTTTGACTTTTTTTCGTCTATTAATTTATAATTATAATATATAATTTTTACTTACATATTTTGATTAAATTTTACTTCATTTGCAAATAGTAAATAAGGAGGCTTCATGAAAAAAATCGCATTTGGTTTTTTAACTGTATTGATGCTTTTAGGAGGAGTTATTCTTTCGGCTTGTGGCGAAAAGAATATATATCTTTCTGTGTCTTCTTCGGAAGTTGTTATTTATACAAATTATGAGAATTCAGAATTCAACTATCAGCGTGCAAATGTTTCTGTTACTCTTGAAGGCTCAGAAGATGGAGTTGGACTTCAAATTGAATCTGGAAAAGACATAATTAAATGCACATCTCCTGAAAAAGATAGACAAGGAAATTATAATTTTACTATTGAAGAAATTGGAGAAAAAAGCGGTAAGGCTCAAATTAAAGTTTATTCAATTGAAGATCCTTCAATTTACAAATATGTTAATGTAACTTCTTATACATACCTTACAAAATATCAAGCACTTGACCTTAAAGATGAGGATGGAAGAAGTGGGCTTTATGTAATTAAAGGAGCATCTCAAGACTTAACACCTTCAAAATATTTTAATTTTTTGCCAAGTGAAGCGAATGTTGTTGATACAATTTGGACTTTTCAAGGTGGTGATGGACAAGATAGTGGACTTACAACTTTGCAGTATGATGGCGATATTATAGCGGAAATTGTGGACAATAAGACCTTGGTGGTTTATGATGAATGTTTTTATCCCACCATAACATTGTTTGCTTCTTTTGAAAGACAAACATCAATTTTTGAAACTGTAACTTTTCAAGTTATTGACAGTTCAAGCATAACTTCATTTAAACTTGGCGACACAACTTTAATTTCTCAAGATACAACAACAGGCGATATTATTTACGATAATTTTATGGCTGATTTAGTGAGAAATGATGCAAACAATTCTTCTGTTCAAGGTCAGATGGTTATTTCCACTTTTGACAAAAATATTGAATTGGATGTTGAAGCATATTTTTTAAATTCTAATGGAACTAAATCATATATTGAAAATTATGAAGACTACTTTAAACTTGATGTGCAATATTTACCATATAACGATGTAACAGAAGAGATGACAATTAATTTCACTCTTGATGCTCTTTATGACGATTCTTCATTTGAAATGAAATATGGCGATATCCATATAAACTTTGTTTTAAAATATAGCGAATACACCTACTCAATCAACACTTCTAATTGCGATATTAAACTTAATACTTACTTTATTCCTGAAAGTATTTTGGTTAGAGATGGCGGAGTTAGCAATATTGGCGGAAACACAATAGATTTATATTCTCAATATTTTTCTTCCTATGGTTATGAAATTAATGTTAATGTTTACCCTGATGATGTTGCTTTGAAAGATAGCACCTTTAAGATTAGCATTGATAACGCACATGAAATGGTTAATGATGAAGATTATTTTGTGAAAATTTATTACAAAGATAATCCAACAAGACAAGTTAAATTTACAAGGGTGGAAAACACTGACACCTTTGTTTCAGAAGCAATTGCAAATGGCACAAGTTTATATTTTACAAGTGGAAACATTTCAAGTAAGTCAGGTCTTAAAATAGATTTTTATGCATCTGCAAATCCATATAATGCCATTCAGTCAATTTATGCCAATTTGTTTAAAATTTCAGAGTCTTCTATAATGAAAGTTATGGAAATTGACACCGAAACAGGAGAAACAGAAGATTTTAATTTTGACCAAACTTTCTATATTTCTTCTTCTGAAACTTCTTTAAAAACAAAAGAATTTAATTTAAGAATTATGGGAATGGCTTCAATTGCAGGCTTGGAACTTGACTATGAACAAAGTCGCAATTTTTCAATTTCAATGGAAATGACTGATAGTTTTGAAGATACTGAAGATGTTAACAACTCTTATGTTGATATTAAGGTAACAATTAGTTTAACAAGAAGCAATTTTGCTCAAGATTTTAAATTTTCTTTGAAACATAAAACTGGTTTACAATCTGAAATATTTAATATTTCAAGTTTTGCACCAATTGAAAAGGCAGAAGTTGTTTGTGCTGATGGTGGTTTCACAAATATATATGAGCAAGAGTATTTGGAACAAAACTTTGTTGCAGATATTGATGATGGAAACTTCACAATTGCAGATTCCACAATTGTTGATAACTCTCTTTCAAGTTTATTAATTTCAGCAGGCTCTAATGTTGCAATTAATTTGGATTACAACAGTGCCACATTAAATCTTGCAAACAACACTGCGGGTTACTACTTTGCTTACTTAGACTATGAAGCATTTGCGAGTCATGACCAAAATCTTGGACTTGATGGCGACACATTGACTGAAAGATTTAACAATTTGCAGTTTACTGACAGTTTGGATAACCTTACATATTTACCAATTTTTGAAAGTGCTTTTTCAACTTTAAATAACACATATTTCTCATACACAAATGGCCAGTTTAAGGTTAGCGATAAAGAATTTGTTGTATATGTTATGGTTGTGTTTAATGGCTATAACGAATTGCATCAAGATTTAAATTTGGTTCGTTTCTTTAGATTGGAAAGTTTTTATCCTGTTGACTCACTTAGAAGTGATATAACTGATTTGGAACTTTATTCAAAAGAAAGTTTGAGTGTTAGCGATGAGAATTTGTCTTATGCTAATGTCAATGTTACTCTTCGTTTAGATGGAAAACTTCCAACCTATTCTGACCTTTCATATTTTTCAATCTCTCTTGGTAATGGAACTTATTGCAAGGGAGAAGATGAAAGTGGAACTTTCAAGGAAAGAGCATCTCTTACTTGTGTTTCAATTTATAATGACTATGTTTCTCTTTCAAACTTTAGAGTGGATGAAAGAACTGGTGTTTTGTCATTCAGAATAAGTGCAAATTCAACAAGGTTACAAAGTAGAGTTAGAGATGTTATCACTCTTTACTATAATTTTAAGAGTGTGGAAATTCCAACTAACATAAATTTAACAATACTTCAGGCTAATCGTGTGGAAAATGTTACATGGATAAATGAAACTGAAGATAGTGAGATATACTTGAATATTGCAACAGATAATGTTGAAGAGCAAACTTTCACAATTTCAACTTCAATTTCGCCAGATGATGCTTATAACAGAAAACTTACAAATTATTATCATCCACTTAACAACAATTCCAGTGTTTTAGACATAAACACAACTTCAACTGGGCAATCTTTCACTCTTACAATTGGAAATCAAAATGAAGGTGGTTATGGATATTTATATCTCCTTCCAGAAGATATGGTTAAAAATGTTGATAGTATAAGAAAAATTGTTTATTATGGACTTGATGACGAAGGTAATTTAAGCACACAGGCAGAATATATTTCTCTTTCTGAAATCAATGGTATCTATGAAGATTTGATTAATGGAACAAATGGTTATGTCAATTATTTCTTAAATAACAACAATGAGAAAGTATACTATAAAGATGTTATTTTAAGAATTAAAGTTACAATTGCAGATGGTCAAAGCGAAGATACAGCAATAAGAATTTACTCTGCTGATGAACTTAGAAATATTGATACAAGATTGTATTATCGCATTATGAACGATCTTGAACTTACAAATTGGACACAACTTACAGAACTTCGTGGCATGATTTTTGGTAATGATGAAAACATCACTTTAACAATGTCAGGACAAAGTTTGATTGGTAATTTATATGGAACTGTTAAGAACTTAACATTTGTTGGTGCTGTTAATGGTGGCGGTTTTGTTGCTGATAATGTTATAAGTGGTGGTGTGATTGAAAATGTTAAGGTTGATGTTCGATATGACAAGGAAAAAGCCGAATGCATACCAAGTGTTGTAAGTGGCGGTTACTATGTGGAAACAAGCCTTATTGGTAATTATATTGGTGCAATTGCTGGTAGAAATGAAGGCTTGATTACTTCTTGTTATAACTATGGTGCAAACTTAACTGCCAGCCTTGAAAATGGTTCTTCTGTTGCTGGTGGTATTGTTGGATTAAACTATGGCAGAGTGGAAAATTGTGGCGTTGAATTTTATAAATTTACAAGTGTTGAAAGTAATCAATTCTCTGCTCTTTATATTGGTGGTATTGTTGGTGCTGTTGATTGGGGACAAGAACAAGAAGTTTCTCCAACTATCTATAATTCATATGTATATGCTTTCAGCCTTGAAAATGGAACTGTTGGAAGTGACATTGACATCAACAATGTAAGTTACACAAAACTTGTGAACTATCAAGAATCAATGGAAAGACCAAGCGAAAATGGCGATGGAAATGTTTACTTTGGCGAATTTATTGGCTACATTATGAATCTTTCTCAAAATAAGACCATGATTGAAAATTCATTTGCTTTCCTTGGCGATTTAACAGCAAATAAAAATGCTCAAACCAATTATAGTGTTATTGGTGTTGGTGATTCAATTGAAAGTTCACCTTTGACTTTAAGAAATTCATATTTAACCAATTTTGTTGTTAAAGAAAATGCTGAAGATGGAACAAAAACTTTGGGACTTGAATTCCGCTATTTCTTAAGAAATGGAGAAAATAACATTAATTCTCCAATTACTGATGAACAAGACAGTGAAAGTGTAGAAGAAATTTATTCGGCATTCGACACAACAATTTGGGAGACAGAAAATATTGACAAAGAAGCAAACTTTGGCTTTGCATATTTGAAGAATGTTCGTCAAAATGTCAGCGTTTCAGTTGAACAGATGATTCAGAATGTTGAAGACAAAGTGCTTGCATTTACTGGTGGAGATAAGGCGGTTATCTTTAAGTATGATGTTAACGAACAAGTTGTTAGTAATGCTGTTCAGTCTGAACTTGATAGGCTTAACACAATTTCATTAACAGAACTTTTTGGAATTTCAAGTAATGAGATAAGAAGTCTTCTTGTAAGTGTGGATAGACCTGATTATCTTGATTTTACAACCAATTCTTTAAGCGTTAAAAAGACAACAACAAATCTTGCAACAAAAACTGTAACATTGACTTTGCATAGTCGTATGGATTTCAGCGAAAGCAAAACTTTTGAAATTATGATTGTTAATGCTATTCCTGAAATTTTAACAACTGTTGGAAACAATGAGGTTAAAGATGGACAAATTGTTAACATTCAAACTGGAATTGATAATTCTAAGAAAGTTCAAATAATTTTGGATAACACAATTTATTTGAATGGACAAGAATATACTTTAACAACAAATAGTTATAATTACTTTGTTGAACTTGATAACAATTTAAATGCTGAAAATGAAAAATATATTGATGAACAAGTTTCAGGCAATGCTGTTGAGTTTATTGCAAGAAATGACAGTGGGGTTAATTATATAAGTGCAAATATAAGTGTTGGACTTCTTAATCTTAATTCCACAGATGAAAATTCTAATGAATATGCTTTCAATGAAACAATTAAATCTCAAAGACAAAGAAATTTATTGCTTTCATCTTATGTTGGGGCAAATTATGTTAATGCTGATCACACTATTTTAAATATCACACCTTCTGAATTTACATCCTTTAAAGTAACTATAAATTCTGATAACCCAGAAGAAGATTTAGTGCTTTACATTAACTATAACAACGAAAGATATGATGTTGAAAATGGACAAGTTAAAATTAATGATAATTTAGTTTTGGATGTTTCATACACTTTGATTAGTTCAGATAATGGTAATTATGAATATAAAGTTCTTATTAATGTAAACAACGAATACAGGCATAAAGTTGATACAACTTATTCAATGGATATTGTTGTTAATGCTTTAAGCCAACAAAACAATAGTAATTATGCAAAAATAGTAAAATTTACAGTTGAAAAGCAAGAAATAAATGACGTTAATGTCAATGCATACACAGTTTCAAGTCGTTTTATAAGAAATAATGTTTGGTATTACACACCAAGCAATACTATATCATCGGCTCTTGTTCCAGGTGGAGAAAGCATTTTAACAATGGAAATAAGCCCAAGTTTTGCTCACTACTCTCATTTTATTGTGGAATATGAAGTAACTTCTCAAGGCACAACTGGTTCTGTTGGACTTTCAAGATTATCATATACTGAAGGTTATGGTTATTATATTGATACTTCTACCACAGAAAATAGAACAAATGGAATTAAAGTTAATCCAACAGAGACAGATTTAAAAACAGGTGTTTATAATTTCAGAATTTACATTTCTTCAAGTTTCACAGCAAACAGCAATGTTAAACTTAACATTACCTTCTTTGATGGGAATGATAGGTTGGAAACATACACTTACAACTATATTGTTGATTATCTTAAAGAAGCAGAAGTTTTGGTTGATGGTGCTCACAGTGTGATGCTTGCAAAAGGAGATACTGCTGAAGTTAGCATAACACTTGAACTTGACCAAACACTTTATAATAACACTATCACTCTTGAAAATAATTCCGCTTCAATAACTTTAAGTGAAATTACAGAAACAGTTGCTGATTCTTACAAGGTTTACACTTCAACTTTAAGAACTTCAGTTTTATCAACGCTTCAAGATAATAAATCGACAGGTGCTTTCTATGTTAAAGCGGCAGTTTCAAGATATGTTAATGGTGTTCAAGAAATTAAAGAAAGTTATGCAACAGTTTATCTTGTAGATTTCACAATTGATGCAGAAAAGACAAAAGTTGTTGGCTCAACAGACACAGTAAACTATAATGGTGTTGAATATGATGCCTTTAATGCTTATATTAATGATAGTAAAGGTCAGATTGCTTTTGACTACACAATTGCACCAGAAAATTATGTTTATGATGAAACTAATGTTAAAGAACAAGAAGCAGTTAAAAATCTTATGATCAAACGCAATGAATTTATAAAAAGTAATTATTATGCTGATTCTCAAGCAGGTTATTACATAAATTATAGATACAACGAACTTACAGGTGTGTTTGAAGAACAGACATTGAAAGAAAGATTGTATTATGTAAATTCAGATGGCTCTGCAACAGCAATTTGGAATGGTCAAGACTATATCAAAAACACAACCTTTGATTTTGGCGAAGAAACAAATGGCACTCTTGGCATTATTGGTAGACAAACAGGGAGGGTGCTTATGCGTCTTGAAACAATTGTTATTGTTGGTAACACAACCTTTGTTTATGAATATGACTTTGTTGTTGTGGTGGAAGTTTGGACAGATGAAGAAGTTCCTCTTCCAATTTACACTGCAGAAGAATTTCTTACTTACTTAAATGGAAGCCCTGATGACGAAGGTAACACTCATGCTGCTGATTACATTTTGATGAATGACATTGTGCTTGATGAATACACTCCATTATCTTCTCAATATTTCAACAGTTTTGATGGAAATGGTTACACAATTCATATTAATTCATTTGAATTTAGCACAGAATCAACTTCGCTTAATTTGGCATTATTCAGTGAAGTTGCAGAAAATTCCACTATAAAAAATGTTAGAGTTAATTTATATAATGGCGGACAGATAACAGTAAATCTTAATCTTTACACTCAGGTTAATGTTGCAGGCTTTGCTCTTGAAAATAATGGTATAATTTACAACTGTGAAGTTTTAGCTTATTATGATGAAGAAAATTCAACTTCAAGACTATCTGGTGATACTGGTCTTGTTGTGAAATTTGTTAGAGGCAATGGCACTGACCCTGTTTATTTAACATCTTCTGATGTAAATATTTCTGATGTAAATATTTCTGGATTTGTTAACAATAATAATAATGTTATAACCAACAGTCGTGTGGGTGGAACAAGCATTGGAAAAATAATTTCTGACGATACAACAGACTATTACATAAATTACAGGCTTCCAACTTTCACAATTCAAGGACAATGTAATGTTTCTGGTTTTGTGGGAAGCAATGTTGGAACAATTACCGCTTCCTTTGCAAATGCTGTTCAAATTAACAATGAAATGCGTTCAACAACATCAAGAACAGCGGGCTTTGTGCTTAACAACACAGGAAATGTTCAAACATCCTATGTTCAAGGTGTTGAAGTGAATGAAAGTTTATTCTTTGAAGGTTCAACAATTGCAACAACAGGTAAAGTTGCTGGGTTTGTTTATTCAAACTCAGGACTTGTTAAAAACTCTTATGTAAACATCGCTTTTGAAATTGATGCTTCAAGAAGTTATCTATCTGCAGGTTTTGTTTACGAAAATAATGAAGATGGCGAAATTACACTTTGCTATTCATCAGTTAAAATGTCTAATACAGATATAAACGAAATGAGTTTCTCAGGTGTTGACGAACTTGGAAATGATTTGAATTTAAATAAAGACGGAATAACTTATTCATATTATTACAGCGAATCAAGAAATGACCAATCAACACAAGCAAGTTATGACACAGGTGCATATGCAATAACTGATGTTGAATATGAAGAAACTTTCTATAGATTCAGTTTTTCATCTGAAGAAAATGCTTATAATGGAATTTGGATGATGACTAATAAAGGTATAACACTTGTAAGTGCAAATCAAATTGCTTTTTCAAATCGTTATATTGAATATAGTTCTGAAGATGAATATTCACTTTTCTATAACACTTTAACTGACTATGCTTCTTATAGACAAATTGACCTTTCTTATGGTTCAATCAATAACCCTATTATAATAAGAAATGCAGATGATTTTGCAAAAGCAACAGGAAAAGCGCAAGAACTTGAAATTTCTTCGTATAAAAAATATTATAACGACAGAGAAGTTTTTGGTAATTATCGTTTGGTAAATAACATAGATTTCTCTGAAATTGACCAAAACACAGATGGAACTGATGATATTAAACTTACAACAACAGATAAAGACTTTAAAGGCTTAATTGATGGTAACTCTTTCACAATTTCAAACATTAACCTTGGTGGTTCTGCTTCGGTTGAAAATTATGGTATTTTCAAGAGAATTGTTGACAATGCAGTTATTATGAACTTAGGGCTTCAAGTTGCATCTGTTCACAATTCAAACGCAAACATTGTGGGCACACTTGCAGGAACTGTTATTGATTCAAGATTGATTTCAATCAATTTGTCACCAATGGAAAGGAGTGATGACGAAGAAATTCAAGCAGTTTCAATTGCAGGATACAACATTGTTGGTGGACTTGTTGGACTTGTTATGGGCGATTCAAAATTAAGCGATATACAAGTTACCGATATTGATGTTGACTCTGGTTATTATAGTGCAAGTAAAGAAGTTAATGGGAATAAGTCTTACACTGGTGTTGAACTTAGAAACCTTGTTGAAATGAATTCAAGTTTAACAAGCAAGGTAAGGTTTGTTTCATATGCTGGTGGCATTGCTGGATATGTTGATATATATGACAGTATAACTGATTCTTTTGTAAGATATTCTCCAAGCACACAGGTTACAAGTTATAATATTGCAACCATAAGAGTTTTAAACTCAGTTGATATCTATGGCGAAGTTGCAGGTGGACTTTTTGGATATATTGGAGAGTCAACCCTTGCATATGACCTTGGACTTGAAATCAATGCAGATATGGCATTAAACACACCTTCATATATCACAGCAAAAAATCTTTATGCAGGTGGTATTGTTGGTGAAAATCATGGTGGACTTTATGCAATTTATGCAGAACATACAAGAGAATTACAAGATTTAATTGAAACTAATATCTATAATTATTATAACAATTCATCTACAGTTGAAAGAGGACAGATGAGTATCTTCTCTTATACTCAAAACGATACCAAGCATTATGGAAGAAGATACAACAATCCATATTATATTGGCGGACTTGTTGGTTATGCTGGAAGCGGATATATTTCAGTTGGATATAATCGTCTTAATGTTGTTTCAAATGAAGCGGAAACCTTTACAGAAGAAAATAAATTAAGAACTTTGGCTGTTGGCGGGCTTGTTGGTTATGTTGATTCGAAAAATTACTATGCTTCAGATGTAATTTCTGGCAATCCTGATGTTTCTTATTACTTAAACGAAGTATATTTCAGTGGGGTAATTAATGCTAACACAGCCGTTGAAGCTGGTGGACTTATTGGCAGGATTAGTTCAACAAGTAAAGTTGCCATAGATTATGTTAATAGTGTTCCATATTATGATTTAAACACTGATATAAATAAAGTATTTTCATTTATTGGTGGCTTCGACAGTGCACTCCCTTCAAATCTTTATGTGTTAGATACTGCTGGCGGATATAATGACTTAATGACTGCAGGCGGTGTTTCTGGTGGCACTGGCTCAGTTCCAAGTGTTGGAATTATGACAGAATATGGTGCAGTTGATGCTGAAACATTGAATGTTGTAAAGCCAATTAACGATAATTACAGTCTTAACTTTGATGAAAATAGTTATCTTAAGATTGACAGAATTGCAAGTTCTTCAATGTCAACTTTATACACAAAAATGAACAACTATTTCTTGGAAAATGGTTGGGATATAACTCAGTGGGAACATGAAGTTGACACACTTTATCCAAGAATTGTGCTTACTCCAAAACTTTCAGTTGTGTATCTTGATGCAAGCGAAAATAGTATTCGCAATGTTATGGATTTAATTGAAAATGGTTCAACAATGACAATTGTGGTTAGGGGAAGAGTTGATGAAAACTCAGATGCTGCACATACTGATGTTGATTTAAGAGATTATATTAATGCTTCAAACAGATTCAGTAATTATGCAGGAAAAATTGTATCTTACTATAGTTATATGAACAACAGCACTGAAGAAGGAACAGTTTCTGAAGAACAAAGAGATAATGCAGGCAAGTTAATTGGTGGTAAAACTGGTGCAAGAGTTGGACTTATCATTGATCAGCCAATTTTTGAAAATGCTGGAACAAATTTTGAAATGGAAGATATAAATATTTATTATGCAAGGTCTGATTATGCACCAAATAGTATTTCATCTTTGCTTATCAATGGAACAGCAAACGATGCCACATTTACAAATGTTAATATTTATCTTAACGAGTCAATCACACTTGAAGCCAATGCTCAAGGCTATGCTGGACTTATTGTAAACAGAGCAAATTCAACAACCTTCTCAAATATAACTATTAATTTAAGAAATAGTAGCACACAAGATATTAAAATTAAATTTGAAACATATAATGGAAATTCAAATCAAGAAAGCAATTATTTTGGATTACTTGCAGGGTATATGAGTCAAGCATCACAATATAAAGGTATATTTGTTTCAAATGTTTTGATAAATTCTCTGTCTAGTATTGATAAACCGATTTCAACTTTAAATGTTGATGTTGATATTTCAAAAGGCGATACAACTGGAGATGGTAAAGCAATAAAAAATCTATACTTTGGTCTTTGGGCTGGAAATGCTTCAATTGCAAGTGGAAATAGCGTTAACACTTTTGATGCAATGTTAAGTAATTTAACAACGAGCGTAATAAAAGAAACAAATATTACAATTAATTCAAGTGATAATGTTGAGTTGTCTAATCTTTATGTTGGTGGGTATTTTGGAAGTGTTGGAACCACAAGCATAACAAGGTATAATGCAGATGCAGATAGTGGCGTTAACCTTTCAACTTTGGTGGAAAATTTAAACATTATTCAAAACATTGGTGTTTCAAATATCTATGCGGGGCTTGTTGCTGGAACAGTAAATAGCACTAACTTCAATTTTGAAGAAAATGAAAATCAAAAAGATTTAATGCTTGGTTTGTCAGGAAGTTATAGGCAGGCAAAAGATAAGAAGATTGGAAATGTTAGTGTTGGTGCAATTTTTGGACAAACAAATGCAAATATAACTCTTGGTCAAAAAGTTGATGTTAATTTCAATGTTCTTGGAAATTATGTAACCACAACACAAGCAGAAGTTAGCACTTTGGCAAACGAAGATGAAGTTAAAGGCATCTACATTAAGAACGATATGGCATTAGATGATAATTCAGATATTAAACTAGATACAAATAACAATGCACAAACTGATTATTTGCAAGTAGCAGGTATTGCTAATGTTGGCTCATTGATTGGTAACATGGTTGGCGGAACCATGAGATATAGGGCTATGGATATTAAAGGTGAAATTCAAATAAAGAATAGTGGAGATGATGACACTAATGCTGGAGTCTTTAATGTCGGAGCAATTGGATATTTAGGTGGTGGAGAAATAAGATCTGGTGAAACAACCGATAGCAGTATAATTAAAACAAACATCCTTGTTAATAACAGTTCTGATGCATTTGTCAATGTTGGCGGGTTTATTGGTGGTATTTCTGATGCAACAACAATTCTTTCAATTGGCAATTTGGCTTATGTTGGAAATGTTGTATCTTTTGCAAAAAATCTTGTTTTTGGTGGAATTGTTGGAGATGCTGGATATGCCAGCTCATCAGATTTAATTTCAAATGCTGTGTTTGGTGGAAATTTGCGTCACTATGTTAGAAGTAACATAGATAATAAGACTGAGTATACCGATGGAATATTGATTGCAGGCGGTATTGTTGGTAATATTAACATTCCAAAATCTAGTGTTAATATTACAGAAGTTTATACTTATGGAAATATTTTTGTAAATTATCCTAACAATTCAACCAAATATTTGAATAAATATTGTTTTGGTGGAATTGTTGGTGCAATTGGTGCTTTAACAGCAAGTAGCAGTGAAACAACTAACACTGTTAGTGTTACAAATGCATATTCACTTTTAACAAACTTTAATGATAAAATAACCTATAATGGCTATACAACAACCGATTATGTTGCTAATGCAATTGTTGGTTTTGGAGATGGTTCATCTAATTTGGGAGATAATGTTTACTATTCTTCTGGTGTTAACCTTGCTTATCAAGCAAATGAAAATGCAAATGATGTTTCTTATGGAGTGTATGTTGAAGATTATCGTGGATATACAATTCAAAACGACACAATCGGAAACACAACAAGTGAAACAGCAGAGACTCCAAGTGATGAGACTAATATTGTTGGCGAAATTAAAAATATGTTGACAACTAATTATAATGGTTTGATTGATGCAAATGATATAAATAAATTAAATCCAACATTAATTAACAACAATAGCTTTACAGAAGATGGAAAAGGGATTGATAACAATGAAGAATTAATAAATAATGCAAACGACAACGATATTAAATGGTATTATGCAAATTCTGATATTAGTATAAACAATGGCAGATATATCACAGATTTAAAAAATGCTGTTGTTGTTGGAAATGGCAGAACGATAAGTTATCAATTGATTGCTACAGCATCAAATGATTATGGTATCTTCCAAAATGTTGGTGGTATTAATGACACATTTACAGCAATTTCAGGTTTTGTTGCAGAAATTAATTTGGATATTGAGTTGGATAAGGAAGATAAAACTAATTATATTGGTGGATTTATAAGTAAGAGTAAAATAAAAGATGATAATTCTCTTTACTATAATTCTGTTATCATATATGGAATTGGTGTTACTGGACAAATTGAAATTGGTGGAGATGGCAGTGCCAATGTTGGTGGGCTTGCAGGCGTTATGTATAATGGCTTAATTTCCAACTCCTTTACTGATGTCAATATCATTTATCATGGTGGTGTTCAAAGAAGTGAAACAAATTCTGTTGTGTCATATGTGGCAAGTTCAAATGTAAGTTCAATAGCAAATAACACTGGCGATTCTATGGTTGATATAATTGACACATTTGCAGGGGGAGCAGTTCAAAGTTATGTTTCTGCTAACCTATACTCTTTCAATGGAATTTTGTCGGTTGGCACAACAAATAATGGTGAATATACAAATGCAAATCCAGATTTAAGAATTTTCGATTCTTACACATATTCTCAAATTTCGAGAGTGGACTATGAGTTTGGAACAAGTGGCATTTCGGGAACATTCAGTTATAAAGGAAGTTATGCTGGTAAAAATGCAGATGAGATAAACATTCACAGTGGATTATATTTCAATAATTATAATACTGATACAAATGATGCAAATAATACAATTAAATTTACAGGTTCATCAACAAAAATTGACGATATTTCTCTTAACTATAATGGCGAAGTAGGTTCAGGATACGCAATTAAACTTGAAGAAAGAGAAGATAAAGAAAATACTGAAACAGGTGAAATAGAAAAAGCAGAGCCTGTAACCCATTCACTTTGGTTTAATTCTCCATATAGAAACTATGGTTATGCAACAACTGGTTTTGCATATTTAAGAAATGTAACTGTTTACAGTCAAGCAAGACTGGGTGGCATTGCTAGCGATGATCCAGATATAGCACAAGATGAAGATGGAAATAGAGTTGAACTTGCATACAAAACATATGACTACACTCGATTAACAAATGACCAAGCATTAGGAATTAAAAAAGATAATGGCAAAATTTACTTTGAAAATGATGAAGAATTAGAAGTTTTCTTTGCAGTTCCTAATGGCGGAAAGTTTAAGCAAATTGCAGATATGTATAATCCTGAAAGTGAAGATACAACAACTCAGACTGTTACTGAAATAGACGCAAAATATAATTTCTTCTTACTATATGATTTAAATTTAAATAATTTAACAGGTGATGAATCATGGACTGCAAACAGTGACATTGGAACTGAAGACTATAATACATATATTGATGGACAAAATCATCAAATAGAATTTAATGGAAGTGGAAATGGTTTCTTTGGTGTGGCTTATGCTGATTTAGAAAATATGAGAATAATTCTAAGTTCAGATTTAACAACTGCAAATGCAACTGAAGAAGATATATCTGTTGGCGGTAATTCAGAGACAGTAACATATGAATACTATGGTGTGCTTGCTGGCGAACTTATTGGAAGTGCAACCAATATAACTGTAAGTGGTAATATTGAAGTAAGAGGCGATAGTAACAGAGTTATCGGCGGTCTTGTTGGTAAACTCAGTAATGGAAGCACTGTTACTGCAATTGAAAGTTTGGTAAATATTAATGTTGCTAAATCTACTAGTGGTAATAGTGGTATTAACTATGTGGGCGGTGTTGTTGGTTTTTCAGAAGGAACAATTTCAACATCTTCTAACTCTGGAAATATAATTGTTAATAACACATCAAGTTCAAAAAATCTTGCAAATCTCACTCCAACAGATGGTGTTATCAGCAATTTAACAGCAGAATTACCTAAATATGATGATAGCCTTTCAGATCTTGAAAATAATACTTCTATTGAGGGAAATGAAAAAGTTTCTAATAACTTGCAAAGTGTTATTGGTGGTGTTGCTGGCTATAATGGTGGCACAATTGAAAAATCATATAACACTTCATCAGTAATGAATAATTACAATGCTACAGATGCAAGCGTTGGCAATCTTGTAAGTGGTGGAATTGCTGGTTATTCAATTGGAGATATAGCAAATTCATTTAACACAGGCTATGTTGTCAGCGGAAACACTTCCAACACAGGACTTGCCATTTCTGGCGGTATTGTTGGCTTTGGCAATAGTGGTGAATACGCAAACAATATAAACGACGCCAAAGTCCAAGCAGTAAGTGAGTTAGATAGTGGAAGGTATAAAATTACTCCATTGTATTCTTTTGGAACTAATGAAAAAATAACAAATTACTCTAGGACGGTTACTTTACGAATTGAATATAATATAGATAGTGAAAGTGAAGAAAAGGATGCAAGAAAAGTTTATGCTTATGGTATTGGTTATATAACAAATTACACAAGCAATGATTTTGACAATAATACTAAAATGAATACTAACAAAAATTTGGCTTATGACGAAATTGTAAACGATGGTAATTTGGGATATATTAAAAAGATATTCCAAAAAGATTATAGTGTGCAAAGATATTATGGTGCAGATCATGATAATGACAATAGATATGATGTTGAAGATAGTTATAATTTTGCAATAAATAATGGTGACCCAGATTTTAAAATAAGTGGTTATGATGCCTATGGTTTTGTAAGTAGGTTAAATTTAAATTATACTTATTCTTTTGATATTACTGCATTTAAGCACGGGTATATTGTCGAGAACACTTCAGATGATTACTACTATAAGAGGGGTACGGACTTTTTTAAGATTTCAATCACTGATTCAGAGCCAAATGAATATAGAGACAACAGGGCTATACCTAGTGGTACAATAGATGTAAATGGTAGCACACTTAATGATAGTGATACTTCAGGTCTTTATCCTGGTGGAACAACAAGTTATTATTTGTCAATGCCTTTCTATGGTGAAGAAGGTAATTATACTTATCAAGAAATAATTAGTGAAGAAAATAACCATACATATTATGGAGTAAAATCCGATTTAACAAGCAATGAGTATAACATTGTTAAAAAAGAGTTAAACTATAAGTATGAAGAAATTAACAAATCAAGAAAAGTTTACGTAAATAGCACAGAAGCAGAAAGTATAAATATTAATGGAATATCTTACAATATTGTTAACAATGAAACTCAGCTTAGTAGTTACACAAGTGGATGGAACACGAATGGAAGTATAACACTAGAAATACCAAGCGTTTCTCATGGAGATAAAACTATAGCTTCATCACAACCAAAAATTGATTATGTTGAGTATGAAATAAAAGTTAATTATGGGACTGATTATCAAACAAGTGCAACTTTAACGAAAAATAGTCAGAACTTAACACCAATTGGCTCCAGTGAAGAAATTGTTAATACAGGGAATAATAGTTATACATTAAACTATAGTGTTTATTATAATAAGACTGATTTAGGAAATGCTTTAAAAACAGTGTTAGGTGATGATTATGCATCTAAAGATTATAGATTAAGTGTTTCATTAAATTATAATATAGAGTATGAATTTGAAGATAGTTTTGATTTATATAAAAATACAGTAACCGTTAATGGTGCTAATGTAAGCATTGATGTTGTTGATGATGCAAATAAACTGATAACTTTGGGAACTTATTTAAAGAACAGTAATGCAACTAAAACAAATGGTGATTTTGATATTGAATTTAAAGATGCAAGAGGACAAAGAGTTTATATAAATGTAGATGGAACAATACTTGATGGAACAGATGGAAATTATGGCGTTCAATCTATTAATGTAAATAGTGCTGGATCAGGAATGATAAATCTTGGAGATGCTTCAAATGCAAGTGCTTTTGCAACTGCAATTAACAATTTAACAATGACCATAAAATATCAAGTATATGGTAGTGGTAATTATGTAATTCCAGTTGAAAGTGGCAGATTTGAAATAGAATCGGAAATTTCAAAAAGTTATAGATTTACAAGTGTAGAGTCTGGATTAAATTACAATGACGATTATTCAGATAGTTACAATATTGAAGCAAGTGAATCAAAAATAATTTTCAGTGTCTATGAAAATAAACTTATAGAACATGATATTGTTGCTGTGTCATTTGTTTATAATCCATTAAACACAGGGGTAACTTTTGAATATAATACTGATTCTGGATTTGTAAAACATACAGGTGTTATTGAAGGCTGGGGCGGAACAGGCAGTGTAGAATATGTAATTAATGAAAATACGATTGAATTTACATGTGTAAACAGCGGAGATATTAATACTTTCATAAATTCCTTTAAGAGCATTACAAAATTAAATATTGAAAAAGAAAAGTCTAGCTTAGAAATTGAACCTATTATAACTCAATCTGTTGGTGATGGTTTGGTAACTGTAAATTATAAATTTGATGGAGTTCTTCCAAGTGGTTACACATATAATAGTCAAACAAATGTCATTACAAGAAACGAGGGAACAAGTGTTAATCTTACATTAAATTATGTTAAAGATGGAGATATTAATATTCAAGACGCAAGTTCTGTGACATTAAGTTCGAATAATGATAAAATTGTTATCTATTACATTAAAAATACATTTGAAAAGAATATTATTTCTGGTAATACTCTAAATGTTAAAATTGAAGATTCAAATAAAGTTGAATATGAATTTTATCGTGAAAATTCTGATTTGCAAACAGGTGGATTGTTGGTAAGTAAAGATTATTCTGTTACAAAGGTTATATCTGAAAATTTTCCAATAAGAATTGCAAGAAATGTTACAAGACAGGGTGTTGGAATTCTTACATATGATTATGAACAAGCAACAATTTACGATGTTAACAATTCATATAGTATTGCTGTATTAAAAGATGGCGATAAAGAAGATTTTTATTTGATATATAAAGGTACAGATGGCTCTTTAACTAATAAAGGAATTGAACATTTTGATTTAAGATTGTTATATAGTGAATATTTTGACTCTATTATTCAAGAAGGCGAAGGCATCTTTTCACAAAAAGCAACAATTAAATTTAATTATAGTTCGCCATTATCACAAGAATTTGTAAATGATGGCAAATATTCAATTGATGGTGATGGAAATGTTTTATATGATGGAAATGCTGTGACAGAAACAATGCTATTTTATGACTTAAATGATTTGAAGTTTGTATATTATGTTGTTTATAGTTCTGGTGAAGAAGAGATCAATGAAGCCCTAACATTAAATAACTCATTTAATATTGATGAATTTTTGAATTTGGGTGAAGTGAGTGAAATTCCTGAAATATTTTTAGTTGCAGATGAAATTTTAAATTATGCAGATAATAGTGTTGACACAATTATTAAATTTAATGAAGACTATTTGGCAACAATTCCTGAAAATATAACATTTAATTTGCCAGATTATACTCCAGTTGATGATAGTCTTGATAGCAATTTATATTGTGGTGAAGAAAAAGTATCTTACAATTTCAATATAGCAAATGGAACTATTAATGAAATTGAAGGAGAATTACTAAATGATATTGATAATTCAATTAAAGTGACTGAAAATACAAATCAATATAATTTTGAATACATTGGCAATGGTGTAAATGATGAAGAATCATTAAAAGAAAAATATAATGGAATTCCATATGGTGCACAAAATTTCGATGTAACATTTAATGTAAATGCTAATTTCAACTATACATCAAATAATTTAGTTTACAACGCAGAAGATTTAAGTGGAAATAATATAATTATTAAAAATAATATTTATTATGATGATCAAATATCTGTTACAGGCATTAAACTCTATGGAGAAAATCATATTATTTCACAAAACTTATCATTGTCTAACTCAAGTTACATGTTCTCGGTTGATGGAAAAGGATATGTCTCAAATTCATATTTAGTTGCTATCTTAACAATGAATGATAGTATATATATGAATAATCAAAGGAGTGCTATTCAAGTTGAAAATACCAGCACAACAAAGAATTTATCTGTATATGGAAGCATTAGAAATATCAATCCAAACAATGATTTAATTGTTACTGGATTGTCGTTGAAATATGATTCCTCAACTGCAACCTCTTCATCGGAAAAGAATTTTCAATCTCACTTATCTTTAATTGGTTCAAATATAGAGGATAGCCCTATTATTAGTTCATCAAAAACTGATGGAGAAAATGTAAAAGTTAAAATTGGAGAAGTTTATATAGATAAAAATACAACTTTAGAAGAATTAACATTATCAAGAAATACGATATTGATTTCTGGAAATGGTGGTAATGCATCTAATGGTATGGATGGAACAGGGTATGACTATTATGGGAATGGATATTCTGGAACTGATGGTGGCAAAGGCGGAAATGCTGGTGAAATTGGAATCACGTATAAGTTGGAAGAGAAAGATGGGAAGGATGAAACAACAATTACTAAGCCAACTGACTTAACAAAAGCAATTTCAGGAGTAGTTGGTGCTTCTGGTAATGGTGGAAATGGACATGATGGTAAGAATGCGAGCGCACATAACGAAAATGGTTGGCGTAATGGATATACTCAATATGATTCATCACGCGGAGATGATGCTTTTAAATTTAATTATAGCACTGAGGTTAATAATGGTTTAGCCGGTGGCGGTGGGCATGGAGGAACCGCAGATACTTCTAATAAGAGTGCCTCTTCACAAAAAACCAATAGAAAATATCAAACAATTTCTGGCAATGGTGGCTCAGGTGGATTAGGGTTGATGTATTATTCTAGAGATATTAAGCTTGGAGACCGCTTTGAATACACTGATTTTGAATATCCAGACTATGATTACAAAAGTCTTTACAAAGCAACAAAATATAATGAATATTCTTCTTGGTATAAAACTGCTGGTGGTGGTGGAACTTCTGGTGATTATGAAAATGCCGCAAGTGGTGACAAGGGAAGATTCTTTGGTGCTGGCGATGGCTTCTTTAGAGGAGATAGTTATGATGCATCAACTATAGGATATTATTGGTATGATGGTGCCAGATTATTTGGTAACTTACAACTAATTTCAACATTTAGTAATTATGGTTATTATGATGCTGAATCTGCAAATGGTTGGTATAATTTCTGGGGTAGACCTAGAAGTGCACAGTTCATTGCAGATGGTGGATTAGATATGTATAGTGGTGCTAGTGTAGAAGAAATTAAAACAGCATTTAACTATTTCTTATATGGTGGACGTGTTCATTGGAAAGCATGGACAGGAGACGGATATATTGAGAAGCCATCTTATATTGAAAGTTTGAATAGATTATTCCAAGAAAATGATAATGGAACCTATTCTTATAAAGTGCCTTCAACTTATTCAGTTAATTATCATGGTGAATGTGTATGGAAATATGCGTTTTATGGTGGCTCTGGCGGAGGAGAAGGAACAGGTGAATCTGGAAATGGAGGAACACCTTATACGAAAATTATTTATGGGTTCTGTGGGCCTATAGAAAATTATGATAATTATTCTTATGCTAATAGAAAAGTTTTCTTCACTAGAGATGATATGGTGACATCTGCTGGTTCTTATGGACAAATTTCAAATTTAGCAAATTTAATAATTGAATAAAATAATAATATATAAAAGGAGAAAGGGTTATGGTTAACAACGATGATATTTCGCACGAGGGACACAGAAAAAGATTGCTGGACCTTGCTGTTAATGCTGGAATTGACAATATGAGTGATGTTCAAGTTGTGGAATATATGCTAACTTACATTTTTCCGCGTGGAGATGTAAATCCTTTGGCTCATAGACTTCTTGACACTTATGGAAATTTAACTGCCATTATCGACGCTTCATATTTTGACTTAATGAATGTTAAAGGCTTAAATGAAAGAAGTGCTAAAAAGATTTCAATGCTTGGCGAGTTATTCTTTGGCTACACAACTGCAAAATTGAGAAAGAAATGGCATGTTAGCAATCTTGCTGAAATTCTTGATGTTGTTGAAGACAGTCTTCGTTTTAGAACAACTGAAAACCTTCTCCTTTTGGGACTTAGTCCTGCAAATTATATTTGTGGACGAAAAAGATTGAATTTATTTAAAGTTGATGAAGTGTCAATACCTGTTATGGAACTTACTGCGTTTATTTCTTCAGTTAAACCAACTTCACTTGTTGTTGCTCATTGTCATCCATATGGAGAAGCGTTCCCATCAAAAAGCGACAAAAGTGCTTTCAAAATGGTTAAGAATATATGCTATAATTGTGGTGTGAATTTAATTGAAAGTTTGATTGTTGGTGAAAATGGTGTTTATGGTCAGGTTAAAGACAGCATGCTTAGAACTTACCATGACATTGATGCTGTTAAAGAAAATTTGTTAAATACAATGCAGATTTCAAAAGGAAAATTGGTGGACACAAATAAACCATCAAAAAAATAACAAATAGACGAGTGATTGCTCGTCTATTTTAGTTATAGCAAATAGTATAAAAATTGTGTTTTGCAAGAAAATAACTTTATGACAAAGAAGGATAAATTGGTTATGTCCCTTCTTTGCGAAAAGGGGCAAAAGAAAAAATCATACCTTATTTCTCCACAAGAAATTACTTCTGCTTTATCAAAGAAGTATGTTTTATCTGTTGCTGAAATTGATGAAATTATGGTTAATCTTTCCAATGAAAATTATATTGATTTTGTTGTAAGCGACAGCAAAAAAGGATATTACTATTGTGTTACACTAAAAAAATGCGGACAAACCTATATAACTGACACAAAAAATCAAAAGAAAACCTTGGGTATTTTGGTTTTACGCTCAATTTTTTTGGCAACTGTGAGTTTCGTCTTCGGTATAATTCTAAAAGCAATATTTAAAAGTTAAAAAAATATTGTAATTTTACATTTTTATGCTATAATTGTTGTATGAAAAATAATAATGAAAATAAGGAATATAAATTTGAGTTAGTTAGTAAATATCAGCCAGCAGGCGATCAGCCTAAAGCGATTGAAAAACTTGTGGAAGGACTTGAAGATGGTTTGAAAGAACAGGTTTTGTTGGGAGTTACTGGTTCTGGTAAAACTTTTACTATGGCAAATATTATTCAAAAAGTAAACAAGCCAACCTTGGTTATTGCTCACAATAAAACTTTGGCTGCGCAACTTTGCAACGAGTTTCGAGAGTTTTTTCCAAACAATCGTGTGGAATATTTTGTTTCATATTATGATTATTATCAACCTGAAGCATATATTGTTTCAAGTGATACTTACATCGAAAAAGATATGAGTGTGAACGATGATATCGACAAACTTCGTTCGTCTGCAACTTTTTCTCTTCTTGAAAGGCGCGATGTTATTGTTGTGGCGTCTGTTTCTTGCATCTATGGGTTAGGTATACCTGATGAATACTTAAAATTACACATTTCTCTTCGCCCCGGAGAAGAATATGACAGGGATGAATTGATTAATGAGCTTATCAATATTCAATATTCCAGAAACGACATTGATTTTAAAAGAACAACTTTTCGCGTGAAAGGGGACACTATAGATATTTTTCCAGCAAACCAATCTGAGTCTGCAATTAAAGTGCGTTTTTTTGGAGATGAAATTGAAAAAATTTATGAATTTGACCCAGTTACTGGAAATTTATTAAGAGAACTTAATTATATTGCCATTTATCCTGCAACTCACTATGCTGTTGGTGGGGAAAGAATGAAAAATGCTCTTGCTCAGATTGAAGAAGATAGACTTAAGGCAATTGAAGATTTTAAAGAGCATGGCAAACCGCTTGAAGCAGAAAGAATTGGGCAACGAGTGGCATATGACGTTGAAATGATGCGTGAAGTTGGTTATTGCAGTGGAATTGAAAATTATTCGCGATATTTTGATGGAAGAAAACCTGGTGAAGCACCATATACGCTTATTGATTATTTTCCAAATGATTTTTTAACCATAATTGACGAAAGCCATATGACAATTCCACAAATCAGGGCTATGTATAATGGTGACCAAGCAAGAAAAAAATCTCTTGTTGAATATGGTTTCAGGTTGGAAGCAGCAAAAGACAATAGACCATTAAAATTTGATGAGTTTGAAAAGAAATTGCGTCAAACAATTTTTGTCTCTGCAACACCGGGGAAATATGAACTTGAAAAAGCGGGGCAAGTTGTGGAACAGGTTATTCGTCCAACCGGTCTTCTTGACCCAACAATTGAAATTAAACCAATTAAAAATCAAATTGAAGTTTTGATGCAGGAATGTGAAAAAACTATTGCTCGTGGAGCAAGAGTTTTGGTTACAACTTTAACTAAAAAAATGGCAGAAAGTTTAACCACATATTTAAGTGACCATTCTTTTAAAGTGAAATACCTTCATAGCGAAATTGACACTATGGAAAGGGTGGAAATCATTAATGGACTTAGGCAGGGAGAGTTTGATATTCTTGTTGGTATCAATCTTTTAAGAGAAGGGCTTGATATGCCAGAGGTTGAACTTTGTGCCATTTTGGATGCCGACAAAGAAGGCTTTTTGAGAAGTGAAGGGGCTTTAATTCAAACTATTGGAAGAGTTGCAAGAAATGCAAATGGCAGAGTTATTATGTTTGCTGATAATATAACCGACAGTATGAAAAGGGCAATTGATGAAACAAACAGAAGAAGAAAAATTCAAATGGAATTTAATAAAGAACATGGAATTGTTCCTAAAACAATTATCAAGGAAATTAAAAACACTTTGGAGATTGGAAAGAAAGTGAGTGATGATGAAATTAAAAGGCGTGATATTCCAACTGAAATTGACCGCTTAACATCAATGATGAAAATTGCTTCCAGTCAACTTGATTTTGAAAGGGCAATTGAACTTAGGAATAAAATTGCGGTTTTGAAAAAAAGATTAAATAAAAAAGAAAATATATAAATTAATAAAAAGATATTGAAATTTTGCTGATTTTATGTTATTTTACTTATAAGGAGCAAATTATGAGTAATAATATTTTATTTAATGGAAAAAAACTTCAAAAATTGGAGATTGAATTTAAAGAAGATTTAGCTCCATACACATTTTGTTTATATGAAAATGGCGAAGATAATGCACTTGTTAAAAATTTAGCATGGGTAAATCATGCTTTTGGGGTTAGAATTGGAACAAGTGATTATCAAAATATGTCAAAATATCTTCAAAAACATGGTGGTTGGGGAATTTCAGGTGAATTTAATGGCAAAGAGCTTGAAATTAAAGTTGTTGTTGGTGGCAATTTAAGAAATCAAAAATTTAAAAATTTTAAAAGTGCTTTTAATAAACTTAAAGAACTTTCAAAAGAAAATACAATAACAATGTAGTTAAAGAAATTTAGGTAAACAAGTTAAAATTATAACTTGTTTACTTTTTATTTTTGTGGTATAATTATTATGCTATGAAAAATTCAATTATAATTAAGGGTGCAAGGGAAAATAATCTTAAAAATATCAACTTGACCTTGCCAAGAGATAAATTTATTGTTTTCACTGGTGTGAGTGGTTCAGGTAAGAGCTCACTTGCTTTTGGCACGATTTTTGCAGAAGGACAGAGAAAGTATATGGAAAGTTTATCTTCATATGCTCGTATGTTTTTGGGGCAAAGTCAAAAGCCAGATGTCGACTCCATTGAAGGACTTTCTCCTGCAATATCCATTGACCAAAAAACAACAAATCATAATCCGCGTTCAACAGTTGGAACAGTAACTGAAATTTATGACTATTTACGTCTTCTTTACGCCAACATTGGAACGCCATATTGTCCGCATTGCCATAGACAAATTAAACAGCAAACAATTGACCAAATTGTGGATAGCATAAAAGAATATGGAGAAGGAGCAAAAGTAACAATTCTTGCACCTGTTGTTCGTGGTCAAAAAGGAACTCAAATTAAACTTTTGGAATCGTTAAAACGCAGTGGATTTGCAAGAGTGGAAGTTGACGGAACAACATATATGCTTGATGACACAATTGACCTTGATAAAAATATTAAGCATAATGTCAATGTTATTGTGGATAGAATTACAATTAAAGATGGAAAAGATGCAAGGCTTGCTGGCAGTTTGGAAACAGCACTTAAACTTGCCGATGGGCTTGTGATTGCAAAGCAAGAAGATAAAGATGAACTTTTTTCAATCAATTATGCTTGTCCAACTTGTGGGTGGACTCTTGGGGAAATTACGCCAAGACTTTTCTCTTTCAATGCACCATATGGGGCTTGTCCAACTTGTTTAGGGCTTGGTTATAACGAAGATATTGATGAAAATGCTGTGCTTAAAAATTCAAATTTATCCATCAATCAAGGGGCTTTTAACATTACTGGGTGGAAAAGTGAAGAAGGAACAATGGCAAGAGCATATTTTGAAGCGTTGTCTAAAAAGTTTAAGATTGATTTAGATAAACCTGTTAAAGACCTGTCAAAAGAGAAGTTAAATATTCTTCTTTATGGTTCAGGCGAAGAAGAAATTGAAGTTGAAGTTATTAATGAACGAAATCGAAGATATGTTAAAACAACCTTTGAGGGTATTGTCAATAATTTAAGAAGAAGGTATAAAGAAACAACAAGCGAATGGACCAAATTTGAAATTGGTCGTTTTATGCGTGAACAACCTTGTGTTACTTGTCATGGTAAAAGACTTAACGAAAGTGCTTTGGCTGTTAAGATTAATGGCAAAGATATTTTTGATGTTTGCAATGAAAGTGTTAAAAATTTAATTCCAATGATAAAAGATTTAAAACTTGACAAAACCAAGGCAAAAATTGCAGAGTCTATTGTTAAGGAAATTTTAAATCGTCTTCAGTTTCTGGAAGATGTTGGACTTAATTATCTCACTTTAAGTCGTTCAGCAGACACATTGTCAGGTGGCGAAGCACAAAGAATAAGGCTTGCCACACAAATTGGCAGTGGGCTTGTGGGTGTTTTGTATATTTTGGACGAACCTTCAATTGGGCTTCATCAAAGAGATAATGAAAAACTTTTAAAAACTTTAAAAAATTTAAAAGACTTAGGAAACACTGTCATTGTTGTTGAGCATGATGAAGACACAATAAGAGCAGCAGATTTTCTTGTTGATGTTGGTCCTTATGCTGGCGTGCATGGTGGCGAGATTGTGGCATCGGGAACAGTGGAACAGGTTATGAAAAATAAAAATTCAATAACTGCAAAGTTTTTGCGTGGAGATGATAAAATTGAAACTCCAAGAACTCGACGAGTGCCAAAAGATTTTATTGAAGTTAAAGGAGCAAAAGAAAATAATTTAAAAAATATCAATGTAAAAATTCCAACAGGGGTTTTTACTGCTGTGACTGGTGTTTCTGGAAGCGGAAAAAGTTCACTTATTAACAGAATTTTATATCCATATTTATCCAACCTTTTAAATAATAGCAAGTTGCCACTTGGTAAATGTGACAAGATTGAAAATGTGGATGTGCTTGACAAGGTTATTTGTATTGACCAAGCACCAATTGGCAGAACTCCAAGAAGTAATCCTGCAACATACACAGGAGTCTTCACTGCCATAAGAGAACTTTTTGCTTCAACTGTGGATGCAAAAGTGCGTGGATATAATGCTGGGCGTTTTTCATTTAATGTTAAAGGTGGAAGGTGTGAAGCGTGCGAAGGGGCAGGTGTTAAAGAAATTGAGATGTATTTCTTGCCTGACATTACTGTGCCGTGTGAGATTTGTAAGGGTAAGCGCTATAATCGTGAAACTTTGGAAGTTAAATATAAAGGAAAAACAATTAGTGATGTTTTAGATATGACAGTGGAAGAAGCATTGAAATTCTTCGAAAATATTCCTTCCATTGTAAACAAATTACAATCGCTTTACGATGTTGGGTTGTCTTACATTAAACTTGGTCAACCTGCCACAGAACTTTCAGGTGGTGAAGCACAAAGAGTTAAACTTGCAACAGAATTATCTAAACGCGAAACTGGCAGAACAATGTATATTTTGGATGAACCAACAACTGGACTTCATGTCTACGATATTAAAAAGTTGGTGGCAATTTTAAATAGGTTAATCGGCAATGGAAATTCTGTTGTTGTTATTGAGCATAATTTAGATGTTATTAAATGTGCTGACTATATAATTGACATGGGACCAGAAGGCGGAGATGAAGGGGGAACAGTTGTTATAACAGGAACTCCAGAAGAAGTTGCTAAATGTGAAAATAGTTATACAGGGCAATTTTTAAAGAAAATTTTAGATAATAATCAATAATTTAAGGAGTAAAATGAGAGTTTTTAATTTATCATCAGGCAGTGATGGAAATGCAACATATATTGAAACTGAAAATGCACGCATTCTTGTGGATGATGGTATTTCATGCAGTGAAACTCTTAAACGACTTGCACTTATTGGTGTGAAGGGTGAAGATATTGATGCGATTGTTGTAACGCATGAGCATTCTGACCATATCAAGGGGCTTGATGTTTTTTCAAAAAGATTTAACACTCCAATTTATGCACATAATGACGTTTGGGAAGGGCTATATAAAAAACTTTCCAAAGTAAAGGAAGAAAATATGCGTATTTTTACTGGAGATTTTGACATTAAAGATTTGATTATTTCTCCAGTTGAAATTCCACATGATGTTAAATGTTTTGGATATTCCATACAAAATGAAAATAGTAAAGTCAGTTTGCTAACAGACTTAGGACACACGAACGACAAAATTTTAAATAGCGTTCAAGGAAGTCAACTTGTCTATCTTGAAGCCAATCATGATTTGTCAATGCTCAGGAATTGTGAAAAATATCCACTTTCTCTTAGAATGCGAATTGCAGGCAAAAATGGGCATTTGTCGAATGATGCTTCGGCAGATTTTGCTGAAAAATTAGTTAAAACTGGAACAAAACAAATTGTTTTATCACATTTAAGCAGAGAGAATAATACGCCTGAACTCGCTTTTACTTACATATCAAATAAACTTGAAGAAAAAGGAATAATAGAAGAGAAAAATGTTAGAATTGATGTTGCAACCATTTTTCCAACACGAATTTTTAAATTGAAATAGTAAAAGGCTTTTATAGTAAAAGCCTTTTTTATAAAATTTAAATATAATAATTCAATGTTTATAAGTTTAATTATCATCCATTTTTGTAATGCTGGAAATTAGGGTGCCATAAGTGTCAAATTTACGCGGAAAACCTTTATTATATTCACTATAAATTCCATCAATGCCAACAATGTAACTATCAATTAAACTGCAATTAAAATCTTTGATTATTGATTCAATAAAAGCATTTGCATCAGCGTCATCTTGGGAAGGAAATGCTGAACCACCGGGATGATTATGTGCAATAACAAGGTAAAAAGGTTTGGCGGTTGCAAGAAATTCATATATTTGAATTGGGCTGATGCCAACTGATTCTTTACTTTTTCTATTAAATTTTCTTTTGTGAGTTAACATAAATTTATTGTTAAAAGCGAAAAAATAAAGAACTTCAGTTGTTTGAAAGCGTAAGGTCTGTTCAAGTAAATCAAGAAATTCACCTCGATTGTTTAAACTAATTTTTTTAGACATCTTTGAAGAAGAATAGTAAAAAATAAGTTCACTGAATAGTTTTATCTTTTTTGCACTTCTGTCATTTATGCCTTTAACAGATTTTAAATCACTTTCGCAGGCATCAACAATATTACCAAAATTTTCAAATCTGTCGAGAAGCCTGTGCGCAAGTGGATTGACGTCTCCGCGTGGAAATATGTATGTTAAAAAGAACTCCACTGCTTGAACAGTGCTGACACAGTCAATGCCAGAATTATTAATTAAATCTGTTAGCCTTTCTCTGTGGCCTTCGTGGCTAACATCGGAATTTCTGTTATTTTCCATTCTTATCTCCATCAAATTTTATTTGCTGAATTAAACACATTTGCATTTTTGTCTGCCACAAAATTTGCAATTTCTTTTATTGCAACTTGGTTGAATTTTCTTAAATCAAAATTTTGTGGGTTTTCTGCAAGGTGTTTTCTAAGTGTTGCAAAATATGCAAGTCGAAGGTCTGTGTCTGTGTTTATTTTATAGATATTATGCTCTGTGCTTGCGGTTTGAAGTAATTTTTCATCAACTCCAACAGCACCTTCAATTTTTCCGCCATAATTATTGATAATTTCCACATATTTTTGTGGCACAGAAGATGCACCATGAAGAACAAGTGGAAAATTAGGAAGTTTTTCTTCAATTTCTTTAAGGATATCAAATCTTAAAGTGGATTTACCTTTAAACTTATATGCTCCATGACTTGTGCCAATTGCAACAGCAAGACTGTCGCAGTTGGTTTTTTCAACAAATTCTTTTGCTTTAAGTGGGTTGGTAAAAATATTTTTATCTGACTTAACATTATCTTCAATTCCTGCAAGCACGCCAAGTTCTGCTTCCACAAAAACATTTTTTTTGTGTGCATAGTCCACAACTTTTTTTGTAAGGGCAATGTTTTCTTCAAAAGGCAAACTGCTTCCATCAATCATAACAGAATTAAAGCCAAGGTCAATAGCCTTTTTGCATATTTCAAAACTTTTGCCATGGTCGAGGTGTAAAAAGAAAGGAATTTCAGGAAATTCTTTTTTTGCACTATTAAAAATAGGAAGCACAAAATTTTCTCCCATATATTCCAAGGCTCCTTCGCTTACCGAAGCAAGAAAAGGTGATTTGCTTATTTTTGCACCTTGACAGATACCTTTCAACATTTCCATGTTGACAAAGTTGTATGCTCCAAGAGCATAATGATTTTTGATACTATCTTGCATATAAAATTTAAGGTCTTTCATATTTTCTCCATTATTCGATATTATTAGCATTATTTTACCACATTTTTTCTTTTTTACAAAAATAAATAATTATAAAATAAGAAAAAGAAAGGAGAAAAATATGTTTAAAAAAATTTTAGTAGCGTTATCAATGGTGATTGTATGTTTGAGTGTGGCAGGTTGCGGAAAAACAATCGAAAATTTTGTTAATGATAATATGTCGGAAGTGACAAAAACCTATTACCAAGGCGAAAGTGATAATTTTTATGCAACTTTAAGTGTGGGCGAAAGAGAAAAAGATTATATTTATAATGGTCAAAGTACTGAAAGTGTGGATTTTATGTTGTTGACTTTAACTTTGAAAGAAGATATAAGGGATAAGATAATACATGTGCAGGTTACTAGTGGAGAAAATACTGTTAATGTTGAGACAGAGTTTAATAATTTAAGTAACACCTATATGGTTGATCTTGCTGGATTAATTGAAATTGCAGATAGTTTAACAATAAGTTACGAAGGAGAAAATTTAATTTTATTAGATGTCTCTAAAGATTTTGTTATTGATTATCAAAAAGCAATCAATATTGCGTGTGAAAATTTAAGCGACAAACTTGAAGCATGTAAAAGTTACAACAATTTTAATGCTGAATGTTATTTAAGAGTTTTAAACCAAAAGCAAAATAATTTTGAAGACCTTTATTGGTGTTTTACTTGTTTAAATTATGAAGGTGAAAGTTTTTCAATTATAATTTCCACACTTGATGGCGAGATAATGGCGCAAAGTGAATAATTAATCTAATTTTAAAATTATAAAAATCAATATAAATATCAATATTTTTAATAAAAATCTCATTTTTTCATAAAATTTTATTATTTTTGTGTTTTATGAAGAAATGAGTTTTTATTTTGAAAATTATTTAAAGTATGATATAATTTAAAATATGAGTAAAATATATGAAATAAAGCAAAATGAAATTGAAAAAGCTGTGGTGTTTTGTCCTATTGAAAGAGATACGGATAAAGTTTTTCAATTTGCCGAAATTAAAAGATTGTGTTCATCTGCAAACTTGGAAGTGTTAAACATTTTTAGTCAAGATATTAAAGCCTTAAACAGAAGAACAATTATAGGCAGTGGCAAGGTTCAGGAAATAAAGGACTTTATTAACCAAAATGAAGTGGATGTTCTTGTTGTTGACTATAAATTGACTGGTTCGCAACTTCGCAATTTGAGTGATGAACTTGGAGTGAAGGTTTTAGATAGGATACTTTTAATTATTGATATTTTTGCCTGCAATGCAAAGTCTAATGAGGGGAAAATTGAAGTTAAACTTGCACAAAACAAATATCTTTTAACAAGGCTTTCTTCTTTGCAAGGAACCCAAGGAAGATTTGGTGGTGCTGGTGTTGGAATGCGTGGACCGGGAGAAACAAAACTTGAACTTGACAGGCGTAAACTTGAAAATGAAATACTCTTATTAGAAAAAGATATTGAAAAAATCAAAAGAACAAGAGAGCAGAATAAAATTGCAAGAAAGCAAGCGGGAATTAAAAGTGTGGTAATTGGTGGTTATACCAATGCAGGAAAAAGTTCGCTGTTTAATTTGTTAACAAAAGATGACATCTATGTGAAAGATAAACTTTTTGCAACGCTTGAAACAACAAGTAGGCGTATGTTTTTAAAGGATGATAAGTTTTGTATTTTAACCGACACTGTTGGTTTTATCAGTAAGTTACCGCATGAATTAGTGGAAAGTTTTGCATCCACTTTGGAAGAGATAAAAGGTGCAGATTTAATTTTGCATGTTGTTGATGTTTCAGATGTCAATTACAAGAAAAATATTGAAATAACAAATGAGATATTGGATGACATTGGTGCAACCAAAAATCGAATTGTTATACTCAATAAAACCGATTTAATGGATAAGCCTTTTGAAATTAAAGAAGGAGAAATGCCTTTTTCTGTTATAAAGAAAACTAACTTAGATAAATTAAAAGAAATTATATATCAGAAGTTGTTTTAAATATCTTATATTAAAAAATAACAGGTAGCACCTGTTATTTTTTCTTTACATTTTCGTTAAGTTTTTTAAGAACAAAATCTGTGTCAACTCCATGCACAAGGCAGGCCTCTTCCACAGTTTCCATTTGGCTTACTGGACAAGATATACAATGCATACCAAACCCCATAAACACATCAGCAAGTTTTTCGTCAAGTTCTAAAACTTCTCCGATTGTCATATCTTTATTTATTATATTGCTTTTTTTATTGTCTTTCATTTTTATCTCCTTTTTAAATTATATCATAACAAAGTTAGTTTGTCAAAAACTTTTTAAGATTATGAATTTTAAAATTAACTTTTAAATATAAAAAATCAAAAAAATATATGAATTTTTAATAAAAAATAATAAATTTTACTAAAAATGTCTTATTTTGTTAAAAAATAATTTTTAAAATTTTTAAATCATAATATATTTTCAAGGAGTAATAATGTGGAAAATATTTCAAAACAAGTAATTTCACTTGAAGAAAAAAGAGTTGTGGGATATGTTTTAAAACCATTGATTGACTATAAAAGTTTGGCAAGGGTTGGTTACATTATTGTGGACGAAGAGAGCGAACAAGAGTATTTTTTGAAAAATGAAAACATAGTTAACATCTCTGATAATTTACTGATTGATAGTATTTCAAATTTGGAATATATGCCTGAAAGTGATGAGTTAAGAAAACATATCATTTCAGACACAGGGGAAGATTTGGGAACTATTTCTTCTTTTATGTTTGTGAACAGAAAACTAAGGAAGATTATTACAGATAAATGTGAAATTGATAGTAAATATGTTCGTGAAATTGGCAGAGATATTTTGTTAATTTCACTAAAACGAAAGAAAAGAAGTTTTCCACGTTTTGAGAAAGAAGATATTAAGGTGGAAATTATGGAAAGTGAAATTTCTGTTCCACCAGTAATCAATCTTTCTCCAAATTATTATATTGGAAAGGTTGCAGTTAAAACACTGCTAGGGTTTAACAATGAACTTATAATAAGAGAAGGAGAAAAAGTTTCCAAGGCAATTTTGGATAAGGCAAAAAAACATAACAAAATAAATCAATTATTTTTCATAATTAAATAAAAATAATAAAAAATACACTTTTTTACGAATTTTTTAATAAAAAATTAATATTTTTATTATTTTTTTAATTTAAATTAATATTTTTTGACAAATATTTTAGTAAATTAAAATATATGACTAATAAATTATTGCTGATGATTTTATAAGGAATTAAATTGTTTTTTCTTTTGAAAGGAATAAATTAAGAATAATATATTAATTTATTTATGTTTTTTATTTATTTTATTTGTATTTTTGGAGTAATTTGTAGTATCATAATTTCAAGAGGGAAGATATGGTAAGAATTATTCCAAGAAAAACAAAAGTTAAATTTGAGTTGTTCCGTGGAGTTACGGGTATTGATATTGGACTTGGTGCAATTTTCATTGCAATTGCCGCCATTCTTTTTGCAGCAAATTTTGAGTTTCATATTTGGATCGGTGTTGCTTGGGTTATTATTGCTGTGTCTATGTTTTTTAAATTTGCCGATGATGTTAGATTTTACACAACTTTGATATTCTTACTTCGTTATGCTGCTCAAAAGAAAAAGTTTGTGAAAGGTTCTCAGGATAAAAAAGGTGATATCACTGAAATCATTCCTTATGAAGGGGTAATTCAAGATAGATACATAAACTATGGAACTTATTATGGTATGGTTATTGAAGTGCAACCTATGTTTTTCACTCTTTTAACTGAAGCATTTCAAGATAATGTTATTGAAAGTTTTGCCAATGCAATTAGAAGATTAAACAATGACCAATCTTGTTCCATTGTTAAAATTCGTAAACCAATGGTGCTTGATGCCTATATTCATAATGAAAACAGGAAATATGATACACTTTATGATTTGCAATATGATGGGCAAATAACAGAAGCGGAGATTGATGCGCGTGGTCCTATTTTTGAAGAAAGAGTTTCTTTTTATGAATTTATAAATCGTCAACAAAAGGTATATAAAGATTATTTCTATCTTGTTGTTTATGATAAGGATAGAGAAATTTTGGAAAACACTTGCACAGGTATGATCAATGCAATGGCTTCATCATTAAATCCAATAACAGCGAATATCTTAACAGGGCATGATCTTTATGTTTTTCTTAAAGCAAACATGGGCAAAGACTTTGATGAAAGAGATTTGGAAGTTTTACCTTTTAATAAGTATATGGATTGGGTAACACCAGATAAGATTAAGTTTAATATTGCTAAGTATTATGTTGATAAAGATTGCTATCGTTGTTATAACCTTTCCGATTATCCTCTTCAAGTGGGCAATGCATGGGCTGCATCTTTCTTCCTTCTTGACAGAACAAAGGTTATTATGAAATTTTCTCCTATGCCAAGAATGGATTCTGAAAAGCAAATTGATAAGGCTATCATGGAAATGGAAGCAAAATTGAATAGAGCAGGAAGAAGTTCGGCACAAATCGACCTTCAAACACACCTTGAAACTTTAAGAGAACTTCTTGTTGGGCTTAAAAATAACAACCAACAACTTTATAATGTGAACACTTATATTGTTTCAGAAGATGCTGCTAAGAAAGATGTTAGGGCAATGTTAAAGCAACAAGGATTTAAATATTCTGAAATGTTTTCAAGGCAAATTGATGGCTTTATTTCTTCCAATATTTCAAGAAGAGATAACATGAAAGGGACTTTAAGAGGTATGCCAACTTCAACATTGGCGGCTGCTTTTCCATTTATCTCAAACTCTCTTCAAGATCCTAATGGCATTTATCTTGGCGATAATGAATATCCAGTTTTTGTGGACTTCTTTAAGCGTGATAGAGAAAGAGTTAACTCTAATATGATGATTATTGGTAAATCAGGTTCTGGTAAGAGTTATGCAACAAAAACTCTCTTAACAAATCTTGCTGCCGATAACTGTAAAATTTTTATTCTTGACCCTGAAAACGAATATAAAGCCTTGACTAAAAACTTGGGCGGAAAATTTATTGATGTTGGTTCTTCTCTTCAAGGTATTATCAATCCTTTCCATATTATTACATCTTTGGATGCTTCTGAAGATGAAAAAGAAGAATTGGATGAAAATGGCGAACCAATTTTTAAAGAAAAAGAAAGTGTTGACGATTCCTTTGCTCAGCACCTTCAATTCTTGGAACAATTTTTCCGTGTAATTTTGGAAGGTATCAATTCTGACGCGTTTGAAGTTTTGAACTCTTTAATTATTGATGTATATAAAGAAAAAGGGATTACTTATAAAACTAACCTTTCTAAGTTTAAGCCTGAAGATTATCCAATTTTTGATGACTTGTATGATTTAATTTTGAAAAGATTGAAAACTGCCAAAGATGAGTTTACATTAAGAAATCTTATGACTGTTGAAACTTATATCAAAAAATTTGCAACTGGGGGCAGAAACAGCGCTCTTTGGAATGGACCTACATCTATTGAAACAAATGAAAACTTTGTTACTTTCAATTTCCAATCACTTGTTGCAGGAAATAACCCAACAGTTACCAACGCACAGATGCTTCTTGTTTTCAGATATTTAAATAATGAAATTATTAATAATAAAGACTTTAACCAAAAATATCATAAAAACAGAAAAATTGTTGTTGCGGTTGATGAAGCACATATTTTCATTAATCCTAAATATCCTATCGCTCTTGATTTCATGGCTCAAATGGCTAAGCGTATCAGAAAATATGGTGGTATGCAAATTGTTATTACTCAGAACCTTGCCGACTTTGTTGGTTCTGATGAAATTAAGCGTCAATCAACTGCGGTTATCAACGCTTGTCAATACTCTTTAATTTTCTCACTTGCACCAAACGATGTCAACGACCTTATTGAACTTTATAAAAAATCTGGTGGTATCAATGAAGAAGAACAAAACTCAATTGTTACTGCTGGTGTTGGTCAAGCATTCTTAATCACAGGTCCAACCTCAAGAACAACAGTGCAGGTTGTTGCTCATGACTATGTAAAACAATTGTTTGGCGGTTGATAATTTATAAAATTAAATTGTAAAGGAGTGTTATGTCAAAAGCATTAAAGAGAAGTTTTGCTTACATAATTCTTGCAATGGCGTTTGCCTTTGCAGGACTCTTTTTATTTGGTTGTGATGATAATAGTCAAAATGTTACTATTTCTTCAAGTGTTTCTTCTGTTGACCTTGAAATTGGAGAAAGTGAAGAAATTACTTTTACAATCAATAATGCAAATGATAACTTTGCAAAAACACTTAAATTTAATGAGGATAATAGTGGCGTTATAAGTAAAAGCGGAGTTACATATAATGGAAACGAAGCAAAAATCACTGTAACTGGACTTCGTGGCGGAACAACAAATTTAATGGCGGTTACAGAAGAAGGATATAAATATATTACTGTTAGGATTAATGTTATTCAGCATTCAACAACCCTTGCTTTTGACCAAACAAGTCTTTATGTTTCAAATTCCACTCCACTTATGATGAATAATGGTTATTATAATTTTGATAGCAACACAACAGATAAAGATATGTCATTTTACTATCTTCTTGATGATGTGACAGGTATGACTTTTTCAAAGTTTACTGATGAAGGTTTGGAATTTGTTGATGATGAAACAACCAGAATTGCGGTTATTGATGCTGTTGAGTTTGACACTGCAAGAATAAACGATGATGGAACAGCGTTAATTTTAAGTTTAAATGGCGTTGATTATGAAGAAACGCAAGAGATTTTTGACAGTTTCAAAGTGCTTGCAGTTTATGATTATTCAGAAAATTATGCAAATTATCTTTCTTGTATGCATGAAGTGCAGGTATTGCAAGACCTTGGCGTAAAGGTTTATGGCGGATATTTGCAAAGAGAAATCGGTCAAGATGGGACTGTTTATGAAAATGTGGAATTCGAAGAACTTTCAGGTGATGAGATATTGATAATTCCTAATTCAGATAATTATGAGGCAAATTCATATGTTTTAAAAATTGAAGCACAAAACAAAAGTGATTTAATTGAATATGGTTATATTGCAGAAAATTCAAATATTGATGTGGACGAATATAATTTGGTTGAACCTGATGTTGATTATTCTTCAAAAACTGTTGTTTATTATAAAATTCAATCTTCGACTACTGCAAATATTGATGTAAATTTACATATTTATTTAAGATATTCTTCAACAAAAGACGCAAGTGACCAAAGTGTCAATTTTAATAAAGATTATAATATCAATATTGATTTTGCGCCAAAAGAAATTTTGGTTAATGGCGAAAGTGCAACTGAATATTCAAGTCAAGATAATCCTTTAATCTTATATAATAGATACACCTATCCTGAGTTTGGTTGGCAAAATATTCAAATTTCGGTTACTTCTGGAATTGATGCAGAACCAATCTTTTCCTATGCATATATCACATTTGAAGAAAATGATTTGCGTTTTAAATATGTGCAAATTGAAATTTCAAGTGATAGAAATGTTACTGACCTTTCAACAAGTTTTCAATTTAAAGGGCGTGACTATGCAGCAGTAACTGCTGTTGGACAAGTTAAAAGTTTTACTATTAATGTGGTTTACGAAACTCTTGGCAATGAAATTTCTCTGCAATATATTGTTTATTACAGAATTGTTAATGGTGCAACAAGAATTGTTAAAAATATTGAATATGGACAAGGAAATGTAATTTATCTTGATTACGAAGAACATGGAGAAAATGGTGCAATTTTAGATAATTATCTTTTTGCCGACCAACTTTTCCAATCTTTTACAACCGAGTTTGTTTCTGGTAATGATGTTGTTGATTTTGAAGTGCCAGAGGTTTGTTATATTGAAAGAGAAGGGAATTATTATCTTAATTTTAGTGTTAAGGCAAAAGGAGCTGGGCAAGGAACTTATAACGTTACTTTGGATAATGGAACATCTCAGCAAGTAACTTTTTCTGTTATTGAAACGCTTAAAGATTATTCAACTTCAATTAATATTTCAAATGTTGGCAATATCGGCTATTATGAAAGATTGAAATCTGATGAAAGTTTAAATTATTATGATATTTTAAATTTAGAGATTTTAAACCCTACAATTGTTAACAATAATGAATATGAAATTCTCTTTGGTAGCACTGCTGAAATCACTTTTAGGGGAAACATTAATGGAACAATGGCAGTCGGTGATGATAAAGATGTAATTAGTTATCTCAATTTTAATGGAGTATCATACCATTTTGAAACTGTTAAGAATGGCACTTCAACCATGACAATAACAGTGTCGGGGAATGTGGTAAATTCCGCTTTTCAGCGAGATATAACATATTTAGACTTTACAATTAATTTTGTATCATATTCCCTTCTTGATGAATTTATCCTTTTAAATAATGGAAATTATGCTGTTGATAATATTGTTTACTATGGCGACAGTGACTATATCCCAGAAGAAGACGAAATGGTAGATTTTGAAATCTCTGCTAAAAATAGTGAAGCATATAATTTCTATAGATATAGCATGAATGAAAGTTTCTTCATCAATAACAACATAATTCAAGATATTATTGATGAAAAAGCAAATGAAATAACAATTGGTGAATATGAAGTTTTGGATAGTGATGTCTCTTCAAAACTTGTTTCAGAAACATATAACGATAAATTTGTTTATTACTATGTTGACAGCACAAACTTTGGAGCATTGACAACAACTACAACTGCTCATATAACAGTAAATGTCAATGATGAAACTTTCTATTACGCATATGCTGATTTAAGTTTTGCTAATGGATTTATGTTCTATGCAGATGAAATGAGTTTTGTTTATGACGAAGATAATAATATCACAGTAACCATTACATTTGACAATGCTTATATGATTGAAAGTTATGGCGAATATGACTTAAAAACTTTGACTTATACAAACATCAGTAACAACTATGGAAATAATGGCTTAACATTCACATTGCATGCTTATGTAAGACAAAGAGATTATTCTCAAATGAGATATGATGCAAACATAATTGCAAGCAGATACATTCAGGTGCAAGACATTTCAAGCGCTTCTCCAATTGAAGAACTTGTTTTCACAAACAGTGAACTTACTCAATCTTTTATTGTTACTGTAACTCCAACAACTGCAACAAACACAACTTTAAGGGCAGAATTTGTTCCTTTAAATGACACTTCTTCAAACTTAATTGATTGCACAATTGTGGAACAGGGGCTTGGCACCTATCTTGTGGAAATTTCTGCTGAAAGATTTTATAACACAACTGCAAACATCACAGATATAATAGAAAAACTTGCTGGAACTGTTTATGTTTATCCAATTGAATGGGGAGATAGTTATTCAGTTATTCCAACTGAAAATAATCCAATCATTGTGGGTGTTTCTTACAGAAATGGGTCAGAAAGCAACAGGTATATTTTGGAAACTCCAGCGGATATTTTGGCAATCAATGCAAATGAAAAATCTTTATCAAGCCACTATGAAATTAAAAATAACATCGACATGTCAACTGTGGAAGGAAGCCCAATTGGCATTTTGGAAACAAGCGAAGGATTTAAACTTGTCGGTTTCTCTGGCAGTATTGTTGGAACAAGTTCTCAAGCAGGAATTTCAAATGTTCATTTAACAACTGTTGGTGGAACTGGTTCAATTAAGTCTGTTAAGCCGATGGATGAAACTTATAATTACTCTGGACTTTTTGCTTTAATTAATGAAACTGGATACATTAAAAATTTAACCATTACTGGTTCAATGAATTTAGATATCACTGAAAATCAATATGCTGGCCTACTTGCTGGTGTTAATCGTGGAAATATAACCAATGTTTCTGCAAGAATAACCAATGTTTCAAATGTTCACGTTGTTGATGGCGCAGTTAATTCATTTGTTCAAATTGGCGCTCTGGTTGGTGCAAATTTTGGTAATCAAATAAACATTAATGAGCAAGGTCAAAATGTTAAAATTGCAACTGGTAATATTATTCAATATTTCCCAGCATATAATCAAGAAGAATTTAATGGAACTCACACAAGAGAAAATGTTGCAGGAGAATTTTCAAGTCAATCAACAAAGAATATAGCATATTTTACAGATAAACTTATAATTTCTTTGCCTAGTCAGTTTAGCGGTAATTTATATGTTGGTGGTATTGCAGGTTATAACAGTGGTGATATAAAGAAGATTGACGATAGTTCATTAAAGATTTATGGCTATGCGACCTATTCAAGTTATGCAAATATTGAAATTCAACTTTCTGGAAATCAAACACAAGGGAAAATTTATGCGGGTGGTGCAGTTGGTTATGCAATTTCAAATCCAGTGAGTGAAAAGCCAACTTTAATTTCTGGACTTACTGTTGGTGGCGAAGTTGATTTACAAAATGACACTCAAAATTCATCAAGTGCTGTGGGTGGTATTGTTGGTTTTGCAACAATTGCACAGGAAGCAACTGGTGCAGGAACTCAGCCAGTGCAAATATATAACAATATTTCAAGAACTTTCCTTCGTGGTGAGCAATTTGTTGGCGGAATTTTGGGTTATGATAACTATCAAGGCTATGCAACAAGCGCAAATGGTCAATATGTTTCTTATAAAGATGAAAACAATCAAAATTCAATTAACAAAGTGGAAGCGGTTGATGATGGCAGAAGTGTGCTTGAAGCATCCATGATGATTTTAAGAAGTAATTCAATAAAACTTGGAAAGGGAACATATAGCGATGATATTATAATTGCAATTGGAAATGCAGAAAATGCAGGAAGACAACTTGAAGACATTAGATTTACCATTTCAAGTTACATAACAAGAGCAGTTGTTACTGGAGAAAATGTTGTTGTGAATGACAACGCAACAACAAAATATTATGGTGAATATTTAATTTTGAATGGAACTGAAATTAAGCAAACATCCATAGAGTTAAACCCAAATCCATTCACAAAAATTGATGTAAACATTGGACTTACAGGTGACGAGTTTAAATTGACACCTAAAAACGATATTACAAATGCACTTAATGTTTATTTATCTTATTATTTCCAAGCAGATAGTTTTCTTTCTGGGCAGACCTCAGGCGTTATTGCACAAGATGTTATTGATGATTTTAATGTTTATGAAACTGATTCAAACATGTATCCATTTACAATTAACACCCGAGATGCAGAGATAATTTCTTCATCCACTGACATTTTAAATGTTGATTTAAATGGAAATTTAACAGTGCATGGAACTGGTCTTGCAACTCTTAAACTTCAAAGCATTTTAAATATTCAAGAAACAATTAATGTTTATCTTTATATTGTCAATTATTTCAACAAAGATACAACAGAGTCTATCTATTATTCATCAGATAATTCGAATGGACTTAATATTGTTAATGGTTCGCAAATTAATGTTTATGGCAATAAGCAAACATCAATTTATGCTGTTCCAACATATGAAAAGGATGAAGAAATATTGCCTAATGGAAGCACATGGTCAATTTCAAAAGATGGTGTGCTTAGATATGCAAACACAAGTGTTTTACTTACAAAAAACACATCCTTAAAAACAGATGTTACACTTAGAGAAGATAGCGAAGGTTACACAAGATATCAAATTAGTGGCGAACAGATAATTTTCTATGGAAATAATAAGGGCGAAGGCATTGACAAATATAATCTTGATTCATATATCATGGTGGAAATTGATGGTGTTCCATACATCATGGAAATAGGAAAGCAGGATATTGCTGTTGATGTTCAATACTTGGAAACTGCAACAAATATCTACACATCTTCAACTTTAATTTCCATGCAAACAAATGATAAATTTGATGAAAAATTGTTTATAGAGTCAAAAAATAAAGAATATGCATATTATCAAATTATTTTTACTGACGAGTATAATAATGAAAGTATTGTTCAATCAAGGCTTGATGCAACATTAAGTGTCAGTGAAGATGGATGGAAAAATTATGTTAACGATATAGGCGATGATTTATTTAACTTAACCTTTACTCGTCTTGGCGATACAAATACTTTTGATTTTAATATAAGTGTTAATAAAAATAGTTCTGCTTATGCTAACAGAAATGTTGATAATATATTTGGAAATTACAGAATAATCTTCTATGGCAATGAATTGGAAGAAGGCGTTTCTTGTGTGTTTAGCATCAACTTATCCGAAGCTGAAATCACTAATGTCAGCGCATTTAACTATTCAAATATCAAAGATATGGCTATTGCTGATGAAGTTATTGTGCCTTCACAATATGGAATTTTGGAAATTAACATTGACCCAGTGGAAGCAGAGTTTAACACATTCACAATCAAGAACAATGCAATAAATTATAATACTGGTGCTGGCGAAGTGGCATTCACTTTTGCTTATCAGTCTGTGGATGAAACTGGAGTTGTAACATATGTTGCAGACACCAATTTTGGCGAAAATAGAAATGGAAGTTTAACATTTACCTATCAAGAACTTATGAAGTTTTTGCAAGAGAAAGATGCAAAATATAATGGCAAAATTTATGTTAGATATTTCCTTGGTTCAATGGGTGTGGAAGATGGAGCACAAATTGGCTTTGATATTAATGTAACTTATGGTGATGGACTTAGTTTTGAAATTTATAAACCATTGACAACCAAACTTGCAAACTATGTTAAACTTACCTTTGATAACCGCGAAGAAAGTGACACATATTATGTTGCAAGGGGATTGAATTATGGTATGACTCTTGACTATTATGGTTTTAGTTTAAGCGATATACAAATAACTGTTTCTGATGAGCGTGTTGCAACTTTAACTGGTCAAAACACATCTTATTCCTTAAATATTACTCCTAATGAGATTAATTATACTGGAGATGTTGGTTATCTTGTTAACATTTATATCTATGCAAGTCGTGTGGTAGATAATGTTACTGTTGAATATTCAGACATACTGACTGTTTATGTTATGGAATATGTGTTTAATTATAATTATGCACCTGGCATCAATGAAGATATTGTTGAAGGTATGGAAAATGGTGTGATATCCACAGCAGTTGGAAATGCATATAAACTTCAACTTGACATTTGGGATTTCATGGAATATGACCAGACAAATGAAAGTGTTGTTCAAAATGTGAAAACATTTATTGAAAGATTGATGCAAAGTGTTAAGTTCTCAATTTCAGATTCTTCAACAGGAATTGAAGATGAAGAACTTGAAGTTGGCAAGGAAATAAGGTCTAATTACTACTATATTAAAGATTATACATTTACTGGTATTAGACTTTATGAGCCAGAACAAAATGTTTACACCTTGAAAGTTGATGGCACTTACTCAATGCTTAATGGTGTTTACATTTGCGAAGAGAGCACAACTTTGGAACAACAGACTTTACACACAAATTTTGCTTTCTCAATTCATCAACAAAGCACAGATGAAAGTCCTCTTCCAATTGAAAGTTATGAAGATTTTCTTGAAATGGAAGCAGGAGAATACTATATTTTGTTAAATGACATCACTTTGCCAAACGAAGATAACTTAGATTATGAACAATTTAAACCTATCACAACTCAAATTGCAGGATTTGATGGAAATGGTTACACAATTTTCCTTGGTGGTGACTATCAATTTACTGCTGAAGAAAGTGTTATTGGTTTATTTGCAGAAGTGGAAGAAGATGTTGTTATTAAAAATGTTACAATTGAAATTTATGCAAACACAAATTTCGTTATGGAAGCAACAACTTTCTCAATTGGACTTCTTGTTTCAAATAATGCTGGAATTATCACAAATTGTGAAGTTAGAGCAACAAATGATTCTGTTCTTTCAGTAACTTACAGAAACACAACCACAAATTCATACCTTGCTGGACTTGTTGCATCAAACACTGGCATGATAACAAATTCACGAACAATGGTTGATTTATACACAAATGTAAATCTTTCGGGTTTTGTTGGAACAAACAGTGGTATAATTGCTTCTTCATACTTTAGAAATGGTAGTTTGAAAAATGAAACAAACGGAACAACTGAATATACAGCAGGCTTTGCTCTTCAAAACACAGGTTCAATTTACACTTCTTATGTTTCAGGCGAAGTGGCAGACAATGATCAAACTTACTATAAAGGAAAAGATGATTATATTTTGTCTGATAACACAATTGCAGGATTTGTATTCACAAATTCAGGTTTAGTGGAAAATTGCTATACAAATATAAACTTGCAAGGTGCTGGTTCTTTCTCTTCTGGTTTTGTTTTTGTTAATGAAGAAGGTGGACAAATTATGTCTTCCTATTCAACAAGTGTTTTAACAAGTAACAACACACAAAGTTATGGTTTTGCAAGAACAAGCAATGGTTATATCAGTGATTGCTATTGGTTAAGTCAAGAAGCAGGCGAAGAGAAAGTAACTGACCAAATAGTTTACACAAATGAAGCAGTTAATGTGAGCATAAGTACAATTGAAAATAATGAAAACAACACATTGAAAAGTTTAACAGCAGGAGAGTTTAATATAAATCATAAAGACTTCAAGGAAAACTTTAAAAACTTTATATACTCTTCATCAAGAGGTTACAATTCAGTTTGGTTCTATAATAATGTCAACAGTTCTAGCACATTCAATGGTTCAACTTTCAACACTGAAAGATTGGAACTTGTTGCACCAAATATTGTGGCTTTCTCACAGAAATATTTGTATAGTGCAGAAGAAATTACCGATGAAGAAACTGGCGTTACAACTGTTGTTTATAACTATGTAAACACTGAAGAAAGTGGAATAAGCGGAAGTGTTTATAATCCTATATTAATTGATGATGCTGAAAGTTTTGAAAACTATATTTTAAATGAAAATGATGCTAATAACTATAATAATTCCTATTATAGACTTATAAACGACATTGATTACAGCGAACTTACAATTAATAGTGAACTTTACAAAACTCGCTTCATGGGATATATTGAAGGCAACTTTATGACCATTTCAAATATCAATATGGTAACAAGTGAAAACTTGCAATTTGCAGGACTTTTTGCAGAAGTTGGTTCATCTTCAAGAGCAAATGCAATTGGAACTCTTATGAACTTTACTTTGGAACCTAATGAAATGGTGTTCACTAACACTCAGGTTGCTGGAACAATTGCTGGTAAATTTGATAATGGAACAATAGCAAATATTAATGTTGTCAGTGATGATAACATTATGGTTACAGGTAAAAATGTTGTTGGTGGTTTGGTAGGAGTTGCTCTTGGTAATTACAAGATTTCAAATGTAAGTTCTCAAATTTCTGCAAAAGCGTCCTATATTGTAAGTGAAGGAGAAAACAACTTCAATTCAAATTCTGTTGTTTATCAATACTATTCTTTTGCTGGCTCTGTGGTTGGTGTTGCAAGCGGAAGCGGAATTATTGACAGGGTGCTAGTTGAATCTGACATTGGTGTTGTTGGTGCAAAAGCAGGTGGTATGTTTGGTTTTGTTGACCAAAATGTTACTGCATCCAATTTAACTTTAAATGTTACTGAAAATTTAAAGATTAATGCTTACAACTATGGTGGACTTATTGCAGGTGAAAGTGCTGGTAATTTTGATACTGTTGCTGTGAATGGAATTGAAAGTGATAATGGTGGATTTAGTTATCTTCAAATTTTCAGTTTATTGCCATATGTGCCAACCGCAGTTGGTGGAATAAGTGGTCTTGTTAGTGGTGGAAATTTAAGTAATATTTACATGTCACAAAGTTTGGAATTAAGTAAAGTTACATCGACAAGCGGAATAGATAATGTTGGTGGCATTGCGGGAATAATTCAAGGAAGAACAACAATTTCAAATGCTGATGTTAATGCTGGGCTTGTTGGCTTCCACATTGTTGGTGGTTTTGTTGGAACAATTCTTGGCAGTAACTTTGATGTTGAATTTAATGATATCGATTATCAAAATGGATATTTAAGCATACTTTCAACACAACAAACAAATGCTTATGCTGGTGGCGTTATTGGGTTTATTAATGGTTCTGCAAATGTTAAAATTTCTTCAACTTTAGGCGACACTACATTGAGAGATATGGCAGACAAAAAGGAAAAACATATTAGTGTTAATCCTATGCCTGAAGGAAGTTCGCTTAGCACAGATATTTTCACAAGCGAAAATTATAATAATGAAGCAAATCATGTTGATTTTGAATTGATGATGACAACTTATGTTTATAATTCTGCGTTCAGTAACTTTATTGGTGGACTTATTGGTTTAGCAGGCAGTGGCAGTGTTGTTATTGAAAACACAATTTCAAACATTAAAAATGCCAATATTCAAAGTCTTGACATGGGTATTTCAGGTGCAAAATTGATTTCTGAAACTGCAAGTGTTGCAAGCACCACATTCACTTATAAGGTAAATAACGAAGATTTAGAGGGATATGCTTATAGTTTAAATCATACAGTCACAAATCCTGCGATCTCATTTATTGGCGACTCTTTTGGTTATACAAAAGGTACATTTGGAGTTTTACCTATTTCCACTAATTCTGATGACAAAACTACAGAAACATCAAGTCTTGCCACAAACTCTGCTCCAAGTTCAGTTATACCAATTTATTCTTATAACATTACATTTAGTTATAATCAAGGCGAAAGTGGACTAGGAACAAACTTTTCATATGCTTTGCAAGTTAATAGTTATGGAATTATGGCTGGGCAACCTTTCTTTGTAAATGAATAAAATAAATAAAAGATGTTTAAAAACTTAAAAAATAGTGAATATTTTATTAAGAAAATTTTGAACATCTTTTATTTTGCTTGACGAAAAATTATTTATATGATATATTAAAACAAATAAACTTTATTGTTTTTAAATTTTTTTTGAAAAAAGGGTTGACAAATTTAAAATTTTGTTGCTATAATATAGTGGTTATTATCTAATGTGGAAGAAAATCGCTGTTTTAACTAAATGAAGGAAATAGGGTGGTGACTATTGTCGCCTTCTTGTTTCCTTTTTTAATTTAATTTAGGAGTGTGTTTTATGTCAGTTGCAATTAAAAAACAAAAATTTGGAAAAGCCGAAAGATATACTTTTGCACAACTTAAAAATTAT
>CALWFX010000011.1 GCA_944377765.1 uncultured Clostridia bacterium
AAACCAGCAACGGTGCGAATGGCATCGTCACTGATTGAAATGTTTCCATAATAGTTATTAGTATCTACAGTCAAGCGTCCCCCTATCTTGATAAAAGATTTATGCATTATTATAATACAATAAAAATCAAATTTAAGCAAGCAAAATAAATAAAAAAACAAATTTTTATTGTAAAAATAGATAAATATAATTATTTACACAAAAATTTTTACCAAAATAAAATTTGCTATATCAATTTAAAACTCAATATATGATAGTTTTAGATATGTTTGCATAATAAAAATATATGATTGGATAGTGAATAATATTTTAAAATAACAAAATATATAAATAAGTTGTTTAAAAACAGTTGATTTTTAAATTCAAATGTGTTATTATATAAGCCGTAAATGTAAAAATTTGACTAAAAGGAGAAAGTTATGAGCAGAGTTTGTGAAATTTGCGGAAAAGGTAAAATGGATGGCAAAACAGTTAGCCATGCTAACAATAAAGCACCAAGAAAATATAATGTAAATCTTCAAGAAACAGAAATAAATGGAAAAAGAGTTAGAGCCTGCACAAAATGCATTAAAACTGCAAAGAAAAATGGCTAATAATTTCTCTTTAATTTAATAAAATAAAACACGAAAATTTCAATTCGCTTCACTCTTGTAGAGCGGGCATAGTCCGCATTAAGAGCAAAACAAGTTTCGCATTAAGAGTTGCCTTTGGCAACATGAAGAGCAAAAACAAGTTTTTGCGTGAAGAGCGAATTAAAATTCGCATTGTGGATGATTTTAGGAAGTGTTTAAATTACCAAATTAACAGATACAAATAAAAAAGAGTTTTACTACTAAAAAGTAAAACTCTTTTTTATTCCGCTAGTTTTAAAATGATTTTATTTTAATTGAAATTCATTTATCTCAAAAATAAACTATAAAAACATACCACAATGCAAGACTTGTCTTGCTCTTCATGAAATTGCTCGCAATTTCTCTTCATGGCGACAAGGTCGCCTCTTAATGCGGACATTGTCCGCTCTTAATTTCATAAAAATGCTCCTGCATTTTTATGACTCCACGCATCCATATTCAGATACTTTAATTGTAAATTGAAAGCCTTGAACTGATGTTGCAAATTTCTGTGTCAGTCCGCCATACTCTGTTCGACAAGTTATGTTATTTATATTTGTTCCCATGTCGCGAGTGAAGTATATTGTTATTCCTAATATATCCTTAACCAAATCTGAAAACTTAACTTCGTAACTCCCTGCAACTTGTTGTATCTCTTCTTCTGATGAGATAAAGATATTTCCTTGCCTACTTGTTTCCACTATGCCAGAGTTTGAATAACTTTCTTCTGTTCCTTTGAAATTAACCAAGTAATTTATCTCTGATGTATCCATTGTGTTATAGACATTTTGTATATGATTATTACCAAGACTTCTTATCTCTTCCGCTGTAAGCGCATCATGAGCAATAACAATATCCTTTATTACACCTTTGAAATATGAACCCGCTGGAGTTGTTGTGTTTGTCCCAGACTCTGCCCCTATAAATATACCATTTGAAGCATGATAGCCGATATTTCCTGTAAACTTAGATGATTTACCAACTTGCTCACCATTTATATATCCAATTGCATAATCTCCATCAAACACAAGTGCAAAATGCACCCATCCTTTAAGGCTTGACCATTTTGTTTGTGTGCTTACACTGACATATCCACTTATTCCACTATCATATATAGCAAATCTAACATACTCGCCATTTGGTTCAATATTCCAGCCACCCGCTTCTGTGCAACTGATTAAACGCATTCCCTTATAATCAGCCCAGTTATCCATATATCCCCAAAGCGATATTGTGATTTTGTCTGTATACATATATTCTCTGCCAACTGCCATGTAATCGCTTGTTCCATTGAATGTTTTTGCACCTTTAAGCAAGGTTGTTGAGTTTTCCATAACATTTGTTGCCTCAAACTGCCCTGCATATACAATGGTATCCATAATTGCCATAGTGTCAGTAGTTGTGCCATAGCCAACTTTTTGACTTGAATTTCCAGTTAGTCGCCATTTAATTGGCTCAACTTTATACCATACACCATTATACTGAACAAACTCGGTGTTGTTTGCGCCTTTCTTCGATGTATATGACTTGCCATTGATTACATAACTATTTCCATTTGAAGATGTGTTAATGCTATTTATCTCAGTCTGAGTTGCCCTTGTTTGTGGATACATTCCAATTTCAACATACCAATACCCGCCGGCTGTATCATATTTTGCTTCCAAATTTGCTTCATAAATTGCATAAAGAGTTGTGTTTGCAGTTAATGTTGCAACATTTCCCGGTCCAACCAAAACACCGGTCCCATCACTCCTTGTGTTCCAGCCAATAAATCTAAAACCTTCTTTAACTGCATATGGCATTACAGTTGCTTTTGTGTAGGTAACTTTTTGAGTGGTTACTGCTGGACTTTCCAAATAACACCAAACTTTTATTTGCAAATCATTAAATGTATATCCACCATTATTTGTTCTATATAGCCAAACTGCAAATTGCTGTGTTTCTTTTGCCATACTTGCCGATAATGTCAATGTTGCTGAAAATGTGCTTGTGTAGTCCCAATAATTGTAATATGTTCTTGTGCTTAATCCTGAACCATCTGATTTTAAGAACTCAAACACAAAACAGCCATCAGTTCTCGACATACTTCCTCCAACAACTTCATAGCCAATCGTATATGTTCCTGCTGTAAAATTTGAAGCGTAATATCTTGTAATTTCAGAACTTTCTGTCATTGTTCCATTTAATGTTGCAATTTGAGTTGTAGCATTGTAATTAAGTGTCACGCCACCATAATTACCAGATACATTTGCTATCCTTGCTGCATAGTTATAGTTCTTAACACTTCCACCATTTGCGTTATAAGTCATTGTGTAAGTGGCATACTTCATCTTGATATTTATTACATTATACCAATTCACCTGATGTTCCCCGTCTGCATTTGCAGTGAATGTATATTTTCCACTGCTTGATGTTAATGTTCCTTTTCCACTTGATGTTGATAAATACACAGATTCAACGGCATACCCATTTGCTGGCTTTATATCACTTATCACTATTGTCCCGCCATAAACAACCGTACTTGGTGTAAACTGGTCTGTTAAATCATTGTGCGTAACACCTGTGTAACTATAATAAACATCAAATGTACCGCTAACATAATCTTGCTCACCACTTGGATTTAAAACATTAATATCAACTAAAAATTGCTTTTGCGTCCATTTTGAATATAACGTATGATTGCTTGCTGTTGTAACTTTGGTTGAGGTTGTCACTGGCTTAGTTAAACCACTATCCAAATACCAACCTGCAAAGGTATAACCTGCTCTTGTTGGTGTTGGCAAACTTGCATATGTGCCATCATATGTTACAGTCAAATTGCCAATCGCATTATCTGCTTTCATTCCGCTGACTTTTTGAACTGATAGATTTTTGTATGAAAACACATCTCCAACTTTCCAATTACCTGTGCTATAAAATATGAACGCATGATAATTATTTGCATTTGCAGTTGCTGTGAAGGTATGCGTTATCGTCTGCCAAGATGTTGTTACCACTACATTACTCTTAACTCCGCCCATCTCTTGTCCCATTGATTTAATTGTTATCGCTCTTGAACATTTAACATCAATTGACCATTTATATTGCTGACCAACTGTCAATGCTGGACCACCAGCATGAGGTCCATTTGAAGCCGCTGTTGTAACTTTATACTCATATACAAGCACATTGTTTTCAACCTTTGTTGTATATGTTCCCTGTGTGGAAGACTGGTTTTTGCCATATGGATAGGTTATTTCGTTCGCTGTGTCAAAATTAACAACATATGTGTTTGCTGTCCACTGTGCATACAGTGTTACATTCGCATTGCTTGAGTATGTTGCACCATTATTGTAATGCGTGCCTGTGCCAGACGAATTTGTATTCCAGCCATTTGCAGTGTAACCTGTTCGTGTTAGACTGTTTGTTGCAAGTGTAAGGTTTAATCCATGGGCTTTATAAGCTGAAGTTGGTGACAATGTTCCACTTCCGCTATTTTTGTTATAAGTAATTGTGTATCTTTCTCTAACATACACATTAATTGTTACATTTGCTGTTGTTGACCAACTGTATGTAAAGGTATTGGTTGCTGAACTTGTGGTTGCTGAACCATTGCCCATGTAATATGTATATGATGTGTTAACCTTTGATATGCTTATTGACTGTGCATTAGGTCTACAATATGTTGTTAAAGTATATGAACCACTTGCTGACAATGTTTGACTAAGCCCAATGGTCGAGTTTGTTGCCGTTATGTTTGTTGAATGTCCACTTGTGTAGTTTGCGCTTGCATATTTGATTGTCAGCGTGTAAGTTTTGGCAAAAAGTCCATAAACACTTGACCGAGCAGATGCAGTAAAGCTATACGACGTTGAAGTCGAAAGCCTATTAGTTGATTCATTTGAAGTTGATGGACTTGCGGAATACCAACCCAAAAACTTGTAGCCACTATTAGCAGTTGCTGTTAAAGAAACAGTTTTAGAGTATATTGAAGTTATTGTATTTAAACTATCAATCGTTAAAGAAGTATCTTTATTTGATGTGTCTGTAAATGAAACATTAATCGTCCCACCTATTCCATCATTCAAAATAGAATTATAATCAGTTGTATAGTCATTGTAAACTACAATATTTTGACTCCGCACGAATAAAGCATAAAAAATTATATAACTATCCGCGTTAGTTTCATGATATAAAGTTTGATATAAAGGTCTCCCTGAAGCTGTAGGAATAGATGTGTACCACCCTCGAAAAACATAATTACTTGCAACATCAGCATTTATGGTTACACTTTTTGAATAAGTAGAATATCCAGTATAAAATGTTTGGTTTGTCACTGACGAAAATGTTACTTTCTCTCCATTTATTGGATCAAAATATGAGCCACTTATAGTTCCACCAGTACCACCATTTGTAAATGTTTTATAATCACTTGTATAATAAGCATAAAGCTTCAAAGCCGGAGCATAAACAGCATATAAAGATACCCCTAGCCCTAACTCATCTAATTGTGCAAAAGAATCGTCTACAACTTCACCTAATTCATATTCGGGAGTGGAAGCATTTTCTTTAGTAGACCATCCTATATGTTTAAAATTAAAAAAACCATCTTCCTTATCTGAAAGAGCAAAACCACCTACACCAGCAAGAGATGATTGTGAATCAAATAAAGCAGCATTTTGATATTTACCTGCAACACTCCAATCTCTATATGTTACTGAAAATGGACGTCTAAATTTAACATAAATAGTACCTTGAGTTGCTGTACTCCCTTTCCCTGAAGGCATTGAAGTCAAAAAAGATGTTCCATTTCTATAAAAAGTTGATATTTCTGTTCTATAACTATCATTATTCCATGAAGAACTTGTACTATAACCAGTCATTACAAAAGCAGATGAATTATCAGCAATCCTTACAAATCTTGGTATAGACAAAATAGCTTTTTTATAAGTATAATCAAAATAGGAACCATAAACTTCTGCACCACTTATTGAGCCATGAGAATTAACAGTTCCACCATCCCAATTCTTGGTGACTCCATCTTGTTCAAACCATGTTAAATGAAATGCAGACATAGTAGATGAAACAGTGCATGTATCAGGAGTTCCAGAACCATCTTTTATTTGAGCAATAATTGTTAAATCATGGTTGGTAGAATTTTCAAAAGTATTTTCATCTTCATCTGAATTATTTTCGCTATCTTCATCTTCTTCAGTGTCGTCACCATTTTCATCATCTTCATTTTCTTCGTTGTTATCTTGATTGTCTTCACCTAAATTTTCATCGCTTGGATTTTCCTGAGAATATGAAGAATCACAACCTGTTAAAAGAAAAGCACTTCCAGTGAGCGCTGTCCCAATAAACAAAAATGAAAATATACAAAGCAAAAACTTTTTCAACTTTTCTCCTTTTATCCCTAGAAACTTGAAAAATTCCTAATTTATTATGTATTAATTTTAAATTTTTAGTGTAATTTTAATTTTTTAGACGCAAACTCTGTTTGTTTACAAAATCATTTTAGCAAATCCCCCTCCCTGAGTCAACTTTTTGTGGTATTTTTTATAAATACAACAAGAAATTTACCTAAAATATAAATTTTTAATTATTTAAACGAATTACAATAAAAATAAAAGAGAAGGTTTTCTTCTCTTTATAAATAAAATCATTGTATTATTCTTTTTTGTCTTTTTTATAAAACAATTTCAAAAAAGGCACTGCCCAGCGTGGTGCTTTAATACAAATAATTTTATAACTAGGTTTCTTTTCTTTTTCCATATTATGTTGTATGACTTATCACACATTTTTGACACAATATTTTAAAATTTAAGCATATTGCCCAGCAATTGCTCCATCTGCACACGCAGTTACCAGTTGTTTCAAAATCCCTGCTCTTATATCTCCACATGCAAAAACGCCTTTAACTGATGTTTCCATTTTTTCATTGGTCAAAATATATCCACTTGCATCCAACTTTAGTTTATCCTTATAAATTTCTGTTAAAGGCTGTTTGCCAAGTTCAATGAAAACAGCAGAAATTGACAAAGTTTCCATTATACTACCTTTTAAATATTTAACACCTTCAACCTTCATATTGCCATAAATTTCACTGATATTAGCATTTGATATAACTTCAATATTTTTTTTAGGACAAGCCTTTGCATATATTGTCATATCTTCACTGTCTAAAAGATAAACCTTTTTGCAAACATCCGCAAGTTGTAGTGCTCCCAAAATTCCACTACCCTTTTGGGAAACAACACAAACATCTTGTTTTTTATAAAAATTAGCATCACATATTGCACAATAACTGACACCATGCCCAAGAAAAATATCTTCGTTTTGCCCAAGTTTTTTGTGTGTTAACCCAGTGGCAATAATAACGCTTTTTGCATAATAAACTTTATTTTTACAGATTATTTCTTTAATTTCTTTTTCAAAGTTAACATTTTGAACAATATCGTTTATGATTTGTATTTCGTTATATTTTATCTGCTTTTGAAAGTTTTGCATAAGTTCAAACCCACTTACATTGTCATAAGAAGGAAAGTTTTCAATTTCATTAATAGAAGCAAGTTGCCCACCAACAAGCATTTCTTCAATGATTGCAACTTTTTTATTTCTTCGTTTTGCATAAATGGAAGCGGTTATACCCGCAACCCCGCCACCTAAAATTAAAATGTCAAAAATTTCTTTTTCCATAATATTATTATATCATATATTTAACATTTTCCACAAATAAAACTAAATATTGAAAATTAAAAAAGTAGTAATTTAATACTACTTTGTTTTTTCATCTTTTGTTGCTTTTTCTTTTGCTGGTGCTATCTCTTCTGCATTTTCTTTTATTGCATCAAATTCACTGATTAAGTCAGCAACCTTTTCTTTAATTTTATCTCTATCTTCCAAAACCTTGGTTATGCAAAGATTGCAACTTTTAAGTTCTTCTTCAACCCCTTTCTTTTTATTCGCAACTTCGGCATAGTCATCCTGTAAAGATTTTATTTCATTGCCCAAAGCATCCTTTTCAGCATCAGTTTTAGCCACATTTTTTTGTCCCAAAACTTTAAGGCGTTTTTGCCAAAGTTTATATCCTTCATCTATAAGTTTCTTTTGGGTTTTAATTAATTCTGCTCTTTTTTCCATAAGCATAAAATAATAATCAATAAAGTTTTCTTGTTCAAGCAAAAGGCTTTTACATCTTTTATACATAAGTTCGTTAAGTTCTGGCATAGTCATATCCCCCTTTAAACTATTTATCTTTATTTTAATACAAGCGAAAAGTTTTGTCAATTTTATTTTATATTTTTCTCTTTGATAATAAAAAAAACAGGCAATAATGCCTGTAATTTTTATCTCTTTGAGAATTGTGGAGCTTTTCTTGCTTTTTTAAGACCATATTTCTTTCTTTCTTTCATTCTTGGGTCTCTTGTCAAGAAACCAGCATTTTTGAGTTCTGCTTTATATGTTTCACTTGCTTCAACAAGTGCTCTTGCAATACCATGACAAATAGCACCTGCTTGTCCAGCAATTCCGCCACCATCAACATTAACAACAATATCAAATTTATCTGCTGTGTCAGTTAAAACAAGTGGTTGTTTAGCAATTAAAATTAAAGTGTCGCGTTGAAGATAATCTTCAATGCTTCTTCCATTAATTGTGATAACGCCTTTTCCTGCATAAAGTCTAACTCTTGCAATAGATTTTTTTCTTCTTCCTGTTGCAATAAAAGCACCAGTTTTGTTTTGTGATGTTTTCTTAGCCATTATTCTCTAACTCCTTTTAATGCAACTTGTTCTGGTTTTTGTGCTTCATGCTTATGTTCTGCATCTTTGTATACATGAAGTCTTGTAAATTCTTTACGACCTAATGAATTTTTTGGTAACATACCTTTAACTGCATGTTCAACAACTTTTCTTGAATCTTTTGCCATTAAAGTTTTGTAATCAACAGTTTTAAGTCCACCAACAAAACCAGTGTGCCAACGAAGTTTCTTTTGTTCCAATTTTTTACCTGTAAGAACAACCTTGTCAGAATTAATTACAACAACGAAATCTCCTGTGTCAACATGTGGTGTATATATAGTTTTATTTTTTCCAGTTAAAATATCTGCAACTTGACTTGCAAGACGACCAAGTGGCATGTTTGTTGCGTCAACAACATACCATTTTCTTTCAATAGTAACTGGGTTTGCCATGTAAGTTTTCATTTTTATCTCCCTAAAATATATTTTTAATTGGACATTTCATCTTACCAAACAGCGCTTATCGGGGCTAACAATAAAACGCCTTTAAATAAAGACGCTATTATTTTACTTATTTTAATAAAATTTGTCAAGTATTTTTTATGACTTTTCAAGATTTATTTTTGTTATTATGCTGGAAAAACCCTATGTAACATTGTAACTGCATTGACAAGTCCATTATAATATATCATTTTCTTATAAACTTTGCTTTTCACCTGCTTGTCGTTTATATCATTCAGCATTAAAGTGATTTCGTCCATAAGTTTACTGGAAATGTGAGTCATTATGTATTCAAGTTGTTTTTTGTTGGTGATTTTTTTAAATTTTTCGGCAAATTCAAGGGAATTTATATCAACAAGATTATTTAATTTTTCCAGTATTTCACGATCATTCTTTGCTTCTTCACAAATTTTTTTAACTTCGCTTAAACAATTTTTTTCAATTTTGACCAATGCATGTTCCTTGCTAATTTTTCCCGCTTCAACATCTTCTAATAATTCGTTTAATTCAGTTTTGAAAAACAAAGGAAGTTCAAGTTTTTCGCCTTTTTTAATCGACTTTTCATGAAGTAAATTTTGATTATATTTACAAATCAAATATAAAAAATTGGAAACAACTTTGTTTTTGTCATCACAATTTTTTGTTGTGGACACATTTCCAACACTGTCAAAATCTATAAGGTTATAAAAGTATAAAAAACTCATAATAATCCCCTTTATATGAAAAAGTATATCACATAAAAATGAAATAAATCAAATGAATTTTTGCATATTTATACATATTTTTTTATAATATTTTATTTTAATATTTAAAATAAATAAGCATGCTTAATCATACTTATTTTAAAAATGCTGAAAATGCTTTATAAGTGGAATATAAATCGCCTTTTGAAATTAGTTCATAAGGTGCATGCATGGAAATTACAGGCACACCAATGTCGATTGTGTCAATATTCAAACTTGCCACAAATTTGGCAATTGTGCCACCGCCTCCAATGTCAACAGCACCAAGTTCAGCAGTTTGCCAAACAACATTATCTTTCAAGAACGCTTTTCTAATTTCTCCAACAAGTTCACAAGATGCATCGTTTGCGCCACTTTTACCCCTTGCCCCAGTAAACTTATTTATACATGCTCCGCAAGAGATTATTGCACTGTTTGACTTTTCAAAAATTGTAGCGTCAAATGAATTGGCAAAAGTTGGGTCATAACAACTTGTAACATCGGCAGATAAACATCTTGAATTTGCTCTTACTTTCCTTATATTACAATTAAAACTTATAGCAATTTCATCAATTAAATCTTCATATACCTTACTTTTCATGCCTGTATTACCTTCACTGCCAACTTCTTCCTTGTCCACCAAAAGTGCCATTATGGTGTCATCACTTTTTGAATTTATTGTTGCCATTAATGCTGGATATGCACAAGACTTGTCGTCATGGCCATATGCACCAATAAACACTCTGTCAAGTCCAATATCTTTTGCTTTAAATGCTGGAACAACTGAAAGTTCGCTACTTAAAAAATCTTCCTCACAAATTCCATATTTATCATTTAAAATTTTTAATATATTAAGTTTAATTTTGTTTAGCACTTTATCATCATTAAAAGGCATTCCGCCAACAATAACATTAAGTTGTTCACCTGTTATAATATTCTCTCCATTTAAAGCCATTTGCTTTGCCCCAAGGTGTGGAAGTAGGTCAGTTATATAAAATATTGGGTCATTCTCATCTTCTCCAACTGAAACATACACTCTTTTGCCATCTTTTAACACAACAACACCATGCAATGCAAGTGGAATGGTTGTCCACTGATATTTTTTAATACCACCATAGTAATGAGTTTTAAACAAACAAAAGCCATCTTGTTCATAAACAGGATTTTGCTTTAAATCAATTCTTGGCGAGTCTATATGCGCTCCCAAAATTTTAATTCCCTTATCTTCAAGGTTGTTTTTTCCAATTTTGAAAACCACCACACTTTTATCACGATTAACAAAAAATCTTTTATCTCCAACTTTAAGTTTATCCCCAAAGCGGAATTCTTTAAAGCCATTATTTTTAGCAATTTGAACAGCAGTTTGACATGCTTCTCTTTCAGTTTTTGATTTATTTAAAAAACTTTTATAATCTTCAGCAAAACTAAAACATTGTGCAATTTCTTTTTCGGAAGCGGTTAAAAAGAAATTTCTTTTTTCATAAAACAATTCTTTTGATAGTTTTTGACCTTCACTTAATTCTGACATATTATTCTCCTATGTAAATAGGATATCCACATATTGAATATATTATCAAACAAAATAAACAAAAATAAGAAGAGCACAACTCTTCTTATTTTGTTTTAATTATTATAATGTTCTTTCTCTTTCCGCATTTTTTGCATTTGCTGTTTCTTGTGTTGTTTCTGGTGCGTCAGTTTCAACTTCAACATATGTTCCTGCTTGATTTAACATTGTTCCTTTTAATTCAACTTCGCTTTCGCTTGAAACAATATAATCGTTAGGGTTACTAATTCCAGAAACATACATATCAAATTGACCAAGTGTGAAGCAAGCAATAACTTTTTCAGAAAGTGGAACGTTCTTTTTGGTTGAAACATCAACTGCTCTGTAAGTAAACACTGTTCCATTTTCAGCAACAACAATTAAATCTCCGCCTCTAGATATTTTTCCATCCACTTTTGTGGAACTTTCATCAAAATTGAAATAAACATTTTTAACTTTTGCATTTTGTTCAGTCAAAACCTTTTCGCTGATTGCTTTAATAAGTCCATCAGCATACAATTCTTTAACCCCAAATTTGTTATAGATTTCTTTAACAGAAGCATTTTCTTTAATTGTAACCTTGTTTACTTTTTGGGCATTTTCAAGAGCGGTATAGAATTCTCTTGAAGATGTTGCCTGATAATCTGAGTTAAATGTTAATGTGTAAAGTTTTTCGCCACTTGAAACGCTAAGTGTGTTAACATAATTTGTTCCATCATTACCAATATTGATACTTTCAACTGTAAGGTCGCTTGCAGGCACACCAACAATTGTTGACACAACATTTATAAGATTTTCGTTATTCAAATAAATTTGATTTCCGTCTTCCATTTGGTCAACATCTGGGTCAGTTACTGGTGGTTTTGGAGCAGGTTTAACTTCACTGCTACCCACTTCTGTTTCCAATGTTTTAAATTCTTGATTATATAATGTTTCATATGCCATAACATAAGTTTCTGCATCATCAGATGAATAGCCAATTCCAGTTAAATATGTTTTGAAACTATCTCTATCTGTTGAGCCATTTCCATAAATAACTTTCATGCTACCATTTTCATCTTTGAATGAATCTGAACTAATTCCATGAGCATGCAATTCTTCTGCAACCCTTGCACCTAATGCACCAGCAGCACCAGCAATAATTGGTTGTCTATAATCTAATCCGCCAAAAATTGCACTATATGACCAATTTGCAATTCCAGGTTTGATTTCAGATTCAGCAGTGCTTTCAATTTTTGAATTTACAAGACCAGCAATTTTGTTTGGAGATATAATATATGAGCCATCACTTTTCATTTCATAATTGAACAAAGTATTATTTACTTCAGACCTAGTAGAAATCTCAGAACCGCCTGCCAAAAATTCATCAATATGATTATTTGTAATTTGCACTGACACTGTTGGAGCGGCGTTAAGAAATTCAGCATATTCAGCTTCTCCAGGAGCAGGACTTGCAAGAGTTAAAAGAAGAGCTAAACCGATGACAGCAACCATCTTCACTATAAATGGGCTTTTAACAAAACCACCCTTAGCATGTTTTTCGCGTTTTGTTAAACTTGTTAAATCATTTGAAACTCTTCTTATGGTTTCTCTTTCTTGAAGAGACATTGTATATCCATTAAAGGCTTCATCAAAACCATTTTTCTTTAATTTTTTTCTTGTTGTAGCGAGCCAAAGTCTTCCAAGTTTACTATCAACATCTTTAACTATAATACGCTTATCCTTGCCACCTTCTGGGTCATAAACTGTTATCGCATAAATATTTTTGCCATTTTTATTATATTTTTCAACACCAACACCTTTAACTTTATAAAAATATGCTGGCTTACCTGATTTTTTCTTAAGTTCACTTGAGTCCTGACCTGTTAAATCATCAAGATTGACAACTTCTCCTTCTGGAACAAGATTTGGTCTAAATACCCACAAATCAGGATAACCATTTTCGCCTTTTGCAATAACAATTTGCAAAGTTCCATCTTCTGTTTCTGATTCTTCAAATGCTTTAATAGCCTTTTTGGTTTTACCCTTATAGAAAAAGTTGCTCTTTTTGTAATTTAAATCTGTAAAATCAGAGTTTTTTGTCTTAACAATATCACAATCTAAATGACCAAAAATTGGATTTTCTATTCGGCGTGTTTCGATTGGGGCTTCATCAAGATCATCTTCTTCATCAGGCATTTCATCTCCTTCATAAGGCATTTCATCACCCACTTCCTCAGCATCATGAACATGTTCTTCTCTTGCACCTTCAATTGGTACACGAACTTCAATAGGCTCGCCTTCTGCAACTGAAACAGATTCATCTACAGTTTCACTTTCATCTCTTTCTTCAAAAGAGTGTGCAGCCGCATGTCTTGCTCTCGCTTCATCAACAAGACGAACTCTATCTAAATGTCTTTGATTCCTTGCAGCAACAATTTCTGCTCTTCTTCTTTCCTGAGCCTCTTCATCCTTTCTTTTAACTTCTTCAAGATGTCTGCTTATTCTTGAAGCCCTACCTTGTTCTCTCAATGCTTGCTCTCTTTGAGAAATTACACCGGCAATTCTAGAAATGACTTCCTTTCGTTTGTCCTCTAAATTATGAGCTGATAATTCATAATCTAAATCATCACTGTCAATTCCATTTTGCTTATTTGCCAATCTTTGCCATGCATCAGTATATATTTTATCAACTTCTGGAGTAGGTCTTGTAGCTGAACTTGTTTCTTCAACATCGCCTTTTCCACCAGTTTTAATTTTCTTTACTGGTTTCTTTTTAGCAGGAACAACTGGAGTTTTATCATCTACTTTTTTTGCAGGTGCAGCAGGTTTCTTTGCTGGCTTTCCACTTTCTCCAGTTTTCTTTGCTGGTTTTTCTTCAGCAGAAGGAGCAACTGGGTTTTTATCATCTACTTTTTTTGCAGGTGCAGCAGGTTTCTTTGTTGTCTTTCCTGCTTTAGAAGCACTTGCATTTTCACCAGTTTTCTTCTCTGGAGTTTTCTCTGGTTTTTTCGCAACAGAAACAGAAGCTGGCTTTTTACCAGCTGTTTTTGGTGAAGAAACTCCTTTTTTAGAACTTGAACCATTTTCTGTTCCACTCAATTCATCTTCTATCCCTAACAATTCGTCAATCTCTGCCAATCTTTTTCTTATATCATCAGTTTTAGTTTTTACATCATTAGCAATTTTCTTTGCCATATGAACCCTCCTATTTTGTTGACTATATTATACCGCAAATTTAGCATACTGTCAATACCAAATCTTTAAAAATATGCAAAAAAACAAGATTTTATTCAAAAACTTGCCATTTTTTATTTATTTATAAATAAATTATTAATTTTGTAAGCGAAAAAATACCCACTAATATACTAATTTTCAGGTGCTTCGTCAAGATATGTTGCCATGATGTCTGCAATATGCGCAAGAAAGGCAACTGGATATTTATAGTAAACACTTCTTAAAATGGAACTCATTTCTTTAACCCTTGCGTCAAATCCACCCATATGCCAATTTATTGCCATGGCCTCTTCACGCGTCAATTTCATAAAGCCAGAAATCATATAGACTGATTTTTCGCCATGACCATATGGCAAACTATCTTCAATCTTATAAAATGGCTCTTGCACCCACTGACCATCTTTTTTGACATTTCTCAGTTCAGTTGTGTAGTAATTTACTTTGCATATATCATGCAAGAGTCCAATTATTGCAACGCTTTCTCTTGAAACCACGCTATCCCACTTTTCGCCATATTCTCCTTCCAAAAGTTTAACAAGACGCTTATAGACATTTGTTGAATGCAAGCACAAGCCACCTTCAAAAGCACAATGACCTTTTGTGCTTGCTGGTGCTGTGAAAAAATCTGAACGCTCCAAAAAATCTAAAAGGTTTTCAGCGCCATCACGCTCAATATTGTCATAGTAAATTTGTAAAAATTCTTCTTTAATTTCTTCTAAACTCATTTGTATCTCCTACTTTTAAATATATTAACAATAAAGAATGCCAAAAATCAAATAATATAGCGCATTTTCAATCTGCATTTGCCCATTTTTTATATAAAAATCAACTTCATCCAAAAGTTCATAGATGTTTTTAAGTTGAATCTTAGAAAAATTTCTTGCAAGTTGCCTTGCTTTTACAATGGCATATTCCTTGACAAGCAAAAGTTTACTAAGTTCTGCGTCGCTTTCTTTGGAAATTGAAACAAAGAAAAGTCTTCTGAAATGGTTGGCAATCAAAGAGAAAGTTTTTGTATCTTTATCCATTAAACTTAAAAGTTTAACTGCCTTGTTTGCATCTTTTTTAGACAATGCTTCGGTAAGTTCAAAAGCAGTGTATTCGACTTCCTTTGTTACCATGTTTTCAATGTCTTTAACATCAATAACATCCCTGTTGCAACTTTTTAATTTTTCAAGTTCATTTTTTATCAAGGAATAATAGCCTGAGCAATAAGAAATGAGAAGAGTGGTGGCATCTTTTTTAATAGCCTTTCCCGCTTCCGCAATTTCCTTTTCAATAATTTCGGACAAACTCTTTTCATCCAATCTTTTTGCACTAACTTTTTCGCTGATAATAAAATCAAATTTGTTAAAAAAGTCAAATATGACAAGGCAAGTGGATGGCACTGGTGCTTTTAAATATGCGTTTAACTTTTTCTTAAAATCTTCACTCACTTTTGAAATGTTTTTTAATAGCACAAGTTTTTTCTCACTTGCAATAGGTAAAGTTTGCAATGTGTCAATCACAACATCGCCATTGAAAGTATCGTCATCAAACTGAGTGTAATTAAATTCTTCCAAACTTAAATTGCACGCGCATTTAATTAGTTCAAGTGCTTTATCATACAAAAGCACATCTTCCCCTTGAATAAGATAGCATGGTTCAATCTTTTTTTGTAATCTTTGTTTAAGCGTTTTCATCAATCAATCCCCCTTAAAAAATAGTTATTATCTTGCAAAATAAAGTATAGGTTACCATCATATTGATAACTATAATCATTAACTAAACCATAATAGCCAATTGTTGTTTCTGTGTCAAATATATTTAAATTTTCATAATTTTCTAAAGAAATTATAAAGTCATAATTAAACTCGTTCAAAAATTCTGCCTGTTCTTCGGTTAAATTTTTGTATAAAACAAAATTTCGGTAATTATCAAAACAGACTTCAAGTCCAATTAAGTTTTCTTCAAAAGTAACATATTTAACTTTAAAATCTCCAACTTCATAGGTCTTATCATATTCGCAAACCAAACTTCCACTTGTTGAACTTAACTTTTGATGCGATAAATAGTTCGCCTTTCCAAAAAGTTCCACATCATTTTGTTTTAATTCGCTTGATAACGACATATGCCCTGCAATTTCATATGCACCAATGCTGTTAAGACCATTATTGATAAAACTATAATAACCGCCATCAACTATGAGTGATTTATGGCTGGAATTTGTGAAAATAACCAAATTATTTTGATTATTTATTGAATACAAAATTGAAGTTTGTGTTGTTGGAATATATGCGAACACCAAAGCAGAAAGTAAGAATAAAGTGCCAAGCGACAAGGTTAAAACACCTTTACCTTTCCAAGACACCATAACATAATTACTTACAGCAAATATGCCTAACATTGCAATTGCAGATAACAAAACATTGAAAGGTTTTAAATTTACAGTTAAACTTGTTCCAGCAAAAAAATTGGCAATAATAACAATAAGTTCCAAACCCCAGCCACACAAAGCCAGTAAGAAATCCATAAATGGCAGGCAAAAACATATGAGTACACTCACAAATAACACTGGGTAAATAACCGCAAACAGTGGCACAACAATTAGATTAATAAAAAACGATAGGAAATTGAAAACTGTATAAAAACTTGCTAAAAAAGGAAGAATTGCAAGTTGTGCTGAAATGGAAACAGAAAAAGACTCTGCCACAACTTTTGGAAAAACTTTGCTTAATAATCTTGAAAGAACTGGATTTAAGAAAAGTATTCCAAGCACACTGAAATAACTCATCAAAAAGCCATTGTCAAGAGCGGACAAAGGAGAAAACATTATTGAAATTATGCCAGCAAGCCCTAGACTATTTAAGCCATCATAACATTTTCCAGATAATTTTGTGGCAAGAAAAATTATACCCATTATTCCCGCTCTTAAAATTGATGGAGCAAAGCCACAAAGGTAGGTATATATCATAAGCACAAAAAAGCAAACTAAAAAATTTGTGAATCGCTTTACTTTAAAAATTTTTAAAATAAAGCCAATAAGTGTAATTAAAAAAGTTACATTCAAACCACTTACAGCAATCAAATGTAAAATACCAGCATCTTTGTATGCATCATAAGTTGTTTCTCCAATGTCAACTGTGTCGCCAAAAAGAACAGCATAGGCAACCGAGCCATTTTCAACTCCCATTGCTTCATATATTAGGTTCTTTGTTTTTAATCTGAAACTTTCGTCAAACTTTAAGTGGTTGTCTAAAACTTCAATGTTTTCATCACTAATTTCAACAACATATGGAGCAGAATCACGATATGCACTTAAATTGAAATTACCAAGGTTAAAAAGGCTGTTGTATAAAATCTCTCCTTGAAAAGAAATCTGGTCTCCGCAAGACAATATGGTATTTTCTTCATAGATGCGTAAATATATATTTTTTTCGTTTTTCCCATTGATTTTAACATCTTTAAGAAGATATTCTGTGTAGTCTCTTTTTTCTTCAATGTTGTCAGATACATGTGCTTCAATTTGTTGCACTCCAACATATTCATTTCCTTCAAAGGTTTTAACTCCAAGAAAATACCACCCGCATCCCAAAAGTAACACTGCAAAAAATAATAGAAGTAAAAGATATTGTTTATAAAACAATAAAAATCCAAATAAACCGATAATTAAAACAGAAATTAAAACAAGATATTCAATGTTAAGGTTAAAAATAAATCTCGTTGCGTTCATGCTAAGAATAAGCGCAAGGAAACAATAAAACAAAGGTCTATGATGTATGTATTTTCTTTCTTTAACTTCCATTTTAATATAAATAATATCACAATCACGCAATGAAAGCAAGAAAAGAAGATAATTTACTCCTTTAAAACTTTTTCTTTTGAAGAGTCAAAAAATGCTTCAAGTTTTCGATAATCTTTCACACACTTTTCATTTTGCATAATAAACTTCTTTAACTGCTCATCCACAACATGTGCATTTTGCATTGTTAAAGCCATTTCTTTTTGATATAAAATTTTTTCAATTTCAATAAAATTTGAGTCTTTCATCTGAAATATGCAAAGTTTGATAACATTGTGATTACCAAGTTTCTCTCTATCTAAAAAAGAAAATTCATATGGATAAATGGCATATCCTAAACTTGTTCCTGCAATTTTAACAGGTTCAGTAACTAAAAATGGCATAAAAACTCCTTTTAAATTGTGAAATATATGTTTCTATATTATATAAAAGCCTTCAGAAAAAATTGTTGTCTTTTCTGTCGATTTTCTTCCTAATTTTGTCGAATATTAATTTATCCTTTGACAAATTTGTGTAAATATTAGTAATATATAATAATTGAAGGAAAATATTTCCATATAATAAAAGGATAATATGAAAATAAAAAAAGAATGGTTCACAAAAGAATATCTTTCACAAAGAACAATCGCTCTTTCCTTTGGCTCGCAAGTTCTTAACTTTTTTATTGGCTTTGTTAAAATTATCATGTCAATTTTCATTAATTCTGTTACCTTTGCCTTCAATGGAATATATAATATAATTCTTGGTGCTTCAAAAAATTCTGCTATAAAAAAATATAATTATTCAGAAAAATTTTCCAAACAAACAGAATATGATAATTTAAAAAAGAAAGATATTGAAACAAAAACTTGCTATTCTCTTTGCTTTTACAATCTTTTCGCTTCAATAATATACTTAATATTAAGCATCATAACAACTTTTGTTCTTCCAGAAATGTCAAACTATGGAATTGTTATCGCCTTGTTTATTGCCTGCGTTGCTTTTTCAAAATTAATAACAGGAATTGTAAGTTCAGTTAAAACAAGAAAAATTGATAACTTAATTATTCACTATATAAAATATATAAACTTGTCTGATGGTTTAATCTCACTTTCTCTTTGCCAAAGGGCTTTACTATGTTTAGACGACACAACCGCCAAAACAAGTTTTTATAGCGGTATTGGTGGAATATGTTTTAGCATCCTTGCAATCTTACTTTCAGTATATATGTTTATTGAATTGAGATATGTCAAAAAACGAGAAATTGCAAATATAAAAGATATTTTAGAAGATTAGTTAAGAAAAAAATTTTATTTTTTGAAAAATTTATTCATTTTTCTTGACAATGCAACTTTGCTATGATAAACTAATATGGCAATGTGCAGGTGTAGTTCAGTGGTAGAACACTAGCCTTCCAAGCTGGTTGCGAGGGTCCGATTCCCTTCACCTGCTCCATTTGCTTCCATAGCTCAGCTGGATAGAGCAATGCCCTTCTAAGGCAGAG
>CALWFX010000012.1 GCA_944377765.1 uncultured Clostridia bacterium
AAATATAATTAATTTATGATATAATAATTTTATAAGACAAGTTAATTTATCTTAACTCTTAGTTTGATATAACCAACACCAACTTGGACTTGTAGTCGGTTCGGATACTTTATCACTTGTCGCACCACCAAACAAATTTTATATGGTTTTAATTTTTAAAATTATACTCAAATACTTAAAATTTTATATTAGTTTATATCAAAGGAGTTTTATGAAAGAAATTGATTTAAACACATGGAAACGCAAAGATATTTTTAATTTATATTATCAATATAAAATTCCTCAAATATCCCTTTGCACACCAATAGATGTAACTAAAGTTTATCAATTTGCAAAATCTAAAGGTCTATCATTTTATTTTTGTTTGTGCCATGTTTTTTACACCGCACTTTTAAAAATTGAGGAATATCAAATACGCTCGATTGATGGCAAAATTGTGGTGGAAGATTGTATATTTGCCAATATATGTGCAATGAAACAGGGTGAAGAACTTTTCAAAATCATAAACTTTGAATATTGTTCAGATGTTGAAAAATTTTGCAATGAAGCAAAAAAGAAATTGCAAAATCAAACCACATTCATCGAGCCTATGCCTGCCGGAACAAGAAAAAGTCAAGCAATTGCATATATGTCTTGCACACCTTGGTTTGAATTCACACATACAACACATCCACTAGATGTTCAACGAAATGCTTTCATTCCACAAATCAGTTTTGATAAAATGAAAATAAATGAAAAAGGAGAACGCTGGATTAACGCTTCTATTCAAGTGAATCATGCCGCCATTGATGGATATCTAATTGGCAAACTACTCAAAAAAAAAAAAAAAACCATAAATCAATATGATATATAATTAAACTAAAAAACACCTTTTTTTGTTAAGGTGTTTTTTATTTTTATAGCAAAATGCACAGAACTCCGCCCTTGCCTTCGTTTATAATTCTTCCTAAAGTTTTTCGCATTTTTCTTTGTGCATCTGCTGGCATCATAACAATTTTTGACGCTATATTGTCGCCAATCAAACTTGAAAGGCTTTTGCCAAGAAGATTTGTTTCCCAAATTTGTTCAGGATTATTTTCAAACTGCTCATTAAGATAATTTACTAAATCTTGACTTTGGCTTTCGCTACCAACAAGCGGTGTAACTTCCGATTCAACATCCACTTTAATGATATGCAAACTTGGAGCAGTCGCCTTAATTTTAACACCATAGCGATTTCCTTGTTTATATACTTCTGGTTCTTGCAAGGCAAAATCACTTTGCTTTGGAACAACAATTCCATATCCATTTTGTTCCACTTCATCAAGTGCAAGTTTAAGTTTATCATATTCAATTTTTGCTGTTGCCAAATCTTTGATATATGAAACAAGTTCAAAATCATCCTTAATTTCAAAACCGCATTCATCACTTAAAACATGATAGAACAAGTTTTCTTTTGGTATAACATTAAATTTAATAACACCCTCGCCCATTTCCACATTAGAAAAGGTTATAGGATCAAAACTTTCGCTTTCAGTGAAAACAAGAGCATCTTTATTGGTGTCGCCAATCTTTTTTAGGTCGCTTCCAAATCTTTTGATTTCTCCAACCACTTCTTTAATGATAGGATTGGAAAATGGAAGAGCGGAAAGCCATTTTGGCATATTAACTTTAATGCTTGTAATTGGAAACTCTAAAAGCATTTTTTCAAAAATTCTGTCAACATCGCTTTCTTTCATCTCTTGCACATTCATTGCAACAACCTGAGAAGAATATTTTTCTTGCAAACTTTGAACAAGTTTTTTACTATCCTGACTGTTTGGATTTTTTGTGTTTAAAACTATAACAAAAGGTTTTCCTGTTGCTTTCACGTCTGCAACAATTTGCTCTTCTGCAACAACATAGTTTGCTCTTTCAAGGTCAGTAACTGAGCCGTCTGTTGTTACAACAATTCCAATTGTGGAATGCTCTTCAATAACCTTTCTTGTTCCAAACTCTGCTGCTTTTTCAAAAGGCATTTCTTCTTCAGACCAAGGTGTTTTAACAAGTCTTTTTTTGTCGCCTTCTTCAACTCCCATTGCTCCACTAACCAGATACCCAACACAATCTATCATTCTAACTTTTAAGTTGATTTTGTCAGCAACTGAAATTTTAACTGCTTCATTTGGAACAAAACGAGGTTGAGTTGTCATGATTGTTTTTCCATCTGCACTTTGTGGCAATTCGTCAATGGTTCTTTTTTTATTATTTTCATTGTCAATGTTAGGAATAACCAATTTTTTCATGAATTCTGAAATAAATGTGGATTTTCCAACTCTAACAGGTCCAACCACGCCAACATATATATCGCCATTTGTGCGAGATTTAATATCTTCATATATTTGATATTTTTCCATATACCCTCCACGCATACAATAAAATATGCATAAAAAAAGGCATATAGAACAAAAAAAGAAGACTTTTAAGGTCTTCTTTATTTTTATTTTTTTTATTTGCTTTCTTCTTGCTTAATTTCTTCTTGTTTTTCAACTTCAGAAGTTTGAACATTTTGTTTGTTCAATAAAGTTTTATTTCTTGCAACATCAACAATTATAAGCACTGCGCTTGCAATAAAGCAGAGCAAACAGATAATTGACAAAGCATCAACACCTTCAGTTAAACCAATCAAAATGAGAATTGCAAGAATAAAATTAAACACTGCAACTGTTATTGGCAAACCTTTTTTACCTGCCATTTTCTGAGGATCCATTGCAACCCTGTTAAAACTTACACTTGAAAAGATTAAGCCTAAAATACCAAAAATTATCATAACAACCATAATTGCAATTGTCATAAAACCAGCAGTTTGGAAAACAGCATCTCCACTGGCTCCACTTATCATTCCTACCACACCAACAATTCCAACAAGACAACTGATAGCATAATATGCATACAAAACTGTGCTTAAAATTAACCCTATTAGCAAACAAATTCTAAAATTACTTTTCATTGATATCTCCTTTTCCATAATTATATTAGCATATATAAAAATTAATGTCAAATAATTATTTAAAAATAATTAAATTTTTAAACGCCTTTGCTTTTTTGTTAAATTGTAACTTAAATCTAACAAAAATTCGAAATCAGATTTTTCAATATTGGCAATATCAATTGTTATCCAATGCACTTTATTCATGTGATAAGCAACATACACACCTTTTTTCTTTAAAATTGGTTCTCTGATTAATGGGTCAATTTTAACATCCAAAATATCAATGTTATTTTTCCCAGCACCCTTAATTTTTTCTTCTTTAACTTGCATTAAAATAGCAAACCACTTCCTGTTGTCTTTATGGCGAAAAATCATTACTTCAATATCACTGAAAGGATTATCATAAGTAATGCCATAATTTTCTTGAATGTATTTAACAATTTCTTCCTTAGTCATTTTTCTTTTCGTTATCCTTATTATCCATGCTTTCAGTTTTCTCCACATCATTTTCAACAATAATTTCTTCGTCTGACTTGTCGCTACCTTCTTCCACACTAACAACAGTTTTCTTCTTTTTAAGTTTACTCATAAGGTCAATCTTGCTTTCCTTTCCTGTAAACAGACGCTTGATATTGCCATGATGAAGAGCAATAACAATTAATGCGTTAAGCCAAATAATAACCACAAAAGGAATAAAATTAACATATTCTTGCAAAACAAAAATGCAAGTTGATGTTACTGACATGGTTAAAATGTATATAAAGGAAATTACTGAACCATATTTAATGACGAACAACATCAAAAGGAAACATACAACAAAAACTATTAAAGATATCCACCATAGGTCTGGATGAAATGTGAACATTCCAAAAGTGCAGGCAACTCCTTTACCACCTTTAAACTTATAGAATACTGGAAAACAATGCCCAAGAATTGCACCAAGACCTGCCACAAAGAAGGCAATATTGCCAAACCCAGCAAAAAAATGTTCAATAACAAAATATGAAATAAGCGCTGGCAGTCCGCTTTTGATTGCTTCCATAAACAAAGTTAATATCGCCTCGCCAAAGCCACGAGTTCTGAGCATATTCATTGTGCCCGGATTATGACTTCCAACTGTGGTTATATCCTTTTTCGCAAAAGCCCATGAAAAAATACGGGCAAAATTAATGTTTCCAATTAAATAAGATAATACCAGAATTATTGCTAAATATAAATAAATCATTCTTCCTCCTTTCCCTTAAACACAAGTTGAACTGGTGTGCCAGAAAAATCTACTTTTTCACGAAGTCTGTTTTCCAAGTATCTTTGATAGGAAAAGTTTATAAGTTTAGGGTCGCGACAGAAAAAGACAAACTTCGGTGGATTTGTTGATGGCTGTGTGGCAAACATTATTTTTGCCTTTTGTCCATTTTTTGCTGGCGGTTCAAAATTTAAAATTGCGTCTTGTAATATATCATTTAAAACACCAGTTGTAATTCTTCTTGAAGTATTTTCATAAACAATGTCAACTTGTTCCATAATCTCGCCAAGTCCTTTACCAGTGAGAGCAGAAACAAAGCAAACTTTAAAGTATGACATAAAAGAAAGTTTGTTCTTTAAATTTTCTGCATACTTATTTTTGTCCATGGTTTTTAAATCCCACTTATTAACAATAATAACACTTGGCTTTCCTTCTTCATGCACAAAACCCGCAATTCTAACATCTTGCTCACTAATTTCCTTTGAAGCGTCAAAAACAACAAGAACAACATCTGAATTTTCAATTGCAGACATACTTCTTAAAACTGAATAACCTTCAACACTTTCCTTTTCCACCCCGCGTTGTCTTCTAAGTCCTGCTGTATCAACAAGATAATAATCTTTTTTGTTACATCTAAAAGGAATTGTTACAGCATCTCTTGTTGTGCCTTCAACATCACTGACAACAACTCTTTTTTTACCAAGCAAACGATTGATAATTGAAGATTTGCCAACATTAGGACGCCCAACCAAAGTTATTTTAATTCCATTTAATTCTTCAATATCATTTTTTTCTGGAAAATATGAAACAACTTTGTCAAGCACATCTCCAATACCTCTGCTTTGAGTGCAAGAAATTGGCATAGGTTCACCAAGACCCAAACTGTAAAAATCATACAAATTTGTCAAATCAAAATTATCAAGTTTATTTACAACCAAAATAATTGGAATATTTCTTTTCCTAAGCATTTTTGCCACTTGCATATCATTAAGAGTAACACCAGCCTTGCCATCAACAAGAAAAATAATTACAGTGGCATTTTCAAGTGCTAAATCAACCTGTTCTTTAATTTCATCTTGAAAAACATCATCTGTTTTAAATTCCACTCCGCCGGTGTCAACAATTGTAAAATCTCTACCGCACCATTCTGCGTCAGCATAAATCCTGTCACGAGTAACCCCCGCAACATCATCAACAATGCTTATTCTTTTTCCGCATATCTTATTAAAAAATGTTGACTTTCCAACATTTGCTCTGCCAACAACAGCAACAATTGGTTTTCCCATGTTTTAAATATACCATATTTTAAATTTTTAAAGCAACCTATTTGATAATAAAAAAGAATTTTGATAATAACAAAACTCTTTTTAATTTAAAATAACAAGATTTATTGCTCTTTCCCACAATGTTGACAATACTTAGAATCTTTATCTATTTCCTTTCCACAATGCTTACAAAACATTTTTTCCATAGTTAAACCTTCTTTAACTGCTTCTGCTGTTGTTTTTACTGCATCCTTAGATATATCAGCACTTACATTTGCAATATCCTTTAAATCTTCCTTGTTTTCACTGACAATATGCTTTTGCGTTTTAATCATGGTTTTTTGAATGCTTGGTGCAAGTCCCCAAAACATAATAACAAAACCAAATATAAAACAAGTCATGCCACCAAAGCGGATACCCATGCTTGCACCCGCATCAACTTGAAGTGTAAAAGATAAAATGAACAATACAATGCCAACAGCAATTAATAATCCTGCAATTATTCTTAGAACTATAAAAATTTTTGGCAATTTTGTTTTCTTTTCTTCTTGCCCTTCTGTTAAATTTTTATTTTCTTCCATATACTTATCCTTTATAAATTGATAATATCAAAAATCTTAATACATGTCAAATCATTTATGCTTATCACATAAATTTTTACATCTTGCACATTTTTTATATTTAACAAACCTAAACACAAAGCAAACTGCCACAATCATTAAAATAATTGATAACAAAGTCAATATTATTGGCAATATACCAAAAATCTCAGCACCAAGAGCCAAATTATAAACGATAAAACTTACAATGTATGCAACAAAAAGTTGAATTAAAATTCCTATTATTGTCCACTTTTTTCCAATTTCTTGAAGCATCATGGAAATGGATGCAAGACATGGCGTGTAAAGCAGGCAAAAAACAAGAAAAGATAACACTGATGCTTTGCTTGCAAAATAAACAACACTTGTTGGAAGCAAAATTGATGAAGATATAAGTTTTATTGCACTGCTGTCAATTCCATTGAACATAGCAATGGAAGAAACCACAACTTCCTTTGCCACAAGTCCAGCAAGAAGAGCGGAAACAATCGCCCAGTTATTGAAACCAACAGGCTCAAATGCTGGTGCTAAAAATTTGCCAATGCTTTCTAACATACTTCCGCTTCCATCTTCCACATATTTAAAGGAAAAAGTAAAAGAAGAAAGCAGAAAGACAATGATATTCATGGAAATCATAACAGAGCCAACTTTAACCAAAAACGACTTAACATTTTTACTTAAAATTTTATAAACTCTTTTCATGGATGTCCACCTATATGGCGGAAACTCTAAAATGAAAGTTTGATTGTCGCTTTTAAGTAAAGTTACATCTAAAATTTTTGATATTGAAAGAGCAACAACCACCCCTAAAAGATAAAGTCCAATTATCACAAAAATGTTACTTGCACCAAAAAATGCACCACCAATAACAGTGTAAATTGGAATTTTTGCCGAACAACTCATATAAGGACAAAGTAAGGCGGTTTTAATTTTACTATTTTTGTTGTCCATATTTCTTGCAGTCATTATGGCAGTGGTGGAGCAGCCAAAACCCATTAAAAGAGTGTATATACTTTTGCCAGAAAGTCCAACTTTTCCTAAAATATCTTCAAAAATAAAGGCAACTCTTGTTATATAGCCACTATCTTCCAACAAACTTAAAAAGAAAAATAATAGAACAACTTGTGGCAAAAAAGATAAAACAGTTGACAAGCCACCAAAAACAGCATCTGCAAAGAAATTATAAAGAAAGGAATTATTAAGTTCTGAAAGAGCATCTAAAATTGGAGAAGTTATTAATTCTAAAAAGGAAGATAAAAGGTCAGAAAAAAACGCACCAATGGAAAAGAAAGTGAGATAAAAAATTATGGATAAAATAATTAAAAAACATGGCAATGCTAAAAATTTATTTAATAAAATTTTATCAAACTTACTTTGCCCATAAACAAAATTATTCTCGGCACAAGATATTTCAATTATCTCGTCCAAAAAACTGTATCTTGCATTTGCCAATATTTCCATGCTGTTTACAGGCACAATTTCAAAAATTTTTTTTATCTCTTCGTCAGTAAAACCTTTTAATTTAAAAAAACTTTCATTTTTTTCAAATGCTTTAATATAAAAAATTAAATCTTTATCTTTAAAATGTGATTTTAAACAGGAAAAGTCAATTTTATCAAGATATTTTAAAGGTTTCTTTCTCTTATTAGGCTTGTCCTTTAATCTATCTTTAATTTTATCTATTTCCTTTTTGTTCTCCGCATCAAGCAAAATAACTGGAATGTCCAAACATCTTTCAAGTTCTTTGGTGTTAAGTTTAAACTTCACTTTTTTATCTATTTCATTCACAACAAGCAAAATATCTTCGCCTTCTTCCAAAAGACAAAGAGTTAGATATAAATTGCGTTGTAAATTGTTTAAATCACAAATGTTTATTATCTTTTCATGCTTTTTCTTTTCAATTAACTTAAAAGAAACTTCTTCTTCAAAAGAAAGTGGGGCAAGAGAATATATACCCGGGGTGTCAACCAAAACAAACTCGTCATTTCCCACTTTAAACGCTTTCTTTTTTTCTTCAACTGTAACACCATGCCAATTTCCAATATGCTCGTCCGATTTAGTCAAAGAATTGAAAAAAGTTGTTTTGCCAGAGTTTGGGTTTCCCACCAATAAAACTTCTCTCATACAACATCTCCTTCCAAAATGATATAATTTAAAAGAGATGTTTTTATGCTAAGAAGGTAACCCCTAATTTCAATTAAATAAACCTTTTTTAAAATTGATTTATTAACAATTCTAACCTTTTGCCCACCAACAAGTCCAAGTTCCAAAAATCTGCGAACAACCTTCAAATTGTCGCCCAAAATATGAGAAATTTTATAATACTTATTAAGTTTTGCATCCTTTAAAGTTATCATAAATAAAATTTATGCAACAACGCTTATGAAAAATTATGAAAATGTAAAAATTTTATTAAAATGATAAATATTGTAACAAAAAGTTGCTTTAACACTATATTTTGTGGTATATTATTGAAAATAAGGAGATTAAAATATGAAATGTATTTATTGTGGATGTGAAGAAAGCAAAGTTTTAGACTCACGAAGCACTGATGAATCAAACTCAATAAGACGCCGTAGAGAATGTCTTAATTGTGGAAAAAGATTTACTACATATGAAACAGTGGAAACTGTGCCGATTTTGGTTATCAAAAAAGATGGTTCTCGCCAACCTTTTAATATTGAAAAAATTAAATGCGGAATGATTAAGGCTTGCGAAAAAAGACCTGTAAGCATGGCTCAAATTGATGAAATGGCAGAAGATATTGAAAAAACAATTCAAAACTCACTTGCTCAAGAAATTAAGTCATCTCAAATTGGCGAAATGATAATGGAAAGACTTAAAAAAGTGGATGAAATTGCCTATGTTCGTTTTGCATCAGTTTATCGTCAATTTAAAGATGTAACAAACTTTATTAAACTTATCACAGAAATGTAAACTAAAAAAGGTGAAATATGAAAAAGAAAAAAGAAGAAACTCCACAATTTGAAAATGTGTTATTTAGTGATATTTTTGACAAACCTGTCGCCTTTGACGAAAATGTAAAAAAGCAAAATGAAGGAAAAGTTCAAAATAACATTCGATTATCAAAAGGTATGTGGAGAACAGATAAAGAAAAAAGAAAAATATTTAACAATTTTGAGCGATTACCATAAAAAGGAACTTTAAAATAAGTTCCTTTTTATTTTTCTTTCTTTTTATTTATCTTTCTTTTTGTTATTTGCGCTCATAATATATGGCGTTGGATTGGAAGACGCATAAAGTTCCACCAAAATGGCATCTTCTCCAACTTTAACAATTTGAGATAAAGGAATGAAAAGTTCCATGCCACTTTTAAAGACATTCCAAAAACTTTTTTCGCCCGGCACAACAATACCTTGCAAACAGCCAGTTTGTAAATTAAAACAAACATCCACAATATGCCCAAGCCTTTTACCATCCACAACATTAACCACTTCTTTACATCTTAATTCTAAAAATGAAGTTTCCATGTTTTAGGTATATGTTGAAATTTGTCAAATAATGACAGAATAATTTTATTAATATATTAGTAATCATTTTTTTATATATAAAAAAAGTGGCAATGCCACTAATCAAAAAATTTTTTTAAAGTTTTAAGTGCAGTCTTTTCAAGCCTTGATACCTGCGCTTGACTTATTCCCACTTCTTCGCTAACTTCCATTTGCGTTTTTCCAATATAATAACGCATAAGAAGAATTTCTTTCTCGCGTTCTGACAAGTTTTTGATAGCATCATTAAGCGTCATCTTTTCCACAAGATTTTCGTCATCATCTTTATCACTTGCAATTTGGTCCATTATTCTTATTGTTTCATTACCATCATTATAAACTGGCTCTGACAAAGACACTGTTTCACTTATTGCATCAAGAGCAAAAGTTACATCTCCAAGTGGTATTTCCAAAGTTTTTGCAATTTCTTCTAAACTTGGTTCTCTGTTGTATTTTTTTATAATTTCTTCTTTCACTTTAAGAGCCCTGTATGCAACATCTCGAATGGAACGACTGACGCGAACAGAATTGTTATCTCTTAAATATCTTCTTATCTCGCCGATTATCATTGGAACAGCATAGGTTGAAAATTTAACATTAAGCGTTTCATCAAAATTGTCAATTGCCTTTAAAAGTCCAACACATCCAACTTGGAACATATCATCACTTTTGTCGCAATGCCCAGAAAAGCGTTGAACAACCGAAAGCACAAGTCGCAAGTTTGCCACAACAAATTGGTCTCTTGCAAACTCATCACCCGCCTTAACTTTTTTCATAAGTTCTAAAATTTCTTGATTTTTAAGTTTTGGAAGAGTTGATGTGTTCACCCCTGCAATTACAACACGATTTGCCATAATGCCCCCTAAATTAAAGTTATCATTAACTTTTTTAGTAAGGGTTATGCAAAAATGTCAAAAAAAGACAAAAAATTACAATATTTTTTCAATTTTTAATGTTTATTTTGAGATTTTTATTTAACAATTAAAATTTGCATTTAAAAATCAAATTATATAATATCTGATTTTTCCAATTTTCGTTTTAATTTATTCAAGATTTTCTTTTCTATCCTTGAAATGTAACTTTGACTTATTCCCATCATATCTGCAACTTCCTTTTGCGTTTTTTCTTCTTCTCCATTAAGTCCAAAACGATAAACCATAATTTGTTGCTCTCTGACATCAAGTTTCTTTAAAACACTGAAAAGTATTTTTTTGTCTGAACCTGTTTCCACACCCTTAGACACTATGTCTTCGTCAACAGGAATAATGTCTGCAAGTAATAACTCATTTCCTTCTCCATCAGAAGAAAGTGGTTCATCAAGACTTACTTCATTTTTAATTCGAGTATTCTTTCTTAATTGCATCAAAATTTCATTTTCAATACAGCGACTTGCATAAGTTGCAAGTTTAATGTTTTTATCTAGGCTATAAGTTTTTACTGCTTTAATAAGCCCAATTGCTCCAATTGAAATTAAATCTTCAAGGTCAAGTCCGCTTGATTCAAATTTTTTTGCAATGTAAACAACAAGCCTTATATTATGTTCAACAAGTTTATCTCTTGCAACCTTACTTCCATTTTGTATTTCTTCAAGAAGTATTTGTTCTTCTTCAAAACTAAGTGGCTCTGGCAATGCTTCTCTTCCGCAAACATAAAAAACGCAGTTTTCAACATCATTCCAACAATCTTTGTTAAGCAATTTAAAAATAAGCATTTTAATTTTATAATATAATTTCATATTAAACTCCTTTTAAACAAAACAATTGTTCAAGATAATTTCATAATTTGGAAAATTTTTTAAACATAATGCCAGCATTGGTTTTTCAAATTCTTCCTTGCCTTTAACACAAAGTTCATCAATTTCAAATGCCAAAACTTTCCCACCGCTTCCAACAGTATCTAAAAAAATGTAATGTCCTAGATTAAAATCTTTCAAATTAAAGTTTTGAGTTAAAATATCTTTAAGTTCAAAATCATACCCTAGTTCTTTAAAAAGTTTAAGCCCAACAATGCAAACTGGCTTTTGCGTTAATGGGTCCACAAGCATATTTCCAGTGTCTAAAAATCCCTTGCAATTTAAAGTTTTTTTGCCATTTTTCAAAATACAGTCATAACAAAAATTTTCAATATTTTTTCTTTTATTAATATATTTTAAAAGCCATTTAAAAATTAAATAAGCACTAACTACAATTGCCAAAATTAATATTGTGTTCAAACTGCCAAAGGTTTCAACAAAGCAGGCACAAACACCACCATATAAAAAGGTAGAAAAAAGAAATGTTAAAAATATTTTTAAAAAAGAAAGAAAACTTTTAAACTTAAAGGCAAGTGAAACAAGTAATATCCCTAAAAAAATTTTAATTATAAATTCAGCAAACTTAGGCAGATAAAAAATTGGAAGAATTAAAGAAATTATTGATGCAAACATAGAGATTAAAACGATATGACAACCTTTGATTTTAAGTATACCTTCAGTTGTTCTGAAAATTAAGTAATCAATGAATAGGTTTTGCAGAAAAACATATTCAATCACAATTTCCATATTCTCCCCTTTTTCAAATTCTATTAATTTTATACTTGATTTGCGAAGGAAATTATTAGAAAAAATAAGAGTTTTAGCACTCTTTTTGTCTAAAACCTTGTTATCAATCTTTAATATTGACAAATGTTTTAAAATATTATATAATAACTATGTTAAGGAGAGAAAAATGAATATTAAAAAATATCTTGAAGAAAGTTTAGTTACCCCAGACCTACTTACAAGTTCATATTGTCAATTTGCAAACTATAATGGAGTTGCTCCTGTTCCAAAATATGAAGATTCTGTTTATTATGATCCATATAAACCAAATAACGAACAAAATAAAACTTTATATAAAGGCGAAGCTGATTTTAATAAAGGCAACCATCTTTCACTAAGAGAAATGGCTTTTGAAAATTATCTTGTTGCCATCAAAACACTTCTTGGAGATAACCCTGATCTACAAAATCTATTTAAAAAATCATATTATCAAGGTCAGATTGACCTTCAAATTGAAACTTTGGTAACACTTGCAAATTCATATATAGACAAAGATGCAAAAAAAATTAAATACGATGATGTTGAATTTAGCAAAATGGCAAAAGTTTATCCAAATCTTGCAAAAATTGAGCCATTTATGCCAAGCGTTATATATTATGTTGCATTAAGACAGGGCTGGGATTTGAAATATCCAAATGAATACTCTTTATCAAGCAATAAGCCAAACAGCAGAACAATTGAAACTCCACTTAAGAACGAAGAAATTGAATATAACTCTTCCTACAAATTAAATGACAAAGATATGCTTATGAGTATCGGTGGAAGATTTGGCATAAATTATGAAAAATACACTAAAAAAGATATATTATATTCTTTATAAATAAACATAAAAAAACACAGGCAAAACCTGTGTTTTATTTATTTTTTGCTTTTATTTCTTATTTTTTCAATCCAAGGTGGAATTGAAGAAATTTTTGGATTTACATCAACACGAGAAGACAATTCATTTTGCTCTAAATTAACATCCTTTCCTGCCTGAGCATTATAACCAAAAGGATTAAAGCCTGAAAAATCATCTTCCTTCTTTTCTTCTGGTTGTTGTGGTTCTTCAGGTTCTTTTTCTTCTTCCTTTTCTTCTTCTTTATTATCAGAACTCTTAAAACCTGTTGCAATAATTGTTATCTCAACTTCATCGTGCATATCAGGGTCAACACTTGAACCAAAAATCAAATTACAACTTGGGTCAATAACTTCTCTTACCATATTTGCTGCTTCTGAAACTTCTCTTAATGTCAAATCGCCTCCGCCTTTAACATTTAAGATAACCCCTGTTGCCCCTTCAATTGTGGTTTCAATAAGTGGAGAAGCAACTGCTTGACGAACTGCTTCCAAGGTTTTGTTTTCGCCTTTACCACGACCTATGCCCATATGTGCAAATCCGCGATTTTTCATAACTGTTTCAATATCTGCAAAATCAAGGTTAATCATGCCCGGAAAAGCAATAAGGTCAGAAATTCCTTGAATACCTTGTCTTAAAACATCATCTGCATATCTAAATGCTTCCACCAATGTTGTTTTTTCTGGAAGAATTGTAAGAAGTCTTTCATTTGGAATGATAACAATTGTGTCAACATATTTTTTTAGTTCAGCAATGCCTTTTTCAGCATTTTCCATACGCTTTCTGTTTTCAAATAAAAATGGCTTTGTTACAATGCCAACTGTTAAAATTCCCAGTTCTTTGGCGATTTGTGCAACAACAGGTGCCGCACCTGTTCCTGTTCCGCCACCCATTCCAGCAGTGATAAACACAAGGTCTGTGCCTTTTAAAATTTCTGTCAATGAAGACTTGCTTTCTTCTGCTGCCTTTCTTCCAATTTCTGGAACAGCACCTGCACCGCGTCCACCTGTTAATCTTTCACCAATCTGCAATCTTTTTTCTGCCTTTGAAATTAAAAGTGCCTGTTTATCAGTGTTGATAGCAACAAATTCTGCAGATGAAACATTTGCATCAATCATTCTGTTAACAGCATTGTTACCGCCACCGCCAATGCCCAAAACCTTAATTTTAACCACTGATGTTGGACTGAATTCTTGTTGATTGTTTTCCATATGAAAAATCTCCTTTAATTTTTAATATTTTAACTCAAATTAAAAGTCTTTTGCAACTTTTTTAATGAGTTTACAAAAAATGTTAGTTATTATTTGATAACGCAGAACTTACAAGTCCAAGCATTGCTGAATTTTCTGGCTTATCTAAACTTGGAATTGGTGGAACACCATAAGAAACATTTCTGTTTAAGCATTTTGCCAAATAATCTTTTCCACCTTTAATTTTTGTTAAGCCTGCACCACAAAGATAGATTGGATAATATGGCACAAACTCCTTAGCAAACAATCTTATGCACTCATTAATGGTTGAAGCAATAAGCCCAATTCTGTAACAAACCGCTTCATTAACAAATGCAAGTGGAAATTTGATTATTCTTCCGCTTTGAGTCATAAGTTCATAGTAATCATCATCGCCACCTTTAAGAGAAAGAACAATTTCTTTCTTCAAATTTCTTGCTTCTTGATAATCAATTCCACATGCTTCAGAAAGGTCGCTTGTTATGTAAGAACCACCCATTGAAAAGGATGTTAAATTTGTCATTGCATTTGCTTTAACAAAAGCAACACTTGTTGAACGCGCCCCAACATCAATAACAATGCAAGTGCGTTCTCTTTCTTCTTTTTCAAGTATGAGCATACTTTCACATAATGGTTCGCTTAAATATTCCACTTGTTCAATATTAAGTTCGGCAAAAATTTTGTTAAATGTTCTTATAAAACTTGCTTGAGCAAGCACAACAGAAAGTTCTCCACCAAGTGTGTAACCTTTAAGTAAGGTTGGCTCTTGAATATTTTTGCTGTCATCAACAGTAAAGGAAATTGCGTCAACTGAAATTATTTCCATATTTTCAATTTTGTTTTGCTCTGATGCCTTAGAATACAACATTTCAACATCTTTTTTGTTTATCTGATGTTTATATTTAAAATTGATTTGTGCTTGACAAGTGGCAACTTTTGAAAACTCCGCTGGAACACCAACAAAAACTTTTCTTATATTTTTTTTATAAATTGAAGTAATTTGATTGAATAAGGTGCTAACAGCATCAAAAAGATAGGCACTTTCCACAAATTCGCCTTCAAAAAAGCCAGCATATTCCACAGATGCCTTGGCTTTAATATTAAAAGTGTTGTTAACTCCCTTTTCTGCAATCATACAGGAAAGTTTTGACGAACCAATTTCAATTACAGTTACTGTGTTTTCTGCCATATCTCTCCTTTATATAACAATATTTTAATAATAAAAAGACAAAAAGTCAAATAAAAAACAAAATAATTTATAAAAATTAATTTTTTTTAATAATTATGCATAATCATTACATTTAAAAAATTTTTAGTAAAACAAAGTAAAAACTTGATTTTAATTTTCTTTTGAATTATACTTATCATACGGAGAAAAAATATGATTGACATTAATTTAATTAGAACAAACAAAGAACTTGTTAAAGAAAATATCAAGAAAAAATTTCAAGACGCTAAACTTCCACTTGTGGATGAAGTTGAAGAACTTGATAAAAAAAATCGTGCTTTAAAACAAGAAAGCGACAAACTTAGAGCAGACAGAAACAATTTGAGCAGTCAAATTGGCGCTCTTATGAAAGATAAAAAAATTGATGAAGCAAACAAAATTAAGGATGTTGTAAGAAAAAACAATGAAAGAATTTTGGAAATTGAAAAAGAACAAGAAGAACTTGAAAGCAAAATAAGAAAAATTATGCTGACAATTCCAAATATCATTGACAAAAGCGTGCCAATTGGAAAAGATGACAGCGAAAATGTGGAAATTGAAAAATTTGGCGAACCAATCATTCCTAATTTTGAAATTCCATATCATGCCGACATTTTGGAAAGCATTAATGGTTTAGATAAAGAAAGTGCAGGAAGAACAAGCGGAACAGGCTTTTATTACCTTATGGGAGATGCTGCTCGCCTTCATGAAGCCATGATTGCATATGGCAGAGATTATATGATTAACCAAGGTTTCACATACTGCATTCCACCTTTTATGATAAGAAGCGATGTTGTTAATGGAGTTATGAGTTTTGCTGAAATGGAAGCAATGATGTATAAAATTGAAGGGGAAGACTTATTCCTTGTTGGCACAAGCGAACACAGCATGATAGGTAAATTTAAAGGTCAAATTTTAAATGAACAAGAACTTCCAGTGAGAATGACATCATATTCACCTTGCTTTAGAAAAGAAGGTGGTTCACATGGACTTGAAGAAAGAGGTCTATACCGCGTTCATCAATTTGAAAAGCAAGAAATGATTGTTATTTGTAAGCCAGAAGAAAGCATGGATTACTATAACAAAATGTGGCAATATACTGTTGATATTTTCAGAAATCTTGAAATTCCTGTTAGAACACTTGAATGTTGCAGTGGAGATTTGGCTGATTTAAAGGTTAAAAGTTGCGATGTTGAAGCATGGAGCCCAAGACAGAAAAAATATTTTGAAGTTGGCTCTTGCTCAACTCTTGGCGATGCTCAGGCAAGAAGACTTGGAATTCGTGCCAAAGGAGAAAAAGGAACATATTTCTTGCACACATTAAACAACACTGTGCTTGCTTCCCCAAGAGCACTCATTGCTTTTCTTGAAAATAATCTTCAAAAAGATGGCAGTATTAAAATTCCAGCTGTCCTTAAACCATATATGGGTGGAAAAACAAAAATTGAACCAAAAAGAAAATAACAGGAAACTCCTGTTATTTTTTATGCGATGACTGAATTCGCCTTGCGAACATTAAAAGCGAACGATGTCTATTAAGAGCGAAACAAGTTTCGCGTTAAGAGTTGCCTTTGGCAACATGAAGAGCAAAAACAAGTTTTTGCGTGAAGAGCGAATTAAAATTCGCATTGTGGAAAATTTTAATAAGTGGTTAAATTATGAACATTACTATAAAAACATACCACAATGCAAGACTTGTCTTGCTCTTAATGAAATTGCGTTTGCAATTTCTCTTCATGGCGACATTGTCGCCTCTTAATGTTGCGACAGCAACTCTTAATGCAAAAAATGAGAATAAACTTTTCATTCTCATTTTTTGTTCGCTTCGCTCTTCATTGTCATAAAAATGCCCTGCATTTTTATGACTCAACACATCCATATTCTGATACTTTAATTGTAAATTGAAAGCCTTGCATTGATGTTGCAAATTTTTGTGTCAGTCCGCCACACTCTGTTCGGCAGGTTATGTTATTTAGACTTGTTCCCATGTCACGAGTGAAGTATATTGTTATTCCTAATATATCCTTAACCAAATCTGAAAATTTAACTTCATAACCCCCTGCAACCTGTTGTATTTCTTCTTCTGACGAGATAAAGATTTTGTCAGTTGCTGTTTTTGTTGTTACCCCGCTTGTTCCAAAGCTTTCAACATTTGGGCTATATGCAACTAAATATGTTGAATTATTCGTATTTTTTATTGCATTTTCAAAACTTGTGGTGGCTCTATTGTTATAGCCTTGTCCTATTCCCAAACTGCTTGTTGCAAACTGCCCTGCATATACAATGGTATCCATAATTGCCATAGTGTCCACCATAATAGCCATATAAATACGACTTACCAGGAAATTTTAAAGTAACAGTGCAAGTTGTTGCATTTTCTTCTATATCTTCATCAGATTCTTGCAAATTTTCATTTTGCTCTTCTTGAAATTCCCCCCCCCGAAATCGTTTTTGAAGAACCACAAGCAGATAACAAAAGTCCGCCACCAATGGTGGCACATCCGATAAATAAAAATGAAAAAATGACAAGAAACAACTTTTTCATATTTTTATTATACATAATTAAAAAAAAATTTAGCAAATTAAAATGCAGTTTTGCTAAATTCATAATCTTATACATCAAAATCTTTTAAGTTGTAATAAATATCAGTTGGTTTAGTTTCTTGGTAATCATTTAAAATAAAATTATCAATTAAAATATAACCTTTGCAAAGGCGTTCATATGTCCATTCTTTGCCTTTAACAGGTTGTCCACTTTCGTCATACATTATATTTCCTTCTTCGTCATAAACATAGTCGCACACAACATTGCCATTTTTATCAACAAGTTTTCCTTCTTCATTAATTTGGTTAAAAATGGAACTATCAATGCTAAACATAAGTTGAAACTTATTTTCCAAAGCAAAGTCAATGTTGTTGATAACATATGTTCTATCAGAAAAAGTTTTAATGGTCATGTTAACATAATCTTTATCAGTTATTTCAACATGATTTTCGCCAAGTGTTAAACTTTTAATATAACCACAACTTTCTGTCAAATTTCTGTTGTTAACAAGTAGAGCATTGTAAACATTTTTAATGCCATTTTGTTCTACTTCCAAAAAGTCTCCAATTTCAAAATTTTCATTTTTAATTATAAGATTTTCAACTAAAATTGGATTATCCTTTTCACTTTCAAAAACATCTTCAATTTTAAGTATTCTTAAATCTTCATCACATATCAAATATTTTTCATCCGCCTTGATTGCAAAAACTTCTTCTCGTTCTGCCACATGAATAACATATTTATTAGGAAAAACAGTTTCAATGTTGACAACTTCTAGATATGCAAAATTTTCATTGACACTTGCCATTTCATTAATTCTTTCCACATATTTATTTTTGCCATCAAAAAGCACGCTTGCTCCATAGTTAAAATTGCCTGCTTCAACAATATCTTCATTTGAAATTGTTAAATTTTTTGTTGTTGTTTTATAATCCACAGAAACAGATGATAAAGCAAATAGCGTCCAAAATGATATTAATATCACCGCTATCACTGCCAAAGTTATTGATAATGAAATAATGGCTTTCTTACTCAAACTTAATCCTTTTTATGTCAGCGCCAAGCATCTCCAATTTCCTTTCCAAATTTTCATATCCACGGTCTATGTATTGAACATTGTGAACAGTTGTGTAACCATCGGCAACAAGCCCTGCAAGCACAAGTCCCGCTCCTGCCCTAAGGTCAGTGGCAAAAACATCAGCCCCATACAACTTTTCCACCCCTGAAATTATTGCAATTCTATCTTTAACAAAGATGTCTGCATTCATTTTAACAAGTTCCATAACATGATTAAATCTGTTTTCGAACACATTTTCTTTTAAAACACATGTTCCACTTGCAACAGATTGCATTGCCATAATTTGCGGTTGAAGGTCAGTTGGAAAATTTGGAAAAGGTGCAGTTTCAAGATATCTATATGCTTTATTTCTTCCCCTTGCTGACACTATTATATTACCATTTTTTTCAATAATTTCGCAAGCACTTTCTCTCATTATATTAAATAAAAAATTGTTATCTTCCTTTCTAAAACCAGATATTTGAAGATTTTTTCCACACATCGCTCCAAGAATTAAGTATGTGCCAGCAATAATTCTGTCTGGCATCACTTTATATTCTCCGCCATGCAAACTTTCAACCCCAATAATTTTAATAACATCAGTTCCAGCACCTGAAATTTTTCCGCCCATTTTATTAAGAAAATTTGCCAAATCAACAATCTCAGGTTCCTTCGCCACATTAACCAAAGTTGTTTCTCCTTTAAGTAAGCATGCACACATCATTAAACTTTCAGTTGCACCAACACTGACAGAAGTAAAAACAACTTTTCCCGCTTTCATATTTGAAGCATTACAATATATGTATCCATGTTTTTCAATAACTTTCACACCCAAACTTTTAAATGCATTGATATGTATATCAATCGGCCTTTGACCAATGTTGCATCCACCCGGATAAGAAATTATTGCTTGCCTAAATTTGCCAAGCATGGCACCCAATAAAAAAATTGATGCCCTAAGTTTGTTTGTGAGGTCATGAGTAATTTTTTCATTTTTAACATTGGAGACATCAAGGCTTAAAACATTTCCAAAATACTCAAATTTAACGTTCAATCTTTTAAGTATCTCGCACATACTATGTATATCAGAAAAATTTGGAACATTCAAAAATGTTACATCTTTATCACACAAAATTGAAGAAGCAAGGATGGGAAGATATGCATTTTTTGATGCTTCAACTTCCACCTTACCACTCAAAATTTTTCCACCATTAATTAAAAAACTTTCTTCCATATAAAAGCATATGAAAATAAAAATATTAAAGTTACTATTAAATTTTAATCGCTATAATTATTTTAAAATATTATTTTTTATTAAAAAATTTAATTTTTTATTAATTTTTTATTATTTTTTAAAATTTTATATATTTTTTGCTATTTTTTAATTTATTTCCTTAATTTTATAATTTTTTCTTAAATTATTTTCCTTTTTATTAAACATGATTTTTAGCCACGCTTAGAATATCTATGAACACTTAAACAAACCCCAACACCAGCCATGAAAACAGCAACTGATGTTCCACCACTTGAAATAAATGGAAGTGGAAGTCCTGTTGGTGGAATTGAACCTGTAACAACCGCAACATTTAAAAGCGTTTGAACTGCAATAATAATTCCCACTCCGCACGCAAGCAGACACCCGAATCTATCTTTTGCATTAAGTCCTATCTTTATCAAAAAATAAACTAAAACTGCAAATATAGTTAAAAGTAAAATTCCACCAATAAGCCCAAATTCTTCGCCAATAATGGAAAAGATAAAATCTGATTCTGCAAAAGGCAAGAAAAGATATTTTTGTCTTGAATTGAAAAGTCCAACCCCAAAAAGACCACCATTCCCAAGGCTGTATAAAGATTGAATAAGTTGAAAGCCTTCGCCTTGTGGAGAAATCCAAGGGTCAAGAAAAGCAAACAACCTTTTCATTCTGTATGGCTCTGCTAAAATTAAAAGTGGAACACACGCTCCAGCAATTCCAGAGAAAAGCAAAGTATGCTTTTTATTTATTCCGCCAATAATAAGCATGAAAAAAGTTACAAATGCCAAACACATTGTAACACTCATGCTAGGCTCAATGATAACAAGCAAACACAAAACACCAGCAACAATAAGCGCAGGTAAAAGCCCTTTAAAAGTTTTTATCTTGTCATAATTTTCTGATAAGTAACTTGCCAAAAACAAAACAAGTGCAAATTTGGTAATTTCCGAAGGTTGAATTGATATTCCAAAAAAATTCACCCAACGATTTGCTCCATAACTTTGAACACCAAAGCCTGGAACAAAAACCAGAACAAGCAAAACAACACAAACTGCCAAAATGATATATCTAAATTTTTTCAAAAGATG
>CALWFX010000013.1 GCA_944377765.1 uncultured Clostridia bacterium
GAAAAAACAGATAAACTTGGTGGTGTTTTCATTCCTGCATCTGCTCCGTCTTTAAAAGAAAATGATAAAATGCTTATTAAATGGTTCAAACGAAAAATTGCAAAACTTCCAATTGAAATTAAATTTAACACAGAAATCAAAGATTTGAAGGATATTAAAGCAGATGAAATTGTTATTGCAACTGGTTCAACTGCAAAGCACCCTCCTATCAAAGGTATTGAAAACAGCATTGAAGCAATTGAATATTTGAATGGCGAAAAAGAAGTTGGCGAAAAAGTTGTTATCATCGGCGGTGGATTAAGTGGTTGCGAAATTGCTTACGACCTTTATAAAAAAGGTAAAAAGCCATATATTATTGAAGCACAAAACGATCTTATGATTTCAAAAACACTTTGTCTTGCAAACTCTTCATATTTAAGAGATTTCTTCGATTATGCTAAAGTTCCTGTATATCTTGAAAGCAAAGTTGTGGAAATTACTCCTGACAGTGTGGTTGTGGAAGAGAAAGGTGGAAAAGTTTCAACAATAAAAGCAGATTCTGTTATAACTGCAATTGGCTATAAGTCTAACCCACTTGTTAAAGCATCAAGACATGTTCATATTGTTGGCGATGCACTTAATGTTGGAAATTTAAGAACAGTTATTTGGCGCGCTTGGGAAGTTGCTGAAAAAATTTAAGTTTAATAAAAAATCCTTTATAAAAGATAATACACCTTAAGATTGCATATGTAAAGGATTTTTTTTAATAGGAGTTTTCATGAGATTTGAAATGTGGTCAGTTTGGCACTTTTTATTGATATTTGCCCCAATAATAATATTTATTCCATTATATTTTATATTAAGAAAAAGAAGTGATAAAACAAAATATATTGTTGGAGTTGTTATTGGAATAATTTCCATTGGCATTCTGATAATGCGTAATATTGACATATATGTAACAAATGGATTTGACCCAGAGATTATTCCCCTGCAAGTCTGCCATTTTGGAAATATTATGGTTTTTATTGCCTTAATTTTCAAAAGCAAAATCGCAACAAGCATACTTTGGACTCTCAATTTACTTGCTGCGTTCGCTTCACTTGTTTATGCTGACGCTCTTGAAGGTTATCAAACAATATGGTGCATAAGAGCCCAAGCATATATTTGGGGACATATTTTTATCGTTCTTGGGGCTTTTTATGCTGTTATTCTTAAAATTGTTAGAATTGATTTTAAATCATTCTTATTAGGATTGGGTGTTTTAGTGCTTTTAGTTATACCTTCAATCATTTTAAATTCATATTTTAATGATGTTCTAGGTTACAGCATAAATTACTTTTATCTTTACGACTCAAATGGTGTTCCTTTTGAATTTTTGTATATTGGCGAAAGAGCTCAATATGGCTGGTTTACAATCAATTGGATATACACCCTTTCAGTCATGGGTATATTTATTGTTATCATGTATGGCATATATAATTTACAAAAATTATTCTATCTTAAAGATAAAACTTATGAAACTCATAATATCTTTTATAAAGAAAAAAATTAATACAAAAAACACATTAAGTTAATGTGTTTTTTTATTTAAATTTTATTTATTTCAAAGCCTTCTCTTGTATCTTTAACTTCATATCCTTTTTCTAAAATTAGGTTTCTTATTTCATCCGCCTTGGCAAAATTTTTATTTTTCTTTTCTTGCCACCTTTCCTTTGCAAGTTCCTTTATTTCATCAGGAATTTCTTCTTCAATCTTAAAGCCTAAAACTTGGTTAAACTTATTAAAGGCATTATAAACATCCTTACTTCTTTCTTCTTTAAGCATTTTAATCACAACTGCAAGTGCATTCGGCATATTTAAATCGTCTGCAATGGCTTCAACAAACTCTTTTTCATATTTTGCTGTATCAACTTTTGCCACACCCTTTTCATGCTCTCTAACAAGATTTTTGAGGCTTTTTAAACTATTTTTTGCTCCTTCCATGGCGTCTTTTGTGAAATTTTGCTGTTTTGAATAGTGTGCCATAAAATAGAAATATCTGAAAACTTCTGGCGCAAAACCTTGTTTTTCAAGGTCATCAAGAGTGTAAGTGTTTCCAAGGCTCTTTCCCATTTTTCCACTATCAATCTGCAAAAATTCAAGGTGCATCCAATGTTTCACCACTTGTTTACCATAATAAGCATCACTCTGTGCAATTTCATTTTCATGATGAACTGGTTTATGGTCAATTCCGCCAGTGTGAATATCTATGCTGTCGCCAAAATATTTATCCCCTATAACAGAACATTCAATATGCCATCCCGGATACCCTTTTCCCCAAGGAGAATCCCATTGCATGATGTGCTCTTTTGGTGCTTTAACCCACAAAACAAAATCATATGGTGAGCGTTTTTCATCGTCAACTTCAATTCTTGCACCCGCAAGTTTTTCTTCAATGTTCATTCCGCTAAGTCTGCCATAATTTTTGAACTTAGCAATCTCAAAATATACACCTTTGCTTGTTACATATGCAAAACCTTTATCAATAAGTCCTTGCACAAAATTAATCATCTCTTTAATAACACTTGTTGCTGGCACGATATGCTCTGGAAGGTCAATATTCAATCTTTTTGCATCACGCATAAAAATATCAGTGTAAAACTTGGCAATTTCCCATGGAGATTTGTGTTCTCTTTGGCTTGCCACAACCATTTTATCTTCCCCTTCATCAGCATCGCTTGTCAAATGTCCAACATCGGTTATATTCATAACCCCTTCAAGTTTATATCCGCAATATTTTAAAGTTCTTCTTATATTATCCATGAAAAGATAGGCTCTAAAATTTCCAATATGTGGATAAGAGTAAACTGTAGGTCCACAAGAATACATTTTAATAAATTCCTTGTTTTCAGGCAAAATTTCTTCTTTCTGTCTTGTTAAGGAATTGTAAAATTTAACAATTTTTTCCATATTGCACTCCAAATTAAATGAAAAATACTAAAAAATTATATCTTCTTATTCAAATAAGCATTCAAAACTTGTATTGCTTTTGTAACTTCTACATCATCCTCTTTAAAAAAGTCATTTAATGATGATAAGTATAAGTCAAGTTCCTTTTGCCCCTTTTCTGTTAAAAACAACATACGACATCGTTTATCGATTTCGCCTTGCTTTGAAACAACAAGACCTTCTTTTTCAAGTTCTTTTGTCATAAGTGCAAAATTAGACTTTTTAAGTCCCAATTTATCTATAATCATTCCAACAGAAAGATTTTGATATTGTGAAATGAAATACAAAATCTTCATTCTCAAAAGATTGTTTTCAGCAAAATGCTTTGTTATATTTTCAGTTAATGCTTCAATTTCTAATAGTTTATCAACATTTTTCATACACATTAATTATATATGACTAAATTTTATTTTGCAACTATTTTACTTGCTTTTTAAAGGAAAAATTACTAAAATAGTCTTATGGCACTTACAGGAACTATTGAAGATATTGTTTTTCGCAACGATGAAAATGGATATACAGTTGCAAAACTTGAAAAAGACGGCTCACTTGTTACAGTTGTGGGCAAATTTATTGATGTCCAAATTGGTGCGAATGTAACACTTGAAGGTAAATTTGAAAAATCAAAATTTGGCATTCAGTATGCTTTCACTTCCTACGAACTCACCCTTCCAAAAACCATTGCTGGCATTGAAAAATATTTAGGCTCAGGGCTCATCCGCGGTGTTGGGCCAATAACCGCAAAACATATTGTGGAGCATTTTGGCAAAGACACTTTGGAAGTGCTTGAATACACCCCAGAAAAACTTGCAATAATTAAAGGCATAAGCGACAAAAAAGCCATTGAAATTGGTTTCTCATACAGAGAGCATAAAGAAGTGCAGAACACCATAATGTTTTTGCAATCTTATAACATTTCCACAAATATGGCTCTTAAAATATATAATGTTTATCGAGAAAAAACCACAGATATTGTTAAAAATAACCCTTATAAACTTATTGAAGATATTGATGGAATTGGCTTTACAACTGCTGATAGAATTGCAAAAAATATTGGCATTCCAGAAGATAGTGAATTTAGAGTAAGAGCAGGGCTTATTCATGTTTTAAAATTAAGTTGTGAAAAAAATGGCAACACTTATCTCCCTAAAAATATGCTTTTTGGAGAGGCATCAAAGGCGCTTGAACTTGTGTATGAAGAAAGGCAAGAGCTTTTTGATAAAACCTTTGACACACTTTGTTTAGATAAAACTTGTGTAACTCTTTGGCTTGATAACACTGAAATTGTTATGCTTTCAAAATATTATTACTATGAAAATTCTATCGCACAAAAACTTACTTGGCTTAAAAATTGCAGTAAAAATGAAGATGCTAACATAGACGATGAAATTAACTTGTTTCAACAAAGAAACAAAATTTCTTTGCATGAAGAGCAGATAAAAGCCATTAAAGGTGCAATTCAAAATGGTGTTTATGTGATTACTGGTGGTCCTGGAACAGGAAAAACGACCATAATTAAATGTATTTTGGAAATCTTGGAAAATATGCAAAAAAAGGTTTCTCTTGTTGCTCCAACTGGAAGAGCATCTAAAAGAATGAGTGATTCAACAGGAAGAGAAGCAAAAACAATTCACAGATTACTCGAAGTTAATGTTATTAAAACAAGCGAAAGTTATTTTATTCACAATGAAACAAATCCACTTAAAACTGATGTTGTTATTGTGGATGAAGTTTCCATGGTGGACTGTGCCCTTATGTGCAACCTTTTAAAAGCCTTGCCAAGAGATTGCAAACTTATACTTGTTGGAGATAAAGACCAATTGCCAAGTGTTGGTGCTGGAAATGTTCTTGCAGATATTTTGGCAAGTAACACCATTCCATTTTGCATGTTAACCAAAATATTTAGACAGGGAGAAAAAAGTTTAATCATAACAAACGCTCACTTAATTAATGATGGAAAAATGCCATTAATTGACAACACCAGCATGGACTTCTTCTTTGAAAGTAAAAACGAACCCGAAGCAATTAAAGACACAATAATAAATTTGGTTACAAACAGACTGCCAAAATATTTAAAGGTCGAACCGAAAGAAATTCAAGTGCTTGCACCACTTAAAGCAGGTGTTTGCGGAATTGAAAATTTAAACAAAACTTTACAAGAAAAAATTAATCCACCTTCGCCATCTAAACCGCAAATTGAAGTTGGACAAACAATATTTAGACTTGGCGATAAAGTTATGCAAATAACAAACAACTATGACCTTATTTGGAAAAAGCGAACAAACTTTGCCATGGAAGAAGGTCAAGGAGTGTTTAATGGAGATATTGGCTA
>CALWFX010000014.1 GCA_944377765.1 uncultured Clostridia bacterium
ATTTGCCATGTTCAGCATAAGTTCCTTAACACCCACCATGTCAAAGTCAATTTTGCCCACCAAGCCATCATCTGAAATTTCCAAAACCTTGCCTTTGCCAAAGCGTTTATGTTCCACAATATCCCCAACATTAAGCCCAGAGTCAAAAGGTCCTTTTTCTTCTTCGTCCAAGAAAAAGTCACTTTTCCTTCTTGGTGTTGGTTTAACTTTTTCAGGTTCAATCTTTTTCTTTTCCACAATTCCAAGTTCTTTTAAGAACCTACTTTCAATTTCATAATTACTTTTACCATACATATATCTTTTTGCAACATGAGATAGATAAATTTTTTCTTCTGCACGAGTGATTGCCACATACATAAGTCGCCTTTCTTCTTCCATTTCGCTGTGAGAATTCATTGCACGAGTAAGTGGGAAAAGACCTTCTTCAAGAGCCACCACAAACACAACTCTAAACTCCAACCCTTTAACCGCATGAATGGTTGACACACTCACATATCCACCATTTTCAATGTCGTCTTGGTCAGAGCGAAGCATAATTCCAGCAAGATAATCAGTGAAAGTTGCATCTTCGTTTTGCTCTTCAAATTCCTTAATGGAAGTCATGAAACTGTCGATGTTTGAAAGCTTATTAATGCTTTCTTCATCTTTGCCATTATATTCATTTAAAATACCAAACATCTTGACCATTTTTTCTGCAAATTCTTGCATGGAAATTTCATTTAATAAACCTTTCAAAATTTTATAACTTTCCACAAAATTTTTAAGTTTATTATAGTATTTACTAAATTCAAACTTTTTGCTCAAAAGATATTCCAAAAGCGATTTATCTTCTGCTTCTTTTTGGATATTTGATATTGCCACATCTCCAATTCCACGCTTTGGAAAGTTGATAACTTTCAAAAGAGAAATTTCGTCTTTTGGATTGACAAAAATGCTGATATATGCAATCAAAATTTTAATTTCTGCCCTTTCAAAGAACTTTTGCCCACCATATAGCCTGTATGGAATGTTATAAGATAACAACCCTTCTTCAATAGGACGCGAAAGAGCATTCAAACGCATAAGAATGGCAAAATCGCTGTAAGAATATCCTTTTGCAACCATGTTTTCAATTTCTCTTGCAATAAAAAGCGCTTCATCTCGTTCATCAAAAGCGGAATAAATTGTTGGTGGCAAACCTTCTTCCTTTTCTGTCCAAAGATGTTTTTCCAAACGCTCTGTATTGTTTGAAATAACATTGTTGGCAAGATTTAAAATTGTTTTACTGCTTCTGTAATTTCTTTCAAGTTTAAAAACTTTAACATCTTTAAAATCTTCTTTTAAATTGAAAATATTTTTAAAATTTGCCCCACGCCAAGAATATATACATTGGTCTTCATCTCCAACCACAAAAAGATTACCCCAATAGGAAACCAAAAGTTTAATAAGTTTATATTGCACAAGGTTTGTGTCTTGAAACTCATCCACCAAAACATATTGAAAGCGAATAGCATACTTTTTTAAAACATCAGGGAAATTTGTGAAAAGAAAAAGTGTTTTGTTTAAAAGGTCGTCAAAATCAAGGCTATTGCTTTCAAATAGCCTTTTTTCATAATCATACACCGCATGCTTATATTTCAACAACATTTCTTTGTTGCCAAACTCAGCAACAGCAGAAAAATATTCTTCAATGTCAAGCCCTTTGTTTTTTATGTTATCAAGATGGGTTTCCACCTTTGAAACATCTTCGTCATCAAGTCCCAAATTTTTGCAAATTTCTTTTAAGATTTTATCTCTGTCGGTTTCACTTATAATGGTAAAATTTTTGTCATAACCCTTTAAGTAATCAATCTCCTGCCTAAGTATTCTAACGCACATCGAGTGGAATGTTGATATCCAAATGTTGCAATCACACATTTCCTTCACTCTTTCTTTCATTTCATTTGTAGCCTTGTTTGTGAAAGTGATAGCCAAAATATTATATGGAGAAATGTGTTTGTCCATAATAAGATGACAAATTCTGTGAGTCAAAAGCCTTGTTTTGCCACTACCCGCCCCAGCAGTAACAAGCACAACCCCTTCTGTTTCATACAATGCTTTTTTTTGCTCTTCATTAAGAGAATTAATGTCAAATTTTTCCATAAAAACATTCTAACACAAACAAGTTTATTTTCAAAATGAAAAAGAGAAAAGTTTAAAACCAAATTAATCTTTTAACCCTAAAATATAATCAGTTGAAACTTTATAAAATTTTGATAACTTTATTAAATTTAAAGAACTGATGCTAGATGTTCCTTTTTCATATCTTAACAATGTTGAATAATTTATTCCAACCAATAAACTAACTTGTTTAACAGTAAATTTTGCTTTTAAGCGTAATTCTTTCAAAATACCAGCAAAACTTCTATCCTTTTTAATTTTTTTCATAAAATAACCACCTATTTTCAATTTTAATATTTTTATTAAAAAAAATCTTACGATTTTCCGTAAGATTATATTATATTTAAAATTATTTTATATAGACATTTACATTATCTAATGTAGACATTAAATTTAGTCTTCTAAACCAAATAAATAATCAGTTGAAAGCAATCCTATTTAATAAAATACTTTAAATAATGAATGAGTTTTTACAAATGAATAATAATTTTGGTATTCTAAAACTTTAATTCTAATGAATAATAATTGGGTATCCTCAAACCTAATTCTAATGAATAAAATGAAAAAAATCAAGCACAAAAAAAGAACGTTTAATTCCGTTCTTTTTATTTTAATTAAAAAAGATGCAAATATTTGCATCTTTTCATATAACAAATTTAACCTCTTTTTCTTGCTCTTTTTCTTGCAGCTTCGCTTTTCTTCTTTCTCTTAACGCTTGGCTTTTCATAAGCTTCTTTCTTTCTTATATCGCCAATGATGCCATCTTTTTGGCATTTTCTTTTAAATCTTTTAAGCGCGCTTTCAAGAGATTCATTTTCGCCAACCTTAACTGTTGTCAACCTTCTCACCACCTTTCAATGTTAATATACTTTTGATATTATAATCTTATTCGCATTTTTTGTCAAGTATTTTTATTAATTAAATTAAACTTACCAGCACTCCATCAAACTTTGGTTCGCAAATTTTTGCCAAAATAATGTCGCCCACCTTAAAGTTTCCTTTAATATAGCATTTAATATAGTTTTCACTATACCCTGTGAAATAGCCATCTTTCTCTTCTTCAAGCAAAACTTTTACGATGTCATTTTTTTCAATAAACTTTTTCTTTAAATCTTCCTTAACTTTTTCCAAAATTTTCACTCGCTTAAGTTTCACGCTCTTTGGCAAATCTTTATATAGTTTTGATGCCACTGTGCCATCGCGCTTGGAATATGGGAAAATATGAAGGTCGGAAAATTTCACTTTTTTAATAAACTCCACACTTTCCTTGAAATTCTCTTCTGTTTCGGTTGGAAACCCAACAATGACATCTGTGGTTATTCCTGCATTTTTAAAATATTTTCTTATAAGAATTACTGTGTTTAAAAATTCTTCAGTGGTATATTTTCTGTTCATCTTTTTCAAAACATCGTTTGAACCACTTTGCAATGATAAATGGAAATGTGGGCAGAAGTTTTTAAGTTTTGATAGTCTTTTAATAAACTCTTCTGTAACCAAATTATCTTCCATAGACGACAAACGAAGGCGTTTTCCCAAAGTGTCAAGTTTTTCAAGAAGTGCGCCAAGTGCCTTTGCGCCATTTTCTTCATAACTTGAAACATCAATTCCAACAAGCACAATCTCTTTCACTTCTTCTGGCAATTTTTTGGCTTCGCTAACCACACTTTCCATACTCCTTGAACGACTGCGTCCACGAAGATATGGGATAATGCAATATGTGCAAAAATTGTTGCAACCATCTTGAATTTTAATAAATGCCCTTGTAAGTGTTTGTGCACTGTATAAGTCATCTTCATACTTACTTGGCAAATCATATATTGCCATGTTTTCTTGTTCATCCTTTTGAAGATGTGAAATTATCTCCATTTTGTTTGCCACGCCTTGAATGAAAGTAACATTTTTTTCCTTAAATTGAATTGGCCTATTTTGTGAAGCACAGCCAAGCACATAAACCTTTGCCTTATCATTAAATTTTCGACAACGCTCTATCATTTGCCTTGATTTTCTTTCCGCTTCATTGGTAACAGCGCAGGTATTAATTATGTATGCATCCGCCACTTCTAACTTATCATCCGCTTGAAAGCCGAGTTCTCTAAGTTTAAAAATGAGAGCATCGCTCTCATATTTATTTACTTTGCAACCAAGTGTTAAAACTGCAATTTTCATATTAATTTCCACTCATAATTGAAACAAGGCTCATCATGGCAACTGCTGCAGTTTCGCAACGAAGAATGCGTCTGCCAAGAGAAACAGAAACTGCACCTGCTTCAATAAATCTTTCCTTTTCTTTTTGAGAGAACCCACCTTCTGAACCAACAATTATGCCAATTTTCTTATATTTTGTAAGTTTTTTAACTTCTTCACCAACATCTGTTCTTTCATTGGCAAAAAGAATGATATCATAATCTTTAAACATTTCAATTATTTGGTCAACATTTTTAACATCACAAATTTGTGTTTTAATGCTTCTTTCACATTGTTTGCAAGCATTTTCAACAATTGTGTTAAGTCTTTCAATCTTATTTTCGGTAACTTTTGCAATCACATAATCACTGACAAATGGAACAACCTTTGTCATGCCAATTTCTGTTGCCTTTTGAACAATAAATTCAAACTTTGGCTTTTTGGCAATCGCTTGAAAAAGTGTTATGTCTTTTGTTGGATTAAGCAAGCATTTATGTTCTCCATTAATTTTACAGATTGCAGAAGTTTTTGCAAAACTTTCAATTTCACAAACATATTCAATCTCTGTGTTCACGCTGACAAGTACTTCATCTCCAACCTTTAAACGCAAAACATTTCTAAGGTGATTGTATTCATCATCGCAAATAATAATTTTATCATCTTTCTTTTGACCAAAAAATCTTCTCATAATTTCTCCTTATAGCCATATAATACACCAATTTAAACTTATTTTACAAGTGTTTTTTTAAATTTTCAATTTCTTTTTTCTAATTAAAAAACAAAAAAGAGCAATTATTGGTTGCTCTTTTTGAAATCTTTATATTTTGGAAAATCACTTTCAGTGAAACTTTCAGACAATTTTTCAAGCAAATCTCTTTGAACAGTGGAAAGTTTCTTTGGTGGTTCGCTTTTAAGTGTAACAAGCATATCACCATAGGCATCTTTATTTAAAACCTTAACACCTTTGCCTTTAATACGCATTGTTGTCCCGCTTTGCGTTCCTTCCTTTATGTCAAGAGTGAATTTTCCTTTTGTTAAAGGTATTTCCACTTTTCCGCCAAGGAGAAGAGTTGTGAAAGGAAGATATAAATCAAACATAAGGTCAAAGCCATCACGCTTGAAAAGTTTGTGGTTTTGAACCTGAATTTTAATGTTTAAGTCCCCAGCAATACCTTTGCCACGAGGAGCATTTCCTTCTCCACGCATACGAACTGTTTGCCCATCATCAATGCCTGCTGGAATTTTCACAGTAATTTCCTTTTGAACTTTCTTATATCCCTTGCCACCACATGCTTCACATTTATCTCTAATTATCTTACCAGTTCCACCGCATTTAGGACAAGCCCCTTCTCTTATGGTTGTGCCAAACATGGTGTTTTGTTGAATACGAACTCTGCCAAGACCATTACAATCAGGACAAGTTGTGAACGCTGTTCCATTTTTTGCACCCGTTCCAGAGCAAGAAGAACAAGTTTCAATCTTATTCACAAGTATGGTTTTTTCAACACCAAATATTGCTTCTTCAAAAGATAGTTTCATGGCAAGATTTATATCTTCGCCACGCTCGTTTACCCTTGTTCTTCTGCCATCTCCACCAAATGCAGAAAATATATCACTGAAAATATCAGAAAAGCCACTGCTAAAACCACCACTTGAAAATCCACCCGAGAAGCCATTGCCAAAGAAGTCAGAAAATCCGCTTCCACCTGCACCACTAAATTGTGGGCCATCAGCAGAGCCAAATTGGTCATAGTTTGCACGCTTTTTGTCATCGCCTAAAACTTCGTATGCTTCGTTTATTTCCTTAAATTTTTCTGCTGCCTCTGGGGTTTTGTTAAGGTCTGGATGGTATTTTTTGGCGAGCCTACGATATGCTGACTTAATTTCGTCAGCACTCGCATCTTTATTAACACCTAAAACCTGATAATAATCTTTATTCGCCATAATAATCTCACTTTAATTTATATTTATTTGCATTTTGAATCATCTCTTAAATAATTTATCTAAAAAATATCTATAACTTAGAATACTTACTTAGCAATAGAGTAGCGACAAATCGCCAATGGAGTAAAACGAAATGCGATTTCGTTTGGTCGCTAAGAGGCGAAAACAAACATTAGACGACACTTTTCGAGTTTACTCGAAAATGAGCAAATGTGCAGTTTTCGCCTATTTATCATCATCCACAACAACTTCTGGGTCTGAGCCATTATTGTTGTTATTGTCATTGTTTCCAGCATTTGCATTTGGGTTTGCAGATTGATACATCTTTGAAACTATTCCATTTGAAGCATTTGTAAGTTCGTCAATTGCCTTTTTAACAACTTCAATATCTTCACTTGTGATGTCTTTCTTTGCTTTTTCAATGGCGTCAGTAAGTTTCTTTTTGTCATCTTCTGAAATCTTATCGCCACTTTCTTTTAAGAGTTTTTCAAGACCATAAATTAAGTTATCGCCTTGGTTTTGAGTTTCAACAAGTTCCTTTTTCTTTTTATCTTCTTCAGCATG
>CALWFX010000015.1 GCA_944377765.1 uncultured Clostridia bacterium
TCGAATCCCACCGCTTCCGCCAGAAATTTAAATATAAAAATAAAAACATATACTTTTAAGCATATGTTTTAACATAATTCTTTACTTATTTCATCTATCAAACAATCTATTTCATTCCAAGAATAAACTTCAAGTGCATTACTTTGAGATGTTTTGTTTCTTTTATCTCTAAAATATAAGCAGTTTACCCCATTTTCATTTAATTCATCCACCACCTTATAATAGTCATCTATCATTAAATCAACACCAAATTCTTTGCACGCTTTAAGTTTTGATTTTTGATTAAAAATAATTTTATCATAAGGTATTTTATCTAAACTAAGCCTTTCAAGAGTTAAATCAACTTCGCTGTTGTCTATAATTCCTCTGCTTGTTATAAAAACAATTTGGTTGTCTTTTTTTAACTTTTGTATTATCTCTTGTGCCTTTGGATAAAGTGGAGCATTTTTTTCAATTTCATAATAAAAATCTTTGATAAATTTATTTACTTGTTCTTTTCCCCAGTCATATCTGTCAGAAATTTTAAGTTCATCTGCTTTAATAACCTTTCCGCCAATAAGTTTATTAAATTGTTCACTATATTCTCTAAACAAATTTTCAGTTTGATAAATTACACCATCAATATCTATTCCGATAATCATTTTATCTTCCTTTGTTATTAAATTTATCCCCAGTAAATGCAAATTTATTTTACTCTAATTTTATTGTTTAAGTCAAGAAAAAACAACACTTTAAGAAGATAAAATTCATAAATTTTTTAAACAAATACAAATAAAAAACAAGGGAATTCCCTTGCCTTAAATTATTTTATTCTTCCTGCTCATTTTCTGATTCGGAAATTTTTATTTTTTCCTTTCCAACTCCAAAAATTTGTAAAATTCTTTTTAAATCTTTCATACCTTTTGAAATTGCAAAGTTATATCTTTTGTTTACCGCTTCCACTTTTAACTTGCCAAATAAATTGAATTTAATAGAAAGAATATCATCTTTTTCAATGAAATACGCTTTATCAAACAAAATTGCCGATTTATCAAATGGTGTTACCATAATTTTATTATCTTTTAAAGTTATAATATGCCCTTTATCATATTGTTCAGCAACAAGTGCACCAACTTCGCCTGCGGAATAGACGTTAAACTTTTGTTTGTTTTTTCCATAAGCCACAAGTCCACCATCTGCAAAATTTTTCTTTATCATAATTCTTTTGATATCAGCGTAATTCATCTTTTTATCCTTTTTAATTAATAAACTTCCTTTTGTTCCACTTTGTTTTTATCTTCAATTTCAACAACAATTGCTTCTGTTGTTAAAAGAGTTGCAGAAACAGACGCTGCATTGATAAGTGCAGAACGAGTTACCTTTGTAGGGTCCAATATACCTTTCTTAATAAGATCGCCATATTCATTTTTAAGTGCATCAAAGCCATAGGCAGACTTGTCAATGTTTTCATAAATTTTGTTTACAACAACTCCACCATCAATTCCAGCATTTATGGCAATTTGACGAATAGGCTCTTCAACTGCTTTAAGCACAATGCTTGCACCTGTTCTTTCATCTCCTTCCAAAGTGTTAACAAGTTCCATCAATGCCTTTGTGGTCTTTAAAAGAGCAACTCCGCCACCTGGAACAACACCTTCTTCTGCTGCGGCTTTTGTTGCAGAAAGTGCATCTTCAATTCTAAGTTTCTTCTCTTTCATTTCAACTTCGGTTGCAGAGCCAACTTTAATAACCGCAACTCCGCCAGCAAGTTTTGCAAGGCGCTCTTGCAATTTTTCCTTATCATAGTCGCTTGTTGCCAATGCAATTTGCTCTTTAATAGATTTAATTCTTGCTTTAATCTCTTCTTGACTGCCATTACCTTCCACAATGATTGTTTTGTCTTTGTCAACTCGAACCATCTTTGCCCTGCCAAGATTGTCAAGAGATATTGTTTTCATATCAATTCCAAGTTCATCACTGATGAAATATCCACCTGTAACTGTTGCAATATCTTGAAGCATTGCCTTTCTCTTATCGCCAAAACTTGGGGCTTTCACTGCAACAACATTAAGAGAACCACGAAGTTTATTCAAAATTAATGCAGTAAGTGCTTCTCCTTCCACATCATCTGCAATGATAAGCATTTTTCCGCCAACCTTAACAAGTTGCTCCAAAATTGGCAAAATTTCTTGTAAATTTGAAATCTTTTTATCTGTAATTAAAATATATGCATTATCAAGTTCAGCAATCATTTTTTCTGTGTTAGTGGACATATATGGGGAAAGATAACCGCGGTCAAACTGCATACCTTCCACAACAGAAAGTTCTGTGTGCATGGTTTGACTTTCTTCCACGGTGATAACCCCATCTGTTCCCACCTTATCCATTGCCTTTGCAATAAGTTCTCCAACTTCTTCATCTCCAGCAGAAATGCTTGCAACTTGTTCAATATCTTTTGAACTTGAAATTGGTTTACTTATTTTTTTAAGTTCTTCAACAGCAACATCAACAGCCTTAAAAATGCCTTTTTTAAGAATAATTGGGTTTGCTCCAGCAGTAAAATTTTTAAGTCCTTCACGAATTATTGCTTGTGCAAGCACGCAAGCGGTTGTTGTGCCATCTCCAGCAACATCATTTGTTTTAACAGAAACTTCTTTAATAAGTTCTGCTCCTAAGTTTTCAAAAGGGTCTTCAAGTTCAATTTCTTTTGCAATTGTAACCCCATCGTTTGTGATGAGTGGTGTTGCAAATTTTTTACCAAGCACCACATTTCTACCCTTTGGTCCAAGTGTGATTTTCACAGTATTAGCAAGTTTATTAACTCCGCTTTCAAGAGCCTTTCTTGCTTGTTCGCCTTCTAAAATTTGTTTTGCCATAATTTTCTCCTTTAATCTTCCAAAATGGCTAAAATGTCATTTTGTTTAATAACAATATATTTTTTTCCTTCAAAAGTGAATTCAGTTCCGCTATACTTTGAGTATAGAACTTCTTGTCCTTCCTTTACTTGCATTTTAACTTCCTTTCCATCAACAACACCACCTTCTCCAACAGCAATAACTGTTGCCACTTGTGATTTTTCAAGTGATGCAGTTGGAAGTATAATTCCACTTTTAGTTTCTTTATCTGCCTCTTTAGGCAATAATACAACTCTATCAAAAATAGGTTTAATTTTCATTTTCTTCACTCCTTTTTTTGTAACAATATAAGTATAAAATTTTGCTGTAAAAAAGTAAAGTGTTTATGACTACAAAAAAATATTCAAGTTAAAAAATATGTCGATTAAACTTTAAAATAACTTTTCTTTTTCATTTTTTGAGATATACTTGGAGTATTCTTTAAATATTTGAGCATATTTATCAACAGAAAATTCCGCGGTTGAGTTTAA
>CALWFX010000016.1 GCA_944377765.1 uncultured Clostridia bacterium
AAGGAGTCGCCATTGGAATTTTGCTATATAGAAAGCATAAAAAAGACTTTGAAAAAATAATTAAAAACAATAAATAATATTTGACCGCAAATAAGCGGTCTTTTTGTTGCATAAAAGCCTTTATTGAAAACCTTGCATAATCAAAAGTCTTTAACAAAACAAGCCAGTGGATTGTTTTGTTGCTCGAACGAGTGCGAATATATATCTTTCTCATGTTTTGCAAATTCGCACCCAGCCGGAACGGGTGAACCTACGACCTTGCGGTTTAATTTCGCTTCATACTCTTTGAGATCAGCCTGCGGCTGTTAAAACTGCTTCCGCAGTTGCACCATGAAATGGCGCCCGCAAGGTTATTACATAAAAATAAAAGCATGACTCTTCAATCATGCTTTCTTTGGCTCCTCAGGTAGGATTTGAACCTACGACCTTGCGGTTAACAGCCGCCTGCTCCACCGCTGAGCTACTGAGGAATATCAACGGTTACTGCAATATTTTATCAAATTAAAATATTATTGTCAATAATTTTTTGCATATTTTTCAAAAAATTTTTATTATTCTTTTACAAACATATAACAAAACAAACTTGACAGAAACACATAAACATGATAATATATTTTTAAGGAGATTTTTATGCGTCTTATTTATCGAGGTGGATACAGAACTTTCCCAGTTTTTAATATTGAAGATTTAAACAAGGCAGTTGAAAGTGGCGAATGGTTCAGGACTGATGCCTTTGATTTTTATTATAAAAGTGTTCCATACAACTCTAATTACGGTGAAGTTCCTGAAAATATTGTTCCTTTGAAAAGAGTGTGTGTAACAAGCATAAATTCTTATTGGAGTTCCTTTTATAAACTTGAAAAAAGTGACAATGAAAGCACCAGAATTTATGCAGGGAAAGACCTTGAAGACTTAATATGCAAAGAATTAACAAGCTGGGCAAAAAACTTAAATCCACTCACAATGAAAGCCTTTGGTGGACGTGACTTTTTCTGCTATTTAAACGCCATTCCAAAGGAAATAATTTTGAAAGAAGGCTTTGTTAAAAGAATGGAAAGTGCCCTTAAAAAAGGCTTTATTGTAAGGGCAAAAACGGCAAAACAGACAGATATTCCATACATTGACGGCTTATCCAAACTTGCACAAGATTCAGTTCAAAAAATTTACAAGAAACGCGAAAGTGAACAATTTGAGCTCCAAGAAAAAATAGAAGCAAATTTCAAAAAACTTCAAAAAAGACAAGAAAAATTGTTAAAATAAAAACAGTCAATCAAGACTGTTTTTTATTGTCTTTCTTTTTAGCAAATCCTAAGATTTCTAAAATCATTTTCACATCTTTTTGCCCTTTTTCAATGGCATATTCATGTTTTTCGCCATTTATAAATATCTTCATTGTTCCAAATAAGCTAAGCTTTACAGATTGAATTTTTTCTTTTTCAAATCCATAGGCATTTTCAAATTCAATGCCATTCTTGGTGAATGGAGTTATAACAATTTTGTTATCTTTCATTGAAACAATATGACTTTTAAGGTCAGCAGTTGCAAGTGCCCCTATAACTCCACCCATATATATGGCAAATTTTTGATTGTTTTTCCCATAAGCAACATACCCACCATCAGCCATGTTCTTTTCCATCATCATTCTTTTTATCGTCAAATAATCTAATTTCATAATTACACCTTTTACTTTTATAATGTAACACATAAATTATTTATTTGTCAACAGGCATCGCCTGTTTCTAATTAAATAGGAACAAGCAGATAAATGATAAGAATTTTAACAAGAGCCAGTTTATAACACTATTAATAGTGCTTTATAATAAAATTTTTTCAGCCTCGAATATACCTTCGTTTGGCTATCCTATAATAAATTAAGCACACTATAAATTTGAATAGATTAAATAAAAAATAAAATTTCTGTGATTTAAAACACAGAAATTTTATTGCTATTATTAAATATATAGCTAAATAAAAGCGATTTATTTAATAACTTTTATCTCCTGATTTGATACTATCTTTTTGCTAGTTTTTCTTTCTTTTTCCAAGTTTTTATATTTTTCAAAAATTTCGGGATTCTCATCTAAATATTGATCAATTTTTTCTCTAACTGATATAATACCTAGTTTTCCTAAACCACGAATTTTTACATTTTCATTTTTAAATGGTGATAACCCACTATTTAAAAGTTTTGCAATTGTATCAATATTTACTCTCTTTAAAGCTAAAACGTATCTTTCTTCCAAATTCAAAACTTCTATTGGAGTATATTTTTCTGGATTCTTTTGTTTATCAAGTGCTAATTCTTTTTCATCTTTAATAGTTTCTTCATATTCTTTTTTCGACATAACAAAATATTTTAATTTCCTAGTTGGATGACTTAATTTACGCAAACCAGAGCTAATATTGTCACTAACTATATGCAATCTCTTTTTGCCATAATTAAGTTTTTTTGCAATCTCTTCAACTGATAATCTAATTGGTAAATCTGCGTTTAAACCATAATATTCATAAATAAAAGTTCTTTCTTTTTCAGCTGGTAATGAAGAAATAGCATTCAACACTGAATCAACAATTCCATCCACTCTCTTAACGGTTTTACCAAAAATATCTTCCAATAATGAACGAATATTATTCATAAAAATGATTTGTTTTAACAATTGAGAAGATTTAGTTCCTTCATTTAAAATTTGTTTTAATTCATCTTGAGATATATTTAATGTATCCATAATAACTCTCCTTTTTATTAAAAATATATCAAAGAATTATGAATTTGTCAAGTATAATAAAATTAATTTATAAAATATTAACCTGAATTAGTTCTTTGCCTTTTCTCAGGTTCACTGCTTTTAGGAGTTATTGTATCTATGATAACAAACAGAACACTGCCTTACGACATTAAACTTTTATGAAGTAAAAACAAAAAAGCACCCTCATGCGGCAGGCATCGCCTGTTTCTATTTCCATAAACTAACCATAAACAGTGTTCATTAGAAACACGAATACTTATTCTCTTCGTTTCGCAAGCCCACGAATGCTTCCACGCCTTCGGGCTTTTTTTCTCGGGCCGACGGCTCCGGGAAACTGCTTGCAGCAGCAAGCAGTTTGCAGTAGCAAACAGAACACTGCATTACAACATTAAACTGTTAGCATATAAAAACAAAAAAGCACCCTCATGCGGATGCTCTAATGATTAACCAGCAGTGTTCTATTTTCCCGGGCCGTCGCCAGCCAAGTATTTTCGACGATGAGAAGCTTAACTTCTGTGTTCGGGATGGGAACAGGTGGGACCTTCTCTCTATCGCCACTGGTTATGGTATAACAACACTAATTGTTACAAGTTAATTATAATCAAAAACTTTAAAATTGTCAACTATAATAACCTATAAAATTTCGTGATATTATCAAATTATGTGAATATTGCTAAGGTTTAAGAAAAGGAGGATATGAATATTAGCAATATTCATCAGAGATGAAGTTCTCTGACAACTACATACTTAGAAGGAAGCTTAAATACTTAAATCCGTGATTAAGCCCTCGACCTATTAGTATCGCTCAGCTGAACACATTACTGTGCTTACACATGCGACCTATCAACCTCATGGTCTATAAGGGGTCTTACTAACTTAAGTTATGGGATATCTCATCTTGAGGCAAGTTTCACGCTTAGATGCTTTCAGCGTTTATCTCAACCATACATAGCTACCCAGCTATGCCGCGGGCGCGACAACTGGTGCACCATCGGTATGTTCACTCCGGTCCTCTCGTACTAGGAGCAAGCCCTCTCAAATATCCTACGCCCACGATAGATAGGGACCGAACTGTCTCACGACGTTCTGAACCCAGCTCGCG
>CALWFX010000017.1 GCA_944377765.1 uncultured Clostridia bacterium
TGGATTTGCAAATTTTCATGTTAGATTTTTAATGAAACTTTAAAAAAACTGAAAAATGTAAGAAAAAGCATAAAAATTTTTAAAATAAGTATTGACAAACGAAAAATTGTGAGTATAATATTTTATATAAAAAGGGAGTAGTTTACACTTTAAGTTAAGTGTCACAAGGCGTCAGGACGATTTATTCCGCTTTGTGAGAGCAAATTGCTTTAACAAGACTTTTTGAATATTTATTCAGAAAGTCTTTTTTCTTTCTGAATAATATCAAAAATAATAGGGGGAGAAAAAATGAGAGAAAGAAAAAAATTATTAATGAAAGCAGTTGTGCTTGGACTTGCAACATTAACTAGTGCGGCTATTCCCGTTGGGTTTACTATTGCGGCATGTTATCTAGGGAGAAAGACATCATTAGAAAAAGCTGATATCATTAACACTTATCGAATGGAAGAGCTTGAAAAAGTGCAAAATAAATTTGATAATGGGGAAATTAATCAATCTGAATTTGATATTAAGGTTTCTTACATCAACGGGCTTCAAAATTATTCAATTACTGATGATATCATTTTTAATGAAAATTCAGAGCATAAAGATTGTTGCAGACCAAGATATATAAAAACTATTTATTATGATGTGGCAGATATTGGATTTGCTCTTGGAATAATTGGAGGTTGCACTTTCACAGTTGCTCCATTAATGTGGACGAAGGCTGCTATTGATAATTATTGTGATTACAAATGTAAATCACAACGTAGCCATAGAAAAAATTTTGAATTGGGTGAAAAGTAAAATATATCATATAAGAGAAATGCTTATTGCATTATATAATTAGACAGTTAATAAGGTATAAGAGAGTTTTCTTATACCTATTTTTGTTTAATAATCAGTTCTTCTATTATTAGCAGTTTACACAATTAAAAGTGGGACTGAAATTCAAGATTTCACAACCATAATTTATTCAAATAACAGCGAAAAACAAGAAACCTTAATGGAATTAATCGTTTCATTTACATTTATATTGGTTGATTAATATATTAATAATTAACAATAATTAACAATAAAAGATCACTGGTTATGCTGGTGGTTTTTTATTGTATAAAAATTCAATTTTATGACAATATTCAAATAGAGGTATTGTATGAAAATTGAAACTGTTAAATTTAAAAAACAGCCTAAGATTATTGGTAGTTATTCCATTGTTGGACCTAAAGAAGGAAAGGGTAATTTTAAAGATTATTTTGACTATATAATGAAAAATGACTTGTTTGGGGAAAAGACTTTTGAAAAAGCAGAAAGAAAAATGATTGAAACAGCAATCACTGGGGCAATTCAAAAATCAAAACTTAAAGTGGATGATATCAATGTGCTGGTTGCGGGAGATTTATTAAATCAAATTATCAGTTCTTCCTATGCGGCAAGGGCTTTTAATTTTCCTTATATTGGTGTGTATGGTGCATGCTCAACCATGGCAGAAAGCATTGCAGTTGCATCAACGCTCGTGGATGGTGGTTATTTTGAAAATGTTGTTTGCTGTGCTGCTTCACATTTTTCAACAGCAGAAAGACAATATCGTTTTCCGTTGGAACTAGGTAATCAGCGTCCACCAGTTTCACAATGGACTATAACAGGTGCAGGTAGTTGTGTGTTATCGCAAAAAGGTGCAGGTCCGCGCGTTACAATGGCAACTTTTGGAAAAGTTATTGATTGGGGAATTGTTGATGTCAACAACATGGGTGCTGCAATGGCACCTTCTGCAATGGACACACTTATTACTCATTTTGAAAACACAAACACAACACCTGACGACTATGATTTGATAGTTACAGGCGACCTTGGAAAACTTGGTTCTGAAATTTTGATTGATTTGATGGAAGAAAAAGGCATAAAGTTGGGATTAAATTATGGCGATTGCGGACAAATGTATTTTAAACGCAGTCAAAACACACTTTGTGGTGCATCGGGATGTGGCTGTTGTGCAACAATTTTTAATTCTTATATCATGAAAAAATTGCAAGATGGACAATATAAACGAGTTTTATTCTTGCCAACAGGAGCACTTTTAAGCACAACTTCTTCTCAGCAAGGAGAAAGCATACCGGGCATTTGTAATGCAATTGTTGTTGAAGCATATGAAATGTAAAATAAAAGTAAGGTGAAAAAATGGAAATGTTTTTAGATTATTTATGGGTATTTTTAATTGGTGGGCTTGTGTGTATGATAGGCGAAATACTTATAATTACCACCAATATAACATCGGCAAGAATTTTGGTTACATTTGTTCTTGTTGGTGTGTTTTTGGAAGCGATTGGGGTTTTTGACTATATTTCAGATTTCGCAGGTGCTGGCATTAATGTTCCGATTGTTGGTTTTGGGGCTTCTCTGGCAAAAGGTGCAATTGGTGCGGTGAAGTCACAGGGACTTTTGGGCGTTTTTACTGGTGGTTTAACTGCAACTGCGGGTGGTATTGCTGCGGCAATTGTGTTTGCTTTCATATTTGCATTAATTTTCCATTCTCATACAAAAAAATAGAATACGCAATATAAATGGTATTATGTTATGCATAATACACAACATATTGAGTATTGTTTAATTTTTAGTTATAAAAGTTTGTCCTTTCTTTTTATTTTTTGACAAGATAAAAACTATACTTGCATATAAATATTTTAAATGAAAAGGCTTTATTATCTTCAAAGAAAGCATAAGAAAAAACGAGCCATTGTTGCACTGTGCTTAGTTGTTTTTATTATTGTTTCAGCACTTTTATATGTTTTTTGTGTTATAAATCCTGTGGTTACAGAAGCAACAAGGGCTTCAATTTTTTCCCTTTCTACTTCGGCTGTAAGTGATGCGGTTTATGATGTTATTCAAGATAATAATATAACGTATGAAGATTTGGTTAATATCACATATGATGAAAATAATAATATCGATTTAATTTCCATTGATACTGTGCTTGTCAATAAACTTGCAAGACAATTTTATCAAGTGGCTCAAATATATCTTGATAATATGGGTGCAAAGGGTATTGATATTGCTATTGGAACTTTCACAGGCCTTCCCTTTCTTGTTGGGCTTGGACCAACTGTTAATGTTAAACTTGTTTCAGTTGGAGCAATGACTTCTTCTTTTCATAGTGATTTTGTTAGTGCTGGCATCAATCAAACAAACCATTCGCTTTTTATTGAACTTCATGCATCTGTAAGTTTGATTTTGCCAACTTACACTTCAACCATTGATAGCGTAACTGAATTTTTAGTTGCCGAAAGTGTTATTGTGGGAGATGTTCCAGATGTTTACTTTGGTTCAAACAACACAATTGATTTAGCACCAAGCACAAATATTTAATTTTTTATTTTTGAATTCAAATTGTTAATATAATATTTTAAAATATATCAAAATCATTTTATTTTTTCTCTTTTTTCTTGTATAATAAAAAAGTGAGGTAAAAATGAGTAACGAGAAAAAAGACTTATCCAATTCAAAAAGATTTATTCAATCATATAACAATATTGATTACACGATAAGAACTAGGTATGATTTAAATAGAAGTATGGGTTTTTCCGAACTTATCAGGCGTAGCGTTGCATTAAATTACATAGTAAGAAAATATGAAGATGATTTAATTGATTTTGGTCGTTTAAGGAATGCAATTGTCCATGGGAATGAAGATTATGTTATGGCTGAACCACATATTGATGTTGTTGAACAAATTGAAAAAATTGAAAGGCTTTTAACTGCTCCACCAAAGGCTCTTGAAACTGTTTGCAGGCGTGATGTTTTGTCAATTCCTTCAGATATGTCCATGAAAGAAGTTATAATTCTTATTGCTTCTTCTTCATATTCTAATATTCCAGTTTATAACTCTAATAATGAAATTATTGGCATTGCAAATGGTCAAAAAATTTTGGATTCTTTGGGTAAGCATCTTTTATCAGGTGGAAAATGCGAAACTTTTCTTAATAATGTTAAAATTGAAGATATGCTTTCAAAAATTGAAAATAGCAATTACTATGTTTTTGCTAACAAAGACCTTACAGTTGAATATGCCCTTGAACTCTTTCATAATAATTCAAAATTGTTGGCAATTTTAGTTACTAAAAATGGGGGAGCAAAAGAAAAACCTCTTGGTATTATCACTGGCACTGATGTTCTTAAAATGAACAATATTTTGGAAAATTATTAATAAATAATTGACAATTTTCTTCTTTTGCTTTAATATATATTTGAAATTTAATATTTCACTTAAAGGCGTTTGAAAAAAGACAACATCTTTTTAAGCGGATTTCAAGAGAGTTGCTGTTTGGTGTGAAGCAATATGAAACTTTTTAAGATTATCACTTTTTGAGCTGTCAGACTGAAAATTGCAGTAAGTTTGAACGGGACTTCCCGTGATAGAAGGCGTGGGTGTTTGCCCATTTAGTGAAACAAGTGGTTAACTCTAACTTTCTTAGCAAGAGTCTTGTTTTGCTAGGAAAGTTTTTTATTTGGGAACGAAAGTGCATACCTATGTATGCAAAAGCCCAAAGGCTTTTAACAAATTTGACAAGTAAAATTTGTGCTTTCGTTCCATAGTTAAAGGAGAGAGAAATGAAAAAAGAGCAAGTTGTTCCAAATTTTATTGAAATGGAAAAAAATATCCTTGAATTTTGGGATAAGAACGACAGTTTTCACAAATTAGTTAAAAAGAATAAAGGTCATGAAATGTTTAAATTTCTTGATGGTCCAGCAACTGCCAATAACAGACTTGGCATTCATCACTTTTGGGGGAGAACGCTTAAAGATTTAACAATAAGATACAACGCCTTAAAGGGTAAAGATTGTCAGTATCAAAATGGCTTTGATGCACAAGGTCTTTGGGTGGAAGTTAATGTTGAAAAAGAACTTGGACTTAATGGAAAGCCTGAAATTGAAAAATATGGCATTGATAAGTTTACAAATAAATGTATGGAGAGGGTGCAATATTTTGCCAATGAAATGACAAAACAAAGCATTCGTATGGGGCAATGGATGGATTGGGATAATTCATATTTTACCAACACAGATGAAAATATAACATCCATTTGGCACTTTTTAAAGATTTGTAATGACCATGGTTGGATAGTAAGAAAAAATCGTCCAATGGCATGGTGTCCAAGATGTGGAACTTCATTAAGTGAGCATGAAACATCAGGTTCATATCATGAAGTTGAACATACTGCAATTTTCGCTAAATTTCCAGTAAAAAACCATGATTTTAAGATTGTTGCTTGGACAACAACTCCTTGGACATTGTCTGCAAATGTTGCTCTTGCAGTTAATCCTGAATTTGACTATGTTAAAGTTGATTTTCATGGAGAAAAACTTGTTCTTGGAAAGGATAGATTATCAATCTTGAAAGAAAAAGTGGAAATTCTTGAAGAGATGAAAGGAAAGGAACTTGTTGGACTTACTTATGAAACTTGCTTCCCTGAACTTAAAGAACAACAATTTGAACATAAAGTTGTTGCTTGGGATATGGTTGATAATGCCGAAGGAACTTGTGTTGTTCACATTGCTCCGGGCTGTGGTGTTGAAGACTTTGAACTTGGTCAAAAATTAAATCTTCCTGAAATTTGCCCTATTAACGAACAAGGCGTTATGCTTGAAAACACAGGTTTTCTTGCAGGCAAAAAGACAACTGATGTTGTTGACCTTGTTGTTAATCGTTTAAAAGAAGATGGCAAACTTTTGTATTCACACAAATATAAGCATAGTTATGTTCATTGTTGGAGATGTAAGACTGATATTGTGTATAAACTTATATCAGGTTGGTTTATTAAAATGGATGAAATTCGTCCGATGGCACTTAAAGCAATTGAAGAAGTTGAGTTTAAGCCTGAATATGCCAAGAAAAGAATGATTGATTGGCTTAATAATATGGGCGACTGGAATATTTCAAGAAGTAGATTTTATGGACTTCCTCTTCCTTTCTATGTTTGTCCGAAATGTGGCAAGGTTCATGTAATTGGCAGTAAGGAAGAATTAAAAGAAAAGGCGGTGAATCCTGAACTTGTTGATAAACTTCCAAATATTCATAGACCTTGGATTGATGAAATCAAAATTAAGTGTGAATGTGGCGAAGTTGTTTCAAGAATAACCGATGTTGGAGATGTGTGGTTGGATGCTGGCATAACTCCATTTAGCACAAAAAAATATTTCACAGACAAAGAATTTTTCAAAAATAATTTCCCAAGTGATTATGTTTGTGAAATGATTGAACAAATTAAACTTTGGTTCTATTCTCTTCTTATCATGAGTGTTGTTTTAACAGGTAAAGCACCATATAAAAAACTTGTGACTTATCAATATGTTAAAGATGAACATGGTGGAGAATTCCATAAGAGCGGTGGCAACACTTTGGATGCTGATGTTGTTGCAGATAAAGTGGGCGCTGACACAGTTAGGTACTTATATTCCTCTTCAAGTCCAGCAAATGATATGAGATTTGGATATTCTTTAACTGACGAAGCAAGAAGAAAATTGTTAAGTTTTTGGAGTATATACACATTTTTTAATACTTATGCTTGTATTGATAACCCGAATATTGCACACTTCAAACCAAAAGTTTCCAATTTAACAATTGCTGACAAATGGCTTATTCAAAGCATCAACAATTTCATTGTCAACAGTGATAAATACTATGCTGATGATCAAAATTATTTGGTTGTTAGAGATTTTGAAAAATTGGTTGACGACATTTCAAACTTTTATATTCGTAGCAATCGTAAAAGATTTTGGAAAAGTGATAATAAATCTGACCAAATGACTGCTTATTGGTGTTTATACTATGCAATTAAATCTTTAATCGGAATAATGACTCCAATAATTCCATTTATGACAGAATACATTTGGCAAAATATGGTTAGAGAAATTGAAAAAGACGAAGTTGAATGTATCATGCTAAGTGGTTATCCAACAAAAATTTATGACAAAGATTTTGAGGATATTTTAAATAAAGTTGAAATTTCAAGAGATATAATGTCCACCGCACAAAGACTAAGAAATGAAAATCAAATCAAAGTTAAACAACCACTTAAAAAACTTTATGTTGCTGGTAATGAAAATTCTGTAAACGCTGTTTTGAGTCTTCAAGATATCATTAAAGACGAACTTAACATTAAAGAAATTGAAATTGTTAAA
>CALWFX010000018.1 GCA_944377765.1 uncultured Clostridia bacterium
TTCAAGTTCATATAATGTTGAAGACTATAGTATTGCACTTGCAAAGGCCCATGGTGCAGGGCTTTCTCTTAAATATTTTGAAAATGAAGTGTCTTCAAGTGATAACATAAGTGATGCAGAAAGAAAAAAGCTTATTCAAAAAGGTGATTTTGTGCCAAGTTATATGTGGAATGTTAACGGTTGGCTTTGCAGTAAACTTTGTTTAACTCCAATTCGTCAAACACAAAAATGCGTGCCACAAATTGCACAAAAAGAAATTTACAGTTCAACACTTAACATGAAAATTCCAAAAGGTTATGCAACTGGAATGAGTGCTGTGGTTACCACTGAAACCAAAGAAGGTGTTACTATTGAAAGTGAATGCATTGGAAAAGTTTATGATAAAACCGAGTTTGATAAAAACGACTGGACAATCATGGGCGAGCCAAACACAAGAGTTGTTATTGAAAGACCAAGCACTGTTGAACTTACTTGTGCAACAATTGTGAACAGAATTCCTGAAGTGTTGATGGCTCCACCGGGATATTTCACAACAGACTTGATGCCTGAAAATAACTATAAATATGGCAAACTTGAAGATTATCTTTTTGAAATCGAAGAAGAATGTTGTTGTGAAGATGATTGTCATTGTCATGAAGAAGGACATGGATGTGATTGTCACAATGAAGAAGAGCATAAATGCCATTGCAAACATAATAAATAAATTTCATAATAAACATGTTTAGGAGAAATATGAAAAAGGGGTTTTTAATCACTTTTGAAGGTGGCGAAGGTTGCGGAAAAAGTTCGCAGATAAAACTTTTTGTTAAATATTTAAAAGAAAATAATTTTGATTATATTTTGTCAAGAGAGCCCGGTGGAAGCAGTTTTGGGGAAGAGATAAGAAATATTCTTCTTCATTCAAAAGAAGATATAAGTGCATTAACTGAATTTTTTCTTTTTTGTGCAAGTAGATGCGACCATGTTGAAAAAATCATTCAACCAGCGCTAAGCGAAGGTAAAATTGTTGTGATTGACAGGTTTTACGATTCTTCATTTGCTTATCAAGGTTATGGTGGTGGACTTAAGGTTGATATGCTTAAAGAAATTAATAGTAAGGCAACAGGTGGGTTGACTCCAGATTTAACTTTTCTTTTTGATTTAAGTTATGAAGAAGGTTTCAATCGAAAGTCGAAGGATGACAAGTTGAAAGATTTAGACAGAATTGAGCAAAAGGAAAAAGCATATCATGAAAAAGTAAGAAAGGGCTATCTTGAATTAGCACAAAAAGAACCAGAACGTTTTCATATTATTGATGCCTCTAAAACAATTGAAGAAATAAATAAAGAAATAATTAAAATATTTTTAAAAAAATATAAAAATAATTATTAATTAATTAAAAATTATTAAAAAAATACGAAATTTTTCGTATTTTTTAATTTTTAATATATTTTATTATTTTTTTAATAATTTAATTTTATTAATTAAAAAATTCTTTTGGATATTCTGCTGTGCAATTTAATTTATTTTTATTATGATGTAAATTTAATGCCATAAAGTTTTTATTTGGAACTTTAAATGGAGATGTTATCCCAAATTCTTTTGCAGGAACAAATCCAAACTTTGAATAATATTTATCATCTCCAAGCACTAGAACATAGTAATAACCAAGATTTTTTGCTCTTTTCAATCCTTCCTTTATAAGTAGAGTTCCAAGACGCATATGTTGAAATTTTGGTAACACTGCAAGCGGAGCAAGTGCAAGGCTTTTAAAATTTCCAAGTTGTATTTCCGAAAACATAATAAAACCAACTATTTCATCTTTTTCTTCGCAAACAAGAGTAAGATTATTGATATAACTTTTTCCATTTCTAAGATTATTTACCAAATCTTGTTCCTTTCCATCTGAATGATCTGCAAGGGTGAAAGTTAGTTTCAGCATATCATAAATTTTTTTATAATCATCTTCTTTTTCAATTCTTATTGTCATAGATTCCTTCTAAGATTAAAGTCCGAACGACATGAAAAGAGCAAACATAATTTGAGCAAGATAGTATGCAATATGGTTTACATATATGAAAACTTTTTGATTTTTTCCACCAAAATATTGCATGGAAAGAATTAAATCTGAGAATAAGAAGATAAGCATTCCAACTGCAAAAATCCAGAAAATAGGATTGTAAATTGCAACGAACACAGAATAGAAGAACATGAATGTTAAAATAATGCTATAACCTATAACTGCCCATCTTACTTTTCCAAAATCCATACCCATTTTTTTGGAAGCAAATTGAATTGCAACTGATGCCAAGATTGCAAGCACAAGTGCCACTGGAATTGCCCAAGCAATACTTGCTGAGTTTGAATTTATGTTTGTGAGCAAGGTTGCAACAAAGTAGAAAACATGACCAACTGCGAAGGATGCTGTTCCAGAAAGGAAAAGAGCATCATTTTTTTCAGGATACATAACTTTTAAGTCAAGAACAATATCTCCAATAAGTCCAAAGATTAAGCCTATTAAAATTAAAAGTCCAATAACTGAGAATCCATTAATTTTAAGGGCGATAATACCTGAAAAGATAAAGCAAAGCGAAGCAAGTGTTTTTAAAGTCAACGAATAAAAAGTTGCTTTTTTTGCTCTGAACACACAGAACACTATGCAAAAAATCATTGATAAAACTGCAAAAATAATACTACCTATCATAAACCCTCCTTAATTTTCATAAAAATTTAAAATATCATTATAAACTTCTTCTTTGTTAAGTTCATTTAAAAGTTCATGCCTACATTCTGGATATATTTTGCATCTTGAATCAATATTGTTATTAAGATACAATTTATTTAATTTTTTAACTTGTTTTCCACAAGAACCTACAGGGTCTTTTGAACCAGCAATAAGGAAGATTTTTTTGTTTCCTATTTTATTGATGCCTTTGTTTACTTTTTTCATGTTTGTGAGCATGCTTTTATAGAAACCGAATGGGAATGTTCCACCACAGAATTCATCTTGTTTATATTTTTTCAAAACTTCTTCATCTCTTGAAAGCCAGTTGCTATTTTCAAAGCCTTTGCCATAATTTTTGATGCTCATTTTTTCCACAAGTCCAGCACTTGTTGTATCGCCTTTAAAAATGGATAGGAATTTTGCTAAATTTCCGCCCGCTTTCATAATTCCACTTGAACCATTTGCTGTGCCACAAAGCACACATTTTTCAACAATATCTGTGTTTTGAATTATTGATTGGCTTACCATTGAACCATAAGAGTGCCCAAAAAGATAGACAGGAAGGTTATAAGCATCTTTAATTTTTTCAAGCATAACAATTTCATCTTGCACAGTTTCTTGATAGATATCTTTTTCCCCATAACCATATTTTTTGTCTATTGCAGTGTGTCCATGTCCTCTTAAATCGTTTGCAATAACTATGTAGCCATGGCTATTTAAAAAGGTGGCAAAATCAATATATCTTCCCGCATGTTCTTGCATTCCATGAACTATTAAAACAACTGCTTTTGGATTTTTAATTTTATCAAAAACATATGTGTAAAGTTTAAGGTGGTGATAGCCTTCAACATCTAAAACATCATAAGGTTCTTCCACTTTTTTTGTTTTTTTGGTTGAAGTTTTTTCTTCTTCCGCTTTTTTTTCTTTCTTTGGTTTATTTTTAACAATTGTTTTCTTTTTGGCAGGTTTAGAAGTTTTTTCTTTTTTTGTCTCTTCTGAAGATGTCGATGTTTCTTTAACTTCAGTTTTATTTTCCAAAGTTTGTGCGTCAACAATATTTTCTAAGTTTTCCTTATTTTCAGTTTTGCGTGATTTTGTGGTTGCCTTTTTTGAAGTTGATACAGTTTTTGTTGTGCTTGCTTTTGTTGTTTCCACAGGTTTTGTTTCATTAATTACTTTTGTTGTGCTTTTTGTGGATGCTTTTTTTGCAGGCTTTGTTGTTTTTGTAACCTTCTTTTCTGTTTCAACATTTTCTTTCTTTTTAACCACCTTAGTTTCAGACTTTTTTGCGGTTGCAGTGCTTGCAGATTTTTTTGTGGTTGTTTTCTTTTCAGTTTGTTTTTTAACTTCTTCTTCCATTTTTCACTCCTTTATATTTACACTTTTTTAATGGCTTTTTGCCAACCATCATAATATTTTTTTCTTTCTTTTTCTGTCATATTTGGACAAAAGACTTCTTTTTCGCTTGTCAATTTTCTTATTGTTTCCCTATCTATCAAATTTAATGATAGCATTGCAACAAAAATTGTTCCCATTGCAGTTGCTTCAACATTTTTGTTTTTTGTTACATCATGATTTAACATATCTGCAAGAAATTGCAATAAAAACCTGTTGTTGCTTCCACCACCATCAACAGAAATACCTGAAAACTTCTGCCCATGTTTTCGCATTTCGTCAAAAATTGCTTTGGTGTTGTATGCCATACTTTCTAGCATTGCTCTTATGATATGCTCTTTCTTTGTTGCAAAAGTTATTCCAGAAATTTCGCCACGAGCATCACTGTTCCAATAAGGGGCACCAAGGCCAGTGAACGCAGGCACAAAGTAAACTCCGCCATTATCTTCAAGAGAAGATGCCATTTGACTTGTTTCTTTTATATCGTCAATTAAATTTAGATTATGCTTTAAAAAGTTAAGTCCACTGCAGGCACTATATATACTTCCTTCAATTGCATACTTTGTTTTACCTTTAATTGTTGAAGCAACTGTAAGTAAAAGATTTTCTGGCATACTTTCAAATTTTTCTCCTATGTTTGTTAAAATAAATCCGCCAGTTCCATAAGTTACTTTTGTGTTTCCATAATCAATTGCACCTTGACCAATCATGCTGGATTGTTGGTCGCCAATCATGGAGCATAATGGAGCATTAAAAAATTTTTTACAATTTCCAAAATGAGCATCACAAGGCAATATTTTTGGCAGACAATTTCTTGGAATTTTAAAATATTCTAAAAGTTCATCGTCCCAATCAAGAGTTTTAATATTCATAAGCATAGTTCTGCTGGCATTTGTTGTGTCTGTAACAAAATTTCCTGTCAGATTATATGCCAAAAACGAGTTGATTGTTCCAAAGCAAAGGTTTCCACTTTCTGCAAGTTTTTTTGCACCTTTAACATTATCTAATATCCATTTAATTTTTGATGCACTAAAATATGGGTCAGGAATTAGTCCTGTTTTTTCTTTTATCATTTCTTTCACTGCAATTGGCAAAGATTTAATATATTTTGATGTGCGTCTACATTGCCAAACAATGGCATGATATATTGGTTTTTTTGTTGTTCTGTCCCAAGCAACAACTGTTTCTCTTTGGTTGGTAATGCCAACTCCAAGAAGCTCTTCTTTTTGCACTTTATTACGCACCAAAACAGTTTTTGAAGTGGAAAGAATGGCATTTAAAATTTCATTTGCGTCTTGTTCAACATAGCCACTTTCTGGATAATATTGCTTAAAAGTTTTATTTTGCATGTCGACTATTTGATGCTTATCAATATCATATAAGACACTTCTTGTGTTTGTTGTGCCTTCGTCAAGACCTAAAATAAATCTTCTCATATCACTCCCTTTCAATTAGTATTTTAGCACAATTAAAAAAAATTAGAAAACATTTTACTTATCTTTTTATTTAATTGACAAAGTTTTTTTAAAAAAGTAAAATGTTCTATATATAGGAAAGGAGTTTTGTATGTTTGATGTTGTTGTTATCGGTGGCGGAGTTGTTGGAACTTCTGTGTTTAATAAACTTGTGAGAATGGGTAAAAAAGTGGCACTTATTGATAAAGCATCAGATGTTGCAACAGGGGCAAGCAAGGCAAACAGCGCAATCATCCACGCAGGCTATGACCCTGTGCCAAACACTCTTAAAGCAAAACTTAATGTGGAAGGTTCAAATTTATATCCAATGCTATGTAAAAGACTTAACATTCCGCTTAAAAATTGCGGAGCATTGGTTGTTGGTGACGATGTTGAAAAAATTAATAACCTTTATGAGCGTGGAAAGAAAAATGGTGTTAAAAAACTTTCAATATTAAATAGAGAAGAATTATTAAAAATCGTGCCAGACCTTCAAGAAGGTATAACAGTTGGGCTTTATGCAAAAACTTCCAGCATAATAAGTCCTTATCTTTATGCAATTGCCATTTGCGAAGAAGGAATTATAAATGGTGGACAAGTTTTTTTGGAAGAAGATATTGTTAAAGTTGTTAAAAATGATGAAGGATATTTAATTAAAACAAAGAAAAGCGAATTTCAAACAAAATATATTGTAAACAGCGCAGGTGCAGGCTACAACGAAGTTGCAAAAATTTTGGGAACAGAAAAATATAATATCGTTTTTGGACGCGGAGAATATTTTGTTTTTGCAAAAACGTCAACAACAAAAGTGCCTTTAACAATTTTCCCACTTCCAACTGCAAAAGGCAAAGGTGTTTTGTTAACACCAACAGTTGATGGAAATTATCTTG
>CALWFX010000019.1 GCA_944377765.1 uncultured Clostridia bacterium
CCATTAACAAAAAGAGTTTGCCAAGTTCTGTTTGGACGAGAAATTTTTGGAGAAACAACAAAACCGCTTACTTTTATGTCGTTATCTTCCAAATTAACCTTTAGCAAATTGTCATAAACATCTTTGCCATAAATAAGATAAATCACATCTTCAAGGTTATTTGTAGTGTTATTATAAACACATTTTTCATCAACAAAATATTCAAAAGCAACATCAGGACGAGAGAGCATAAACTTTTCAACAAGATGAGTTATTTCACTTTCTTCAGTTTTTTGCTTTTTAAGAAATTTAGCCCTTGCAGGTGTGTTGTAAAAAAGGTTGGAAACAACAAGTGTTGTGCCATTAACCCTTGCAACTTCTTTAACCTTTGAAATCTCTCCGCCATTCGCTTCAATCATAAAGCCACTTTCACTTTCTGCTGTTTTTGTGGAAAGTTTAACCATGGAAACAGAAGCAATGCTTGCAAGAGCCTCACCACGAAAACCCAAGGTTTCAATGCCATCAAGGTCATCAACATCGCTTATCTTGCTGGTTGCATGTGGCAAAAATGCAAGTGGTAAATCATCTTTTGAAATTCCAATTCCATTGTCAGAAACAATAATTTGTTTAATTCCACCATCAAAAATTTCCACTTTAATTTTGGTTGCACCTGCGTCAAGGCTGTTTTCCACAAGTTCCTTAACAATGCTTGCTGGGCGCTCAACAACTTCTCCCGCTGCAATCCTATTATAAATTTTTGGAGATAAAACATTAATTTTCATCTCATACTCCTTTTTAATTAATCATTTTTAGCCTTTTCAACAAGGTCATTTAAAACTTCAAAACTTTCCATTGGCGACATTCTGTTCATGTCAATATCTCGCAAAATAGACAAAAGTTTAAGGCCAAGTTTTGAATTTTTTTCTGCTTGTTCTCTTTCCTTGTTCTCTGAAAAAATATCAAGGTCAAGTTTTTCATTCACTTTTTCAAGATTTTTGCTTATTTCCTTTGCTCTTGAAATAACCGCTTCTGGAACACCTGCAAGTTCAGCAACTTCAACACCAAAACTTTTGTTTGCATGACCTCTTATAATCTTCCTTAAAAAGACAATTTTATCTCCGATTTCTTTAACAGTAATCTTATAGTTTTTTACCCCAGAAATCACTCCTTCAAGTTCTGAAAGTTCATGATAGTGCGTGGCAAAAAGTGTTTTACATTTTAAATTTTTAGCAATATATTCAACCACCGCCCAAGCAATTGAAAGTCCATCAAAAGTGGATGTTCCCCTTCCAATCTCATCAAGCACAACAAGGCTGTTTTTTGTGGCATTGGCAAGAATAAGTGCAACTTCACTCATTTCCACCATAAAAGTGCTTTGTCCAAAAGCAAGGTCGTCACTTGCTCCAACACGAGTGAATATTCTGTCAGTAATGGCAATTTCTGCACTTTTTGCTGGAACAAAGCTTCCAATATGTGCCATAAAAGTTATGAGTGCCACCTGACGCATATAAGTGCTTTTACCAGCCATGTTTGGACCTGTGATAATCATCATTTTGTTATCTTCGCTATCTAAAAGTGTGTCATTGGTTATAAAACTTCCATTTTTCACAAAATGTTCAACAATTGGATGACGACCATCTATAATTTTAATTTGTTTAATGTTTTTATTTATGGTTGGTTTAACAAAATTATACTTAACTGCACATTCGCTTAATGATAAAAGCACATCAATTTCAGCCACAACTGTGCTTACTGCTTGAAAATTTTTGATATAGTTGACAAGATAATCTACCAGCATTTTATATAACTTTTGTTCTAATTTAATTGCCTCTTCATCTGCTGAAAAGATTTTATCTTCAAGTTCTTTAAGTTCTTCAGTTGTGTAACGCTCTGCATTCGACAGAGTTTGCTTTCTAACATATCTAAGCGGAACAAGTTCAGATTGAAGTTTGCTTACTTCAATATAATAACCAAACACACCATTATAATCTATTTTAAGATTTTTTATTCCTGTTGATTCTCTTTCGCGTTGTTCAAGTTCTCTAACCCATTTTTTACCATTAGTCTTTGCATTTCTTAAAGAGTCAAGGTCTTCATTGAAGCCATCATTAATATATCCACCTTCTCGCATAATTGCTGACGGTTCTTCCTTGATTGCCCTTTCAAGCAAATTTGCTATCTCAGAAAAATCATAGATATTTTCTTTTAACTCCACAAGTTTTTTACTTTTAACATTTTCTAAGATTTTTAAAAGATTTGGAAGTTCTTGCAAAGAATGTTTAAGTGCAACAAGGTCTTTTGGCATAACATTTCCATAGCCAATTTTACCGCTAATTCTTTCAATATCTCGAATATTTGATAAGGTTTCGGAGAGCCTATCTCTCATAATAAGATTTTTGGTAAGTTCTTCAACACTGTCAAGTCTTAAATTTATAGCATTGCTATCTTTTAATGGTTGGTCAAAAATTGTGCGAAATTTTCTTGCCCCCATGCTTGTTTTGGTTTTATCCAAAAGCCACAACAAACTTCCATACTTTTTTCTTTCACGAATAGACTCCACAAGTTCCAAATTTCTTCTTGTGTTCATATCAATAACCATAAAGTTTTCCCCTTTATGCTTAATGATTTTGTTTATATTTTTAAGCGAACGCTTTTGTGTTTCCAAAAGATATTGACAAAGTGACCCAATAGAAATAATGTCTTCATTGTTCTTTATTTCAAAAACATTAAGAGCATTTTCTCCAAATTGATTATAAATGCTATCTTTACATTTGTCTAAATTAAAGGCAAACTCATAATATTCTTCAAATTTTGGACAATTACCAGTGTTTTGAATTGGCAAAGAATTATAAAATTCTTTGGCATCTTTATTTCCAATAACTTGAGAAGGCATTATCATTGTGAAAAGGTCAGAAAACTTAGAAGTCATGTTTTCGCTGTAATTATAAACATGAAATTCGCCAGTTGTGATGTCGCTGTATGTTACAGATAATTTTTCGCCATTTAAAAATAAGCACATTATATAGTTATTCTTATGTTCATCAAGCATACTATCTTCAGTTACAGTGCCAGCAGTTACAACTTTAATGACATCTCTTTCAACAATCTGCCCCGGTTTTGGCTCGGTAAGTTGCTCACAAATTGCCACTTTATACCCAAGAGAAACAAGTTTTGCAATATAACTTTCTGCTGCATGATATGGCACTCCACACATTGGTGCTCTTTCAGTAAGTCCGCAATTTTTGCCAGTTAAAGTTAAATCAAGCACCCTTGAAATTTCAATGGCGTCTTCATTAAAAAGTTCATAAAAATCGCCAAGCCTGTAAAAAAGAACGCAATCTGGATATTGCTGTTTTATGTTTTCATAATGTTGCATCATTGGCGATAATTGTGGTTTTTTTGTCATTTTCTACCTGTTTCCTTTTGTATTTCCTTTTCTAATTTTAAAAGTTCGTTAACTCGTCTATTTTTAACATCTTGTGGAATTTGCCCTTCCATATTGCTGGCAACAGTGCCTTCACGCGGAGAATACATAAAAGCAAAAATACTGTCATATTTCACTTCTTTAACCAAGCTTAAAGTATCTTGAAATTCTTCTTCAGTTTCAGTTGGAAAGCCAACAATAAAATCTGAAGTCAATCTCACAGAAGGAATTTTTTCTCTTATTTTATGTATTATATCAAGATATTTTTCTCTTGTATACTTTCTGTTCATAAGATGCAAAATTCTGTTGTTTCCACTTTGTGCTGGTAAATGTATATCTTTCAAAATTTTATCTTCACTTGCAATAACATCAATAACATCATCAGTTAAATCTTTTGGATGAGATGTCATAAAAGCAAGTTTAAAATCGCCATCAAGACGACAAATATCTTTTAAGAGTTTACTGAAACATTCTCCATTTTTTAAATCTTGGCCATAAGAATTTACATTTTGCCCTAAAAGTGTAATTTTTTTATACTTTCCTTCGCTTATAATTTCTTTAATCTCTTTCAAAATATTTTCTTCGCTTCTGCTTTTTTCTCTGCCACGAACATATGGAACAATACAATATGTGCAAAAATTATTGCAACCTTGCATAATATTTACCCATGCATTTTCTCCACTTGTTCTTTTATATGGCAAACTTTCATCAATATTCCCTTCATTTAAAAGTTCAAGTTGACGCCCTTTTTTAACAGCATTAACATAATATTCAAAGTTTGGCAAATTGAAAGTGCCAATAACAATATCAACAAAAGGAAAAGTTTGGAGCATATAGTTTGCAGTCTTTTCCTTCTGAGTCATGCATCCGCACACAGCAATAATAAGGTTAGGGTTCTTCTTTTTTTGTTTCTTTAATGCTCCAACATTACCAAAAACCCTATCTTCTGCTCCTTCACGAATAGCACAGGTATTAAAAATAATTAGGTCAGCATCTTCTCTTTTGTCAGTAAGTTCGTAACCCATTTTTTCACAAATATAAGCCAATTTTTCGCTTTCATGCACATTCATTTGGCAACCATAAGTTATAATAATATATTTCATAATAGTATATTATACAAAGTTTTAACAATTTTGGCAAGAGAAGATATGTATTTTTGCGAAAATATGAAACATAATAAAAAAATGAAGAAAATTGTCAAAATATGTCTGTTTGTTGGTATCTTTATTCTTCTTGCACTTGTGATATTTTCGGGCACATATTTTCTTGTTACTTATCTTAAATTTAAAGACATAGAACTTAATGCAGATGCAATTTTAAGCTCTGCTCTTTCAATAAACATATATGACAGTGAAAATAATGAAATTGAAGAAGACAACACTTTTAACACCAACTACATAACTCTTGATAAAATTCCAAACAACACAAAAGAAGCCTTTTTAAGTGTGGAAGATAAAGAATTTTATTCTCATCATGGACTCAACAAAAAACGAATTATAAAAGCAATTTATAACAATCTGAAATCTATGTCTCTTAAAGAAGGAGCATCAACTATAAGTCAACAACTCATCAAAAACACACACCTGTCAAATGAAAAAACTTTTGAACGAAAAATTAAGGAAATGGTGTTAACAAAAAAACTTGAAAAAAACTTTGACAAAGATAAAATTTTGGAGTGCTATCTAAATATCATATATTTTGGAAATAACTGTTATGGCATTGAAAGTGCATCAAACTATTATTTCAATAAAAGTGCTGAAAACCTTGATTTAAGCGAAAGTTGCCTTCTTGCTGGCATGATAAAATCGCCAAATAAATACTCACCCATCTTGCACCCAGAAAATGCCATTAAGCGAAGAAATTTGGTTTTAAAAGAAATGGAAAAGGATGGAAAAATTACTCCAAATGATTAAATACAAAATGCAAATAAGGAAATTAAATTAAACATTAAAGAAAAAAATATCAACAAACTTAATTCATACTCGCAGGCAACAATTGACGAAGCAACAAAAATATTAAAACTTCCTGCAAAACAAATTGCAATTGGTGGTTTTAATATATATACATATCAAGACAAAGAAAAACAAGAAAGCCTAAATGAATCGCTAACAAACACAAATTTTCAAGACAATGACTATGCTGGAATTGTGATTGACAATAAAACACATGGCGTTTCTGCATATTTAGGACAAAGTGCATACAAAATTTTAGATGCCAAAAGGCAAGTTGGTTCATGCATAAAACCAATTCTTGTTTATGCTCCAGCACTTAATGAAAATGTCATAAGTCCTTCCACAGAAGTTTTAGATGAAAAGGTTAAAATTGGAGATTATTCGCCCAATAATGTTGGAAACAAATATCATGGATATATTTCCATCCAAGATGCGGTAAAAAATTCTGTAAACACAGTTGCAATCAAAGTTTTAAGTTATATTGGCATAGACACTGGAAAAATGTATGCAACTCGAATGGGTTTTAATTTTGATGAAAAAGACGATAGTTATGCTCTTGCACTTGGTGGCATGACTTATGGCGAAAATTTGAAAACTTTAACAAATGCATACACCACTTTTGCAAATAATGGAAAATATTCTGACGCAAAATTCATCTCTCACATAACTGACAAAAATGGAAAATTAGTTTATAAACATGAGCCGATTGAAAAAAATGTTTTAAGAGAAGACTCTGCATATCTCATGACCAAAATGCTTGAAGAAACAGCAAAAACTGGCACAGCAAGAAAACTTAGTGACATAACAAAAACTGAAATTGCGTCAAAAACTGGCACAGTTGGAAAGAAAAACAAAAATGGAAATTTGGATGCATACAATGTTTCCTACACTCCCGATTACACAATTGGAGTGTGGTGCGGAAATCTTGACAACTCCCAAATTAACATTTCTGGCGGAAATGAGCCAACTGACGCGGTGAAAAAATTTGTAAATAAGGTAGATGTTAAAAAATCCACTTTTGGTGTTTCTGACCATGTGCAAGAAGCAAAGATTGACCTACTTGAAAAAGAAGAAAATCACAGAATCGTGCTTGCAAGCCCTAACACCCCTGAAAGATTCACAGAAACCGCACTTTTCTCGCGTTTCAATATGCCTGAAGAAATTTCCTCAAATTTCACAAAACTTGATGACATTCAAGCAGAATGTAAAAAGGAAAACAATAATGGCTTGCTATCTTTTGAAGCCAAAAGACAAATAAAATATGACATATATCTTAATGGGGAATTTTACAGAACAATCAAAGATAAAAACTCTCTTCAAAAACTTACTTTTCCACTTAAAAAAGAAGAAAATGAAATAAAAATAGTTTATAAATTTTTAAATTTTGAAGACTCACCAATTAAAGAAAAAACTTTTAAACTCATAAACAAAAATGCATGGCATAAAGAAATTGAAAGGCAATCACATAGTGATAAATGGTATATTTAAAGATTAATTATTAAAACTTAATAAAAATATAATTTTTCATTTGGAAATTAATCTAAATTTATGTAAAATAGATTTATATATGGAAAAATATGGAATTATTGAAACATTTAAAATTATTTGGAGATGTTCAAATAAACAAGAAAAATTTTATTTAATAAGTTTGTTTATATTAAACCTAATAAGAACTATTAGCCCATTGATACCTCCACTTATTTTATCTTGTATTGTTGCAAAAATTTCAAATGAAAATGCTTTTTTTCTATTTTTTACATTTCCAAACAGTATGTCAACTTTGGAAGTTATTTTAATATGTTTTTCAATCTATACAGCTATTCTTTTTTTGGAAAGTTCTATACGAGCATTAATTAAACTTTACGCAGCAAAAATGACTGCAAAAATTAATACTTATGCACTGAGTTTAATTTTAGAACCTAGAAAAAACACAAAATTGAAATTAACAGATGGCGAAGTAAACTATATTATAAAAAATGCAAGTGAAAATGTATCAATGTTTATTGAAACCTTTTTAATTAAATTTATGGTCCCAATATTAAGTGCTATAATTGCAATAATTTATATTTCAGCAATAAACCTAATAACACTACCAATATTATTATTAACACTTATACTACTTGGTGCTTGCGTTATTTTTAGAATGATTCAAGATAAGAAAATATACAAAAATATAGAAAAAATAAATGGTAAAATAAGCAATAATTCTTTGAACGTAATTGAAAATTTACCTATAATTAATTACATAAAAACAAGAAACCATGAAATAGATATAAGCAAAAATTTGAACAATATTTACTTTAAAAACGAAAAAAGAAGAATAACAACATATATTATTTACTGGGCAATGGTTTATTTAATTGAACTTGCATGTATTATAAGTGTATTTTTCGTTGTTTTAAAAATTAATATGCCTATTGCAGAATTAGTCAGCCTAACAATAATTTTAATAACATATTTGTTAAAAATATTTGACTCTTACACAAACCTTGGTTTTGCACTTGGCAACTTGCAACAACAAGCAATTAAAGTTTGTAGATTAAACAAAATTATAGTTACAAAAGAAGAAAAAATTAAGTTTTCAGATGAATATAACTTACCAAATAACATTCAAATTTCCAAACTTACAATCAAAAATCTTCTTTTAAAAATAGGAGACCTAAATAAACCAAACATTCAATTTACTGCTTACAAAAACCAAATAAATTGCATAATTGGGAAAAGTGGTTCTGGAAAATCTACAATTATCAACTATCTTTTAGGATTAAAAGAATATCAAAATGGTGAGATTATTGTAAATGACAAGTATGAAGTTCCTTCTCTCTTTTTTGAAAACAAGAGAATTTCAGTGACATTACAAGATAATGCCTTTTTTGACAGAACTGTTGTTGAAAACATAATGTATCCAGAATTGGAATTAAATAAAAGAACTGAAAAATTAATAAAGTACTTTAACATTCAAGACTTAATAAAAAGAAATTTTTATTACGAATTAAATAAAACTGACCCTTCATTTAAAACATCTTTTTCTGGCGGAGAAAAACGAAGAATAAATTTGATAAAGTGCCTATCAAAAAAAGCAGAAGTTTATATTTTTGATGAGCCAACCAATGATTTAGACAGCAAAAATATAGCTAAATTTATAAAATTAATTGAAAAATTAAAATTTAAAGCTTTAATAATAATTATTTCACATGATAAAAGAATTATAGATATTTCAGAAAATATAATTAAAATTTAACTTTCTACCTATGCTATCTAAAAGTTTAATAATTTACCTAAATATGATGACTTCTAGAGTAAAAAAGTAAAACAATTAGTAAATAAATAAAAGAAGATAAAAAATAAAGATGCTCAAAATAAGCATCTTTATTCTTCTTCAACTGTTGCATCATCTGATGCCATGTTTGGAACATCTTCTGGTTTTTCCATTGTCATTTCTTTAACTTTTGCTTCAATTTCATTCATAAGGTCAGGGTTTTTCTCAAGGGTTGCCTTAGTATTTTCCTTGCCTTGACCAATCTTTTCGTCATTATAAGAGAACCAAGCCCCTGATTTTTTAATGATGCCAAGAAGAAGTGCCATATCAACAATACAGCCAGATTTTGAAATTCCTTGACCATACATAATATCAAATTCAGCAGTTTTAAATGGTGGAGCAAGTTTGTTTTTAACAACTTTAACTCTTGTTTTGTTTCCAATTATGTTTGTGCCATCTTTAATTACATCAACTTTTCTTACATCCAAACGAATGCTTGCATAAAACTTAAGTGCCTTACCACCTGTTGTTGTTTCTGGAGAACCAAACATAACTCCAACCTTTTCACGAAGTTGATTGATGAAAATAACAGTCGTGTTACTTTTACTTGTAACAGAAGTAAGTTTTCTTAACGCTTGGCTCATCATTCTTGCTTGAAGCCCAACATGGTTATCGCCCATTTCTCCATCAATTTCTGCCTTTGGAGTTAGAGCTGCAACCGAGTCAACAACAATAACAGCAAATGTTCCAGAACGAACAAGAATATCGCAAATATTAAGAGCCTGTTCGCCATTATCAGGTTGTGAAACATAAAGTTCACTTGTGTTTACACCTAATTTTTCAGCATAAACAGGATCAAGGGCATGCTCAGCATCAATAAATGCACATGTTCCGCCAAGTTTTTGTGCTTCAGCAATGATATGAAGAGAAACAGTTGTTTTACCAGAAGATTCTGGTCCATAAATTTCAACAATTCTTCCGCGTGGAATTCCACCAATACCAAGGGCAACATCAAGTGTTAAGCATCCTGTTGGAATAACTTCCACTTTTTGATATGCCTGTTTACCCAATTTCATGATAGCCCCCTTACCAAATTGTTTTTCAATTTGAAGAAGTGCTTGGTCAAGAGATTCTTCTTTTGTTTTAGCCTTATCTTTTTCCATTATATTCTCCCTTAAAGTTATTTCAGTATTATTATACTTTAATTTAATAAAAATTTCAAAGCAATTTTATCACAAAACAAAAAATATAACAAGTTTATTGCTTATTAAAATTAATACCAATCACTTATCAAAAACAATTTTTTTTATAATCTTGTAACTTTTATCCTTGTTCTTATACTCTTCAATATAATAGACAATTATTGCCACCAAAATAACAATAAATTCAATTAAATCTAAGACTGCTGAAGTATAAAATCGGTTAAGAACACAATATAACATAAGCGCCAAGTTAGGAAATAGCATAAACCATTTAACGACAATCATTTTTTTCATAATCATTGCAAGGGTAAAAAGTATTGGTGACAACATTGTTATAATGTCCCATGCATTTTTATAGAACACAATACCAATGCATATATAAATCAAACAAAATATAATTAAATAATATATTGGAAAAGTTTTGTTTTGCTTTTCATAATACAAAATTAAAATGCATCGAAAAATACTTATAAAGGTGTTGATTCCTGCAACTAATGATAGCGACACCAAAAAAGCAGCACCATAAAAAACATTGGCAAAAATTTGCAAAAATAAAAACTTATTCTTATTTAAAAAGTAAGAAATACAAACCAAAATTAAAGCAATTCCGCCAAAAACTTGCGATACAACAAATTGAATCATGCTTAATGATAACACATTAAAAATAATTAAACAACAAAATTATAAAAATAAAAAATGGACAAGCCATTTTTTTATTTATTTTCTTCTTCAACTTTCTTTTCATCTTTAAAAACATGTTTGTTTTTAATAAGATAATTGCAAGCGGAAACTATTGTTAAAATAAGAGTTATAGCCAAAAGGACATAGCCTATTAAACTTAAAACTGTGTTTGCAACACCTGCAATCGCATAATAAAATTCTTCAACAATAAACGCATAGAAGAAATAGTAAATTAAGGTTATAAACTGAAATGTTGCTTTAACTTTCCCAAACATATCAGCATTAAGAACAACACCTTTTGAAGCGGCAAGAGAGCGAAGTGCCATAATAACAAGTTCTCTTGCAATGATTATGATTGCTACAACAATTCCAACATAGTCAGGCATAATGATTGGAAGAGCGGTTTCGCCACCACCATTTGCAGTGATTGGATATGCAACAAGCACCAAAAGCCCACTCATCACCAAAAGTTTGTCTGCAACTGTGTCAAAGAAAGAGCCAAGAGTTGTGCAAAGATTTCTTTTTCTTGCAATATGACCATCAACAAAGTCGGTTAAACAAGCCACAATAAACACAAGAGTGGCAACCAACTTTCCATAAGGAATGAAATCGGCAAGATAAAAGAAAATAAAAACTGGAATTAAACATAATCTACATAAAGTTATTCTATTTGGAAGATTCATAAACTTCTCCTTTAAAATTCGAACCATCAAAAGATGTAAATTTAACCATCACAAAGTCGCCTGCTTTGATATTACCATTATCCACAATTTGCACACCAAAGTCAACTGTTGGAGAGAAAAATTCGGTGTGCCCAACAAAATTTCCTGTCGATTCATCAAAATAATCGATTAATGTTTTATATGATTGCCCCAACATTTTCAAAGCGTTCATATATGAAATTTTATTTTGCAAATTTTGAATTTTCTTCAAGCGTCTTTTTTTAGTAAATTCACTTTTTTGCTTGTCCATATAATAACTTGCGGTGTTTTCTTCTCTATAATATGGGAAAAAGCCTGCATAATCAAACTTAAATTCTTTCAAAAAGTTACAAAGTTTCTTAAATTTTGCTTTTGTCTCTCCAGGATAACCAATAATAAAAGTTGAACGAATATAAATATCTTTATAACTATTTCTAATAAGTGCAACAAGTTCTCGTGTTTTTTCTTCATCAAGTCTTCGTCGCATACTCATCAAAATTTCATTATCTATATGTTGAAGTGGAATGTCAACATACTTACACATCTTGTTTTCCTTTTCAATAAAATCTAAAAGTTCTTTTGTCGTTTTTTCTGGATATATATAATGAAGCCTTATCCATTCAATTCCCTTAATCTTAACAAGTTTTTTCAAAAGGTCGATAAGTCTATTTTCGCCATATAAATCTTCACCATACCTTGAAACATCTTGAGCAACCAAAATAAGTTCCTTAACACCGCTATCGGCAATAAATTTTGCTTCATCAATTAAATCTTCCATAGGATAACTTTTATATCCACCCCTAATCCTAGGAATAGTGCAAAAAGAACAACCATTACTGCAACCATCAGCAATTTTTAGGTATGCATAAGAGCCTCGACTTGTAAAAATTCTGCCCTTTTCACTTTTTATTTTGCTGTTTTTAACACTGTATAAATTTTCTATAATTTCACAAATTCTGTCATTATCTTCTAAAGTCAAAAAAGCATCAACTTCTTTGATTTCCTTTTCAAGTTCTTTTTTATATCTTTGTGGCAAGCAACCTGTTACCAAAACTTTTTCCACTTTTTTATTATTTTTAAGTAAACAAACTTCAAAAATATTTTCTAGAGCTTCCTTTTTTGCTGGCGTGATAAAAGCACAGGTGTTGACAATAACTATATCGGCGTCATTGACGCTATCAACAATTTTGAAACCATAATTTTTAAGTTTATATAACATTTTTTCAAGGTCAACACGGTTTTTATCACAACCAAGTGATATTGCCGAAACCTTTTTATCTTTCAAATTTGTTTCCATAAATATTCCTTCTTTTTGTATAAACTTTTTCTAATATATAATTTAAACACAGAATTGTCAATATGAACTAATCATATTGGTCGCCAAAAATTTCCTTAAATTCTTCCATGGTGGTATACACAGTTCTACCCTTAACACCATCAGCAGTTGAAATGTAACCTGCCGCTTCCATTTGGTCAATAATTCTTGCTGCTCTTGGATAGCCAATTGCAAACTTACGCCTTATCATTGTGGCAGATGCTTGTTTACATTCAATTGACGCTTTAAGAGCAAGAGGCAAAAGTTCATCCATTTCGTTATTTACCAAAGAATTTGGATTTACATTTTTATTAGGATTTAAAATTTGTTCTTCAACTTCTTTATCAAATATAGGTTTATTGTTTTCTCTAACATAATCAACAATACGATTTGTTTCTCCAGTTGTAATGAAGCATGCTTGAACACGCTTAGGCTCTTGTGCTCCAACAGGATAATAAAGCATGTCACCTTTGCCTAAAAGTTTTTCAGCACCAACCCTATCTAATATGGTCATAGAGTCAACTGCGCTTGTAACCGCAAAAGCAATACGAGAAGGGAAATTAGATTTAATAAGCCCAGTAATAACATCAACAGAAGGTCTTTGGGTTGCCAAAATTAAGTGTATTCCAGCAGCACGCGACTTCTGTGCAAGTCTAATAATTTTTTCTTCAACTTCCTTTTTACCTGTCATCATAAGGTCAGCAAGTTCGTCCACAATAATCACAATGAAAGGCATTTTTTTAACTTTGCCAGAAAGAACATCTGGAGTTTGGTTATATTCATCAATATTTTTAACTCTTGCAAAGCCCAAGGTTTCAAAACGCTTTTCCATTTCTGTAACCGCCCATGCAAGAGTGTTGATAGCCTTTTGAGTTTCGCAAATAACATTAGGCATAATAAGGTGTGGCAAGCCATTATATGAAGTAAATTCAACGCGTTTAGGGTCAACCAAAATAATTTTTACTTCTTCAGGAGATGCTTTATAGATTAAACTTAAAATGATTGAGTTTAAGCAAACAGATTTTCCCGACCCAGTTGAACCTGCCACCAAAAGGTGAGTAAGTTTTTGCATATTGCAAGTTATAATATTTCCAGTAATGTCTTTTCCAAGAGCAAAAGTAAGCGGAGAAGAACTTTCTTTAAATTCTCTACTTTCCAAAACATCTCTTAAACTTATTGTCGCAATGCTCTTGTTTGGAACTTCAACACCAACAACACTTTTCCCCGGAACTGGTGCTTCAATTCTTATTGAGCCTTCTGCAGCAAGAGAAAGAGCAATATCATCGGCACGATTTTTAATTTTTGAAACAGAAACACCCTGAGGCATTTCAAGTTCATATCTTGTAACAGCAGGTCCAACAACAACCCCCTGCACTTTTGCTGGAATACCAAAATTTTCCAAAGTGTTTTCAAGAAGAACTCTCTTTTCAGCAACATCTTCATTTAATGTTGAAAGGTCAACAGACTTTGTTGTTATATATTCAATTGGAGGTTTTTCATAAACATATGGCTCTTCAATTTCTGGTTCTTCCTTCACTTCTTCTAAGTCATTTCTTCTTAAATTAAAATTGTTGCGGTCATTTCTTTCTGGAAATTCTGGAGCAAAAGCATTATCACGCCTAAGCATATTATCTCTATTTCTTTCAAATCCACGCTCTCTATCATTTATAGCCATGTCGTCATTTTCCACTGCATCTTCATACATCTCAGGATTTTCCGCTTTTTCTTCCATAACTGCCGAACGAATAATATCATCTGCCTGTGAAATTAAGTCGTCATCATCATTTTTAACAAAAGGATTGTCAACATTTTGAAATTCATCATTATCATCATTAGCCAAATTTTCTTCCTGCACTTCTTGAGAATTTTCAACCATAGGAGTGTCAAGTTGCATCTTTTCCTGCTTTAAAATTTCCACATTATTTTCAACTTCTTCTTTTGGTGGAGCATCTTTTTTGTTAAGTTCTTTAAAATATTCTTCATAGTCAATTTCAGGTGGTGTTAAAATAAGTTCTCTTAAAGATTTTGGTTCAGGTTTACTTTCCTTCTTAACAGGCCTTTCTTCTTCAAAAAATTCATATGCTTTATTGCGTTTTTTGTCAAGCCCAAGAATTTCTCTTGCAGTTAAAACTTTTTTTTCTTCCTGTTTTTCTTCTTCCAAATTTCCATTTAAAACAACATTCACTTCATCTTTAACAATTTCTTTAACAGGTTCTTCTGGCTTTAAAGGCAATGGATTAACAACTTTTTTCTCTTTAACTTGAACCTTTGCAACTTCCTTACTTTCTACCTTTCTAAACACATTCAAACTGTCAAGAAAAAGTGCCAAACACAAAATGAAAGCCAAACTTAAAATTATATAAGCACCAACTGACTTTGCAAGATACAAAAGCGGAGTTGTGATGATTCCACAAATAATTCCCCCTGCTGTCCATTTTCTTGAATAATTAGCCCCAAGATATTGCCAAAAGTTCATTTCTCCCTGTCCACCAACAATAATAAGTTGAATTATGCACAAAAGGAAAAACACCATAAGACACATACTTATAAGATAGCGTTTACTCATAACATAGCGTCTATTATTTACAAGAGCAAGCCCAACCACAAATAAAATAAGAAAAAGTGCATATGCAAAAACACCAAAAACACCCAGCAAAAAAGAATACATAGCACCCCAAATGCCTGTTAAAAATAAGTATGCAAATGACGAAATTCCAATAAGCGTGAACCCCACAATTTTTTTAACATTTCTTTCACCTTTCTTTTTGGAATTAAGTTTATAAACAGCCATAGCACCCCCATATTAATTATATTATAGCACCAAAAAAATTATCTTCAAAA
>CALWFX010000020.1 GCA_944377765.1 uncultured Clostridia bacterium
CCTGGACCCATTGATTAAGAGTCAATTGCTCTACCAACTGAGCTACTGGTCCATATTTATAGTTTTATGTCTTTTCGGACCCTTCGATTAAGAGTCGAATGCTCTACCAACTGAGCTAGCAACCCAAGTGAAAATATCAAGTTTTTATAATTGAAATAGCCAATAAAAAAACTATGTGTATTATACAACACATTAAAATTTTTGTCAACAAATTTTTGGAATTAATTAAAAATCAGTATCAGATTTTGTTTCAATTTCACCATGTAATCTTTCAAAATCTTGTAGATATCGTCTGATTGCAATTTCTATTTCTTTGTTTTTTGAACGACCATTATAGTTTGCAGTATATCTAATCTTTTCGTGTAAATTTTCCGATATTCTTAAAGTATAGCGTGGATAATTTGCTTTCATTTCAACCTCCTGCATGAATTTTACTAAAATTTCGTCATAATTACATTATTATGACATCAAAAATGCGTCATAATTTCGACAAAATTCGACAAAATATTTAAAAATTAACATTATAGCAAAATATTTATTATATATAAGTATGGAGATACAAAATTTAAAACTTATAAGTAAGCAAAATATCCGAGAAAATATATCAAAGTATAGTGATAAAAAAATTTGTTTGATGGTAAAAGCAAATGCCTATGGGCATGGGCTTGAAACCATTATTCCAATTGTTGATGATTTGGTTGAAGCCTATGGGGTGGTAAACATTGAAGAAGCGTTAATGGCTAGAAAATTAACAAAAAAAAGGATAATAATTTTTTCTCCAGTTTATGATTTTGATATTTGTAAAATTAATAAATTTGAATTTATGTTTGACAGTGAAGAGATGCTGTTGAAAGCAATTGAATGTGGCTGTAAACATTTGTTACATTTTTCTGTTAATGTTGGTATGAATAGATATGGAACAAAAAGTTTTGTGGCGGTGAAAAGCATTGCAAATTTATTAAAAATTTATAAAATTAAACTTAAATCAATTTACACGCATTTTTCTGTAACTAATTCGGAAAAACAAACAAAAAAACAGTATAAAAAATTTGTTGAACTTAAAGAGTGTTTTGATGCTAACACACCAACTTGTTTTGGTGGCAGTGAGATTTACAACTATAATTTCGACTATCAAATGTTAAGGCTTGGAATTTGTGCCTATGGCTATGGCATGAAAGATTTAAAAAAAGTTATGAAAATAATTTCAAATGTAAATAAAATTAACTTTGTTAAAAAGGGAGAATATATTGGTTATGGAAAGAAGTTTAAGGCAAAAAAAGATTGTTATGTTGCGATTGTTCCAGCAGGCTATGGGGATGGGTTGTTCAGAAACTTATCTGGAAAATTCTTTGTTGAAATAAATGGAAAAAAGTATAAAACAGTTGGAAATATTTGCATGGATTGTTTTTTTGTTTTGGTGGATAAAAATGTTAAAGTTTTTGATAAAGTTGAAGTTTTAAGTGATGCAGATTATTTTGCAAAAATTTTAAACACAATACCTTATGAAATATTAACCAATTTTTCTAAGTTGCGTGGGCAAACTTTGTTAGATTAATTTCAGACCAATTTTATATAAAGAAAAATAAAATCATAATTAGTTTTATAAAAAATTATATTTTTTTCAAATTTTATTTGATTTTACGATTATTTATCACTATTATTTGTGTTTTTTTATTATTTTTAATATAATAATTTTATGAGAGTTGATTCTGGAATTTATAAAGGTAGAAAACTTATTGAGAATAAATATGACCATATTCGTCCAACCACGGATAAGGTTAAACAAGCACTTTTTGTTAAGTTACAATTTTTTGTTCCTAACAAGAAAGTTTTAGATTTGTTTTGTGGGACAGGTGCGATTGGGATTGAAGCACTCAGTCGTGGAGCGGAAAGTGTTCTTTTTGTTGATAAAGATTTTAGAAGTTGCAATTTGACAAAAGAAAATTTAAAAAATTTAAGAATAAACGCAAAAGTTGTGAAATGCGATGCAGTTAAGTTTGTTGAAGTTTGCAAGGAAAAATATGATTTAGTCATACTTGACCCACCATATAAAAGTGGGCTTTATGAAAAAATTTTACCAAAGTTAAAGCCAATTTTAAATGATGGTGCAATAATTGTTTGCGAACATGCTTCAAACGATACTTTTTCATATTTACCTTTTAAGGTGTTTGATGAAAAAAAGTATGGGAATATAACTTTAACCTATTTAGAAAAAGATAAGTAAATTATTTATTAAAAATTTCATATATAAAACAGGGGTGTTTTATGTGTGGAATTTGTGCTTCAATTTCAAAAAACAATAGCATACAACTTGTTATGGATGGTCTTAAAAATTTGGAATATCGTGGATATGATTCTGCTGGTATATCTTTTTTGATAAATAATAAAATAGCAACAATTAAAGTTACAGGAGAAATCAAAAACTTAGAAGAAAAAGTGAAAAATATTTCTGCAAGTTTAGTGATAGGACACACTCGATGGGCAACTCATGGTGGAGTTGAAGAAAAGAATGCTCATCCGCATTTGTCAAATTCGAAAAATATAGCCCTAGTTCATAATGGCATAATCGAAAATTATAAAGAGTTAAAAAGTGAACTTAAAGCCTATAAATTTTATTCAGAAACTGACAGTGAAGTTTTTGTTAATTTGATTGAGAATGAAGAAGGCAATTTACTTGAAAAAGTTATTAAGGCATCAAAAAAGGTTATAGGAAGTTTTGCCATTGCTGTTATTGACAATGCTGGAAATTTTGTTGTTGGTAAAAGAGAAAGTCCACTTTATATTGCCTATACAGATGGTGGCGTTATGGCGTGTAGTGATACATATGTATTTAATGATTTGGCAATAAATTTTTATACTTTGCAGGATGATGAATTTTCACTTATTAAAGAAAATGAAATTTTATTTTTTAATAAAAATGGCGAAAAAATTAATAAAATTAAAGAAAAAATGCAAAAAATAAGCAAAAATTCTAATATTTTTGAAAAAACACATATGAAAAGTGAAATTTTGGAAAGTAAAAAAGTTTTAAATAATATATTTAAGGAATACGCTTCAGCAGATATTTTTTCCAAATTGAAATTTCCTAAAAACCTAAAAGAAATAAATTTGGTTGCTTGTGGCACAGCATACCATAGTGCTTTGCTTGGTGCGGAATTTTTTAAAAGTGTGGGCATTGCATCTCATGCATATATTGCAAGTGAATTTCGTTATGGCAAAGAAATTTTAAATAAAAATTCTTTATATATTTTTGTCAGTCAAAGTGGAGAAACCGCAGACACAATTGCCTGTGCAAAACTTGTCAAAGAAAATAATATGTGTTGCGTTGCTTTAACAAACACACAAAATTGTT
>CALWFX010000021.1 GCA_944377765.1 uncultured Clostridia bacterium
AAATATAATTAATTTATGATATAATAATTTTATAAGACAAGTTAATTTATCTTAACTCTTAGTTTGATATAACCAACACCAACTTGGACTTGTAGTCGGTTCGGATACTTTATCACTTGTCGCACCAATTTGTTTTAAGTGCGGATGACATTCCGCCATTTTATTTAGGGTTCTCAAAAATGCTTGTCATTTTTGGGAGAAAGGAAGAGACAAGCGAATGGTAAAAGTTTTGGCAAAAGACAAAACTTGAAATGAAGCGCAGTTTCTGACGCCATGGCAGACGCGATAGGTTCAGGTCCTATTGAGAGCAATCTCATGCAGGTTCAACTCCTGTTAACCGCACCAGAAAAGAATAAAACGAACCCAATTATATAATTTTCAGCTACCACGACATGTTTCCATCTGATGACTCTTTCATTAGTCAAGCCTATATAATTTTATTATTTAGACAAGTTAGTTATTATGATAAAAATTCTTTTTTCTTTTTTCAAACTCGTCTAAAATATCATTATATGCACTCATTTTAGTTTTAACAAGGTCTGTTTCCCAAGGTTTTATTCGATAGAAGAAATTGTTATTTTTCCTGACATTGCAAAAGTGATGAACAACAATTTCTGGATAGTATTTGTCTTTGGAGTTAAATTTTTCTGGAAGCATTTTTTTATATTTAACCGTTTTATTGAGCACATCTTGATCTGGATATAACATTTTCTTGTCATGACAAAGTTTTCTTGCACGCTCAAACATTCCTGTTTCTCTGATTTTTTTCATGTTTAAAAGTAAAACGCCAGAATTAAAATAATCTTTAATTCTCCAGCGAGAAGGGCTTGCCCAGTTGTAAATATCTTTAACGCAAGCAAGTTCAAAGTTGTCAATATCAATATTATATAACTCTGAAATATCATTATTTATAACTGTGTCGGTGTCAAGATAAAGTATCTTGTCTGGAATTTGCGAAAGTTTATCTGCAAATAGACGAAGCATTGCATAAGGAGTAAAGTGATTACTCATATTAACACTATCTAACATTTCTTTCTTAAACATCTCTGTTAAATCAATCAATTCAAGTGTGCTTTCTGGGTTTCCTTCCTTTAAAACTTGCTCTAAAAATTTTGCCTGCGCATTTGAAATAGGAATAAATTTTGAATTAACATCTCTAAGATCCATTGTAAGACAATATGTGTTTATTTTTTCTTTTGTGTGTTTAGTTATTGAAAGAAGAGAAATCAACATTCCGTCAAAAACCTTGTTGTTTCCTGCATAAAGTAAATTAATCATTTTTATTCTCCTTAATTATATTTTTTCTTTTTCTTTTCCAGTTTCTGTTTTTTTTCAAATTGCAATTTCTTTTTATTTTCTTTTATCAAATAGATATATCGTTGATACGCTTTTTCAACAACCTTTGGCCATGTTAAATAAAGGTCATCAAAAGCCTTTTGACAGACAGAGTTATATTTTTCTTTATCTGAAAAAATTTGGATGATTTTGTTTGCATAGTCAAATTCTTCATGTTCGCTGATATAACCATTGATTTCTGGGGTGATTGTGTCAGAGGTTGCAGAGCCTTTGAGAAAGAGAGTTGGTGTTTTTTGGCTGGCCGCTTCAATTTGAACAAGCGATGAGCAATCATAAAGTGATGGGAACAGAAAAAGGTCTGCAAGAGCATAATGACAAGCAAGTTCTTCTCTGTTCGTTATTTTCCCAGTAAAAATGATATCTTTTGTCATTTTAAGAGATTTGACTTGCTTTTTGATTGAATCCTCGTCTTGTCCACTCCCCACAAAAAGCATTTTAAAAGGAAAATGTTTTTCTTTCAAGATTTTTAAACTTCGCACCAAAAATGGCAAATTTTTCAAAATATTTATTCTTCCGACAAACAAAAATACTTTTTCCTCAGGTCTTATTTTATATTTTTCTCTAAGAGCAGTAATTTTTGTTTTATCTGTCACAGGTTGCATATCAGTGCCGTTTAACATAACTATTGGCTTGTTTTTTACCTTATATTCTTCATGGAAAATGCGCCCAACTTCGCCATTGACAGCCCAGTTTTCTGTTGTATTGTTGAATACGCTTCTTATTGATGCCATAAGTATGGACACAATCGGGGTAAGAAGCGGGGTTTTGAGACTTCTTTTGAAATCACGCTTAAATTGACTATGCATGGTTGCCACACAAGGTATGTGGTGCTTTTTGGCATATTCCAGTCCTATCTTTCCCATAGTGAAAGGTGAATGTATGTGGACAATATCAAGTTTGGCGTTTTTCAAAACCTTTTTAAAATAATTGTCAAATTGTGGCAAAGCCAAGTCATAGTCAAGAAAAAAAACTCGCATACGCTTTGAACGCACAACTTGATATGGAAAGACATCTTTATAATGTTTATCTCTCCCTTTTGGAACAAAAACAATTACTTTTGCCTTTTTGCTTAAAAGCCTTGCGTAATTGTCCACCACTTGCACCACGCCGTCCACAAGTGGATAATATGTATCATTGAAAAGTCCAATGGTTATTTTATCATCGTTCATAATTTCTCCATTTCACCAATATGCAATTTTGAGCGAAAGTAATCTTTACATCCTTGACAAAAGTATATAATTTATTATGAGAAAATGTCAATTATATTTTGAAAGACTTTTAAAAAATCTCTTTCCGCCATATTTTTTTAAAAATATGGAGCAAAATATTGCCTAAATCAAAAGAAAGAGAAATAACAAAATAAGTTAAAAGAATAAATCTCTCTATTAAAGAGAGTTTTATTTTTTGTTTAAATTTAAGAACAATTATGCTATAATATATCTATGAAAAGTTTAGATGAAGAATTAAATGGAAATTTACAGTGTGCCGATGTTGATTTTAACAATTTAAAACACTTTGATAAATCAAATTTCTTTCAGCGGGTTTATAAAGTTTTAAAACTTGTTCCCAAAGGAAAGGTTACAACTTATGGCGAGATTGCAAGGGCAGTTGGAAATAAAAGAATGTCAAGACAAGTGGGCTGGGCGTTGCATGTAAATCCTAATCCAAGTGAAATTCCTTGTTACAGAGTGGTCAACCGACATGGAGAATTATCGTCCGCTTTTGCTTTTGGTGGCATAAATAGACAAAAAGAACTTTTGGAAGCGGATGGTGTGGAAGTTGTTGACAATAAAGTAGATTTAGATAAATTTGGGTTTTATTTTAATTAAATTATGAAAGATTATATATATTATATATATTATTTGAACGCTTTGAAGAAATCGAAATTTAGAAGTAGATTTCATTTAAAAGAAAAAGATAAACAATATGTTAAAGAAAAGGGTATGGAAAAGGTAAGAGAACATGCCTATGATTTTGTTACTAAGCGACTTGCACCGAAAACTATTTTAAATGATGGAAAACAAACCCCTATGAAAGGACATCCAGTTTTTATTGCTCAGCATGCTACTGCATGTTGTTGTCGTGGATGTTTAAACAAGTGGTATGGAATTGAAAAAAATAGGGAATTAACTTTGGATGAAATTGATTTTATTGTAAATTTAATAATGAAATATATTGAAAAGGAAATGGAAAATGAAAGCGGAAATTTTTGATGTTACATATAGTGGAAATGGTGTTGGAAAAATTGATGATAAAATTGTTTTTGTGCCATATGTGGATATCGGCGAAGTGGTTGATGTTGACATACTTAAAGATAAATCTTCTTATTCTAATTGTGAACTAAAAAAGGTTGTTACGCCTTCTAAAAACAGAATTTTGCCTAAATGTCCATATTTTGCCAAATGTGGTGGTTGCAATTTTCAGTTTTTAACTTATGAAAGAGAACTTGAACTTAAAAAGTTGATGCTTAAAAACGAATTGAAAAAAGTTGGATTTGATAGGGAAATTGAAATTACACCAAGTGAAGATAGGTTTAATTATCGAAACAAAATTAAACTTACATACAAAAATGGGCGACTTGGCTTTAATTTAATAAAATCGCATGATTTTTTGGAGATAAAAAACTGTCTTCTTGCTGATGAAAAAATTTCCAAGGCAATTAAAGATGTGGAAGAATTTTTAAAAGACAACCGCTTTAAATTTCTTGAAAATGTAACATTTAGGAGTGTTGAAAATGATGTTTTAATCACTTTTCTTTTTTCAAAAGATGAAAATTTGATATTAGATAAAAATTTACAACAATATTCAATTTTTAAAGGAATAGGCAGTATTCTTGAAAGTGATAAAACAAAAATCAAATTAATAAATGGAGAAAAAGAGAATTTCAAATTATATGATAATATCAAATTTCCTGTTGACGCACAAGCATTTTTGCAAGTTAATGACAAGATTGCCAAACTTTTATATCAAAAAATAATTGAAAATACAGAAGGAAAGAAGGTAATTAACGCTTATTCAGGTCAAGGGCTTCTAACACTGTTATTGGCAAAAAAATGCGGAAAAGTTATTGGTATCGAGTATCAAAAATCTTCTCATCGCATTGCAGAAAAGTTGAAAACTCAAAACATTAAAAATTATTGTGGAAAAGTGGAAGATGTTTTGCCTAAACTACTTGAAAATGAAAAATTTGACGCTATCGTTTTGGACCCAGCAAGAGAAGGTTGCGAAAAGGTGGTTTTAGATGTCATTTCAAAGTCTTGTATACCAAGCGTGATTTATATATCTTGCAATTTTCCAAGTTTGGTGCGAGATATTAAAAGGCTTTCCAATTACAAAATTGACCAAGTGGAGATTTTCGATATGTTTCCATGCACCAAGAATTTGGAAGTATTCACAAAGTTATCTAGAAGATAGGAGAAGTAATTTTTCCTGTATTTATGCATAAAATATTTAAAAAACTTTAACTATTTTATTTGACAAAATATTATAGTTATGTTATTCTTATATTAGTTTATTTATAATATCATTTTTGTTTTGCAAGGTGTTATAAATTTACTTTGGAGATAAAAATTGAAAACTGCAAAAAATTTTGTTATTTTTGGAATTATTTTCGTGGTTGCAATCATTTCTGGGGTTGCAATCGGTTCAATATATGTTTCATCACAAACGCCACTTATCAGCACTTCAGAAATGACTGAAGAAGGGCTTCGTGGGGATGAAAAAGAAATTGCTAAGATGTATCAAGATGCAATCAGTGGAAGGAAAACTTCTTTTGATGCAGTGGAACTTTATCAAATTGCAGAATATAAATTAAAGCAGACAAAAAGATATGTTAAAGTGTTAAGTGGTGAAGTAACAAGTGGAGCCTTTGGCATTAATGTTACACAAAACATGGTGGCAAATAAAATTGTCACAGAAGAAGGAATTGACTATCTTAAAATGAGTAGAACTGGTGCTGCTGGTCTTGCACCATCAATGGCTGTTAAACTTAAATATCTCAATTCTGATAAAAACAATGTTTATATCATTGAAACAAGAGATGCAAATGACATTTTAGATGACGCTGAATATGGTTATAGATTAGATTTAGACGACCATGAACCAACCGTTTGGAGCCTTGAAAAATATAGACAATTTTTTAACACAAATCCAGACACTCCAATAACATATATAGTTTCTGATAAAACTTGTGCAGAAGGCAACTATACAAAAGATGTAAAGAAAAATTCAGATGGAAATTATGAGTTTCAAATTGAAATGACTGGCTCGTATGCAACTTTTGCAGCATTTTATTATAGTTATGAGATAAGGCATTATTCTGAAGATCCAATTCCAACAACTCCACCAACACAAAAACAATTGCCTGCATGGGTTTCAGTTAAAATGAATATTGTGGTTGATGAAAATTTTAATTTTGTTAGAATTGATTATGAAGAAAACTATACTGTTCAAAAAGGTATCATAACTGCTCCAGTTAAAGATGATTTCTCTGATGTTTTCTATTATGATGAAGAAACAATCTCCAAATATTTAGAAATGGTATAGGTAGGTTATGAAAAATCCAAATAAGATAGAAAGCAGATTTTGTTCAAAACTTTTTAAAGCATTATCCTTGTATATGCTTGTTGTTTTATGCACTTTTTTTGGCTATATCATGATTTTTGGCGATGTTAAAATTGAAACAACTTTGCCTTCAGGGGAAACTTCTGCGGACGAACAAACAAAATTTGACTCACTTTTGGGCGAAATTATGTCTGCAACAAATTTGGATGGAAACATTGATTTTTCAGTTAAGTCCAACGATATAAATGTTGAAGCGATTGGCAAAGTTAAATTTGATATTCAAAATTTTGATTTTGCAGTTGATTTAGATTTGAATGTTAACGATTCCACTTTTCAAATTGAAGCGTTTAAGAACTCAGAAGAAGACAATTTTATTTATGCAACTATCAATGATAAAGCCTATAAAATTGACTTTAACGAAATAAAAAATATTGATTTTTCTTCTCTTTTAAATGGGCTTGATTTTGATATATCTTCTTTAATTGATATGGATGCTCTTAAAGAAGCGATAACAAAATATACTGGCATTGACCTTGTGAATTTTGATGTCAATCAAATTTTAAGTGACCTTAAAGTTGAAGAAAAAGAAACTGAAACAGGATATAATTTTGTTGTATACTTGGGTTCACTTAAAGCAACCATTAATTGTGATAAAAATTTCAAAAATTTAAGTTTGATTTTAAGAGAAATAAACATAAAAGATTTTTATATCAATTTGTCTATTGATTCTTTAAATTTGAACGAACAAGATTTTTCAATCAGTGAAAAACCAACTGGTAACGAAGAAGACATCTCTTCAATATTAAATATAGTTGAAAATGCAATGTTAACAGAAAATGTGTATTCTGTTTCTGGAGATTTAAGTGTTAAAGTTAATGATGAAGTTGTGTCAGGCAATATTTTGGCAGTTTTAAGTAAAAATGGCGATAAACTTACTCCATATGTTAGATTTAACACAACAATAAGTGGTTTTGATGCTTATATTTATCTATTAAATGATGAGATATATTTAAATATTCAAAATATCAGTGTTAAATTTGCTTTAAACGAAACAAGTTTAAATAAGATTAAAGAGTTTTTGGAAGAAGATTTAAAACTTGAATTGAACACTGAAACCTTTGAAGTTTTAAATATCATCTATCCAACTCTTGAAGATATTAAATTGAATATATTAGATAATGGCTTGGAAGCAAAAATTGAAAATATAATTGTTGATGATATTAAAGTTGAAAATATTTTGCTTAACATTAAGTTAACCAAGGAAAATGAAAATATTTTACCAGAT
>CALWFX010000022.1 GCA_944377765.1 uncultured Clostridia bacterium
GGTTTAACTTCTTCCACTTCTTCAATTGGTGGTTGAACAATCTGTTGCTGAATATTGATTGGTTTATTTATGACTTTTTTATTTTTTTTCTCATTATTTACTCTTTTCTCAATGTGTGTTTTTTTTGAAAAAACTTCTTTAATCTTCATCATCAAAATCCTCGCTAGTTTCATTTTCATTTAAGCCTAAACCACCAGCAAGTCTATTACGCATTTCAGTATCTGCACGCAAATTTTGGACTTTATAAAAATCTGTCAACTTATCAAATTGCCCTTCATTGATTGCTTTTGTAAGTGATTCTGGGACTTCCATTTCTTTTTCAATAAGTTTAGCCTTCATTTCTTCTGTTCTTGCTTTCATTTCCTGTTCAACAGCCACAGCGGTCAACCTTCTTGCTTCCAAACGATTTTGCTCAATAACACGATTTTTTTCAATAAGTTCTTTTTCTTTTCTTAAAGCAATGTTATTGCCCAAATTAACATCCATAACATCTGCAGAAACAATCTCATAAAAATTGCCATTATCAACTTCTGCATCGTAAATGGCTTTTGCAAGAATTTCTGGGTTTTGCAATATAAACTTATGGTCTTTTATAGACGCAATCATGGACATTACGCTTTCATTAACTCTGGCAAGTATAGTTTCATCGTTGACAGAAGAAAGCAAGTTTTTCATATTAACCTTTAATGTCAACTTAATTTTGGCATTAATTTCTTGAAGGTCCACACACATTGCAGTTATATAATTTGTTTCAATAATCTTTGAATTTAGGCACTCATGAATGAATGTGTGGATATCTTTACCTGATAAAAACAATTTTTTGTAAGTTTCAAGGTCAATATCAAGTTTGGCATTTTTGCAAGCAATTATGCCTTCAATAAATCTATTATAATCAATATCTGTTGCATGCAAATTTTCAATTTCATCAAGTGAAATGCCAGCATTTCCGCGTCTTGCGGTAATGTATGCGTTTACAATATCAAAAACAGGCAATTTTCTAAAACGCATTGTTACCAGCCTTCTTGACGATATATGACACTTTGAAAAAAGTGCGATAAAATATGATTTAACTGGCAACAGACTGAAAAGCAAAATAAAAAAGATAACTAATAAACTTGCAATAACAATAAGTGCAATATATCCACCATTCATACTAACTCCTTAAGTCATTATCAATTTATTAAATTATACCACACATTGTTCTCTTTGTAAATAGCAAAATAAATTTTATAAATATAAAAAGGGAAGTAATTTCTTCCCCTAATATATTAAAATCAAATTTATTTATCTTCTGGCCAAATCCAAACAGTTCCCACTTTAAAATTATAATTTTTGTTGACATTTCCTTTTTCTCTTACAACATCAAAATAAATTTCAATGTAATCAGTTTTTCCAGCAAACTTGTCAGGATTGAATGTTGCATATTGACCATAAGAAGATGAATTGTTAAGTTTATAATATTCTCTTGCAGGCGAACTGCCAGTAATATTTATAACACTTTCATGTTCATTTATAGGTATTCCATTGATATCAGCATTCAAAACCCCATTATCAATATTGGCATCAAAAGACATCTTAACAGGGATTGGCTCCATATATTGCATTTTTTCACTGCCATAACCGCCTGCAACAGTTTCGTCAGTGGTAAACTGCAACCAATTTTTATCTGGGTCAACTCCAGCACTGAAATCAATGCCTTCCATTGCAAGACCATATTTAATTGTTCTTTGAACAGGCTCTGATTGTGTTAAAAGGTTATTTTGACTATCGTAATAATTTATGCCAACATTAATGGTTATTTCGTCATCATAGACAAGTTCTCTATTGGTTGTTCCAGTGTCATAGTATTGGAAAATGAGAATTATATCAGTTAAATTGTATGGGAAAGGCTCTCCATCTTCTGGCATTTTCAAAACCATGGATTGATATTCTGCTTCTTCAATGTGAGCCATAACATCGCCGTCATCATAGTTTCCATCTTCATCCATAACTGAAATTGAGAAATAGTCGCCGTCATAATCTACAATTTGAGAAATTGGATAAGCACTATCAATTTTAACTGGTGTGTTTCCATCTACGCCATCACCAATAAGTACTTGTTCACAAGCATAATTAATTATATTTTCAACAACTTGTTTATATTCTCTGTCAATAACATATGTTTTAACATCTCTTGTTTCTGTGGAACCACTTGCACTATCATTTTTGGTTATGTCTGTAACAGTAAACTGAAAAGTCGAATCATAATTCCCTTCATCAACTTTTTCAACACCGATAACATAATCAAGAATAAAACGCTCTATTTGTGCTTTGTTTTTATCAGTCAAACCAATATAATTACCCATTTTTAAGTAACTATCTTTAACCAATGCCAATGCTTCTTGAATGGAAATGTAATCTTCGCTCCAACCACCAACAGAAACATGTGGAACAAGAACAGAAATTTCTTCTTCCTCAACTACCACTGTTTCAGCAATATGAGTTATTTGAAAATCAAAATATGGCAAATCTTCTTCAACAGGATTTCCATTGTCGTCAACATAATCATAGCCAAGCACAAACAAATATATTGCATATTCCAAAGCATCTTGATAATCATTTAACGCGGTAACTTCTGCAAGTTCTGCAACATATTGTTGGTAGTATGGAGAACTTCTATAATAAATTTTTTCATCAGTGCCAGAAGCACCTTCTATTACATTTCCCTCTTTATCAATTTGACTTCCATAATAATAATCATGATAATCACCAGGGGTTCCAAAAGTTTCTTGAATATAATCTAAATAACCACTTAATGGATCATCTTCAAGACCTTGATAGTAAATTGACATTATATTCTCATTTATACTAAAAGTTCTAAACTCAAAATCAATGCCTAAACTATCAGTATCTGTATTTAGAATACCTAATTGATATTTCATAGAATCATAATTTTTAAAATTAAATTTCCAACCAGTTAAATCTAAAACAACTTTACCGCTGGTTAAATTACCTTCACTATCATAAGCATTTTCAATTTGAGTGATTGAACTTCTTATAGAATCGTATAAATAATTGTTTTTATATGTATACACATCAGTTTCAGAAATTTCTTCGCCTTTTTCATTACATATTCCACTATTTTCATTTTTTAACAGTGTGTTTTCATACAAACCATCTTCTCCACTTAAATTTGAATATACATTATATAAACTTTGCATAATATTTCCTGCAAAAAGATTGTAATAATATTCAGAATTTGTGCCAACTGCATCAGAAATAGAATAGTCACTTGGCTTTCTTAGCACTTTAACACCATCTAAGTTAAGTGGGTCATTCACACCTTCTCCAAAACTTGGACCACCAGTGCACCCAGCCACAAAAAACATGACTAAACACAAAAAAATAGTTAAAACGCGATAACTTTTCTTCATATAGATAGTATAACACATTTAAAAATAAAAAAACAAGGAATTATCCTTGTTTTTTAATTACATACTAAATTCTTTTTCTTCCTTTTTTTCAACATTTTTAGTTTGTGTGTTAACTTTTGTCTCTTCGTTAACTTTTAAGAAATTCTCTCCTGTTTCAGCAATTTTTTCACTTGAATTTGAAATAACTTTAACATCTTGTAATTCTTTATCTTTATCATAATTTAATATGTTATTTTTCCATCCATTTCCCAATACTGACGAACTTGCAACTTTATAAATAATCAAATTTATATCATTACCTTGTTTTACCAAAACTTTCATTTCAATTCCAAAACTATCGCCCATATCCCAGCCTGCACCAATATCTTCTGTTTCATCTTTAAAACTCATAAGAATTTGGTCTTTCTCAAAAAGTCCATTTTCAGCACCAATATTTATAAGTGCATCCCAAAATTCTTTATTTTGAGCATAATAATCATCTTGATTATAGTTGTCAAAATCACGCCCTGTCCTACTTATATCTTTTGGTCTTAAACTGCTCAAATAAGTTGCTAAATTTTCCAATGTATCATTTTCGTTAAATTCAATAGGTACATCACTTGTAAAAAGTGAACGCCTATCAGTTTCATCCATAAGTAATATTAAACGAAAAACATTATTTTCTTCATCATAATAAGACCCCAATTCTTTACATCTATCATAAAGAATCTTATCACTTACAACTTCAACTATTGTATCATGCACGCCTTGCAAGTTGAATTTTGTTATATATTCGCCATTTTCGTCCTTTTCCCAGTCTGAACCATCTGCATTTGGCACTCTCATATAAATTTTGTTTGCTTCATTTGCAATTTCTTCGTCAGTAAGTCCATAAACATATTCGTCAGCTGGATAATCATCAACATATTCATTATTTTCTTGATAATTTTTTGTTTTTATTGTTTCACTGTTAGAGTCAACAAGTTTAAAACTTTCTAAATCATCTTTATCTCCAACAACTCTGCTTTCTTTAATAATAATTTCACCATCAGAACCATATACACCATAAATTGTAACACCAATTTGACCATTTTCTTCTCTTTCATTAAAAGTTTTGAAAATATAACCATTTTCTTCTATTTTCGCTGCTTTAACAAGAGCATCAAAAAATTCTTTATTATTATTATAATATTCCCCAACATCTTCATTTCTAAATTCAAACATGCTTGTTGATGTAACCAAATTGTTGCTTTCGGCAATTGCATCGTCCAAATCTTCAAAAGTCATTTCCGCATCTAAATCAACATTAACCTTATTTGTAACAAATTTTTTCTCATTACCTGCAATTCCAGTATTTTCAATTGTTACATAGTTAAAATGATTCTCCGCATCAATATATGAGAATAACTCATTTCCTGCAACATAAATTGCTATATCATCAACAACTGCATCGTGAATTTCTGAAATTTTATATTGATTATCCACAAAAATTAAATTTTTCTCTTCTTCATCGTCTTTTCCCGGTTCGTCTGGGTCTATAACTGGTTTATCATCTTCCCCTGGTTCATCTGGATCTATAACTGGTTTATCATCTTCCCCTGGAACTGGGTCTGGATCTGGAAATGTGTCAACATACTCATCATTATCGCCTGAATGATCAGTTGTGCAAGCTGTAAATAAAGACATAGAAGAAAAGCTCATGCAAATTGCAAGAACAATAGGTAATCCTTTTTTCAATATCCCTTTCATAAAATTATCCCTCCTTACTACTTCATTAATATTATAACACACTTAAAATTTATATGCAATACCCTAAATTTCAAAAACTAACTTTCCTTTTCTCTCATGGAAAAAAACAAATATTGCTGGGCATAGCCCGAAAGTTCACCAAACTCTTTAACTAAATTTTCTCGAATTTTTTCACGATTTTCAAGCGGTGTATAGAATTTGTTATACATTTGATGAATCCAAGTATCCACAGGAAAAACATCCTTTTTTCCATATCCAAACAAAAGAATGCAATCTGCCACTTTTGGACCAACACCAGAAAGTGCAATCAAGTTATTTCTTAATTCCTTTGACGGAAGGTTTCGCCAACTTTCTAATTTCTCTCTATCAACCTGCCTTACCACTTTATATAGGTAACTTGCTCGATACCCCGCCCCTATATCTTTGAAAAATTTTTCATCAACACTTAATAACTTTTCTTGAGTTGGAAATGCAAAATAATCTCCCATATTTTCCCCAAGTTTTTCTCTAAGTCTTGATAAAATAAGCTGAATTCTTTTAATATTGTTGTTTGCAGAAATTATAAAACTTATTAAAGTCTCAAATAGGTCTTGTTTTAAAATTCTAATACCTTTACCAAAATTAATTGGCTTTTTCAAAATCTCAAACTTATGAAGTTGTTTTTTAATTAAAGAATAGTCAGTTTTTAAATCAAAAAAATTTTCAAAGTATTTGGTATCTTTTGTTATTATCCTAAAACCACCTTCGTTTTCTTCAATTTCTGCTTTTTTATCTAAAGAATAAACAACATATCCTTTTTCTGTTTTGTTAAAAGCAAAAATTTGACCGCATTCCAAAATGTCTTTTGCAGAAAAATCTTCTTTCCCTTGTATTTCTATGTAATTTTCACAAATTTTGTATTTCATGCCTATCCTTTTATTACTAAAACTTCAAAACTAATAAAGATATAAAAAAAGAGCGTAAAACGCCCTTAAAATTATTCAGCAATAACTGATACTACTTTTTTGCCATTTGCTGTCCCAAAGTTTACTTTTCCATCTTTGAGAGCAAAAAGTGTGTAATCTTTACCAATTCCAACATTAGCACCAGGATAAACTTTTGTTCCTCTTTGACGAACGAGAATTGAACCTGCAGTAACATCTTGTCCTGCATAAGCCTTAACGCCAAGACGCTTTGCTTGAGAATCTCTACCGTTCTTTGTGCTACCGCCACCTTTTTTATGAGCAAAAAGTTGAATATTAAAATACATCATCTTTTTTGACCTCCATTTTAAAATAGTTACCATATTCCTTGGCAATCTCCTGAAGACTTATTTGCATACTTTTCAGCATAAATTGTGCTTTTTCATTATCAAAATCAGCATTTTGCAACTTAAATTTCAAATAACCATCAGAAATTTCCACAAACGCATTAAGTTTTAGCACTTCTGTAATTCCTGTAACAGCCATTTGAGTTGCTGTTGAAATTGCACTGCACACAATATCACTGCCTTCTTCCGCATACCCAGAATGTCCAGAAACTTCAAATCCAAGAATATGATTTTTGTTTTTGTAAATTACAATCTTAGTCATAATTACATCTTGATTGAAACAATCTTAAGTTCTGTCCAAGGTTGTCTGTGTCCTTGTTTCTTGCGTTCGTTTTTCTTTGGCTTATATTTGTAAACAACAATTTTATCGCCTTTACCTTGAGCAAGAACTTCGGCTACAACTTCAGCACCTTTAACGGTTGGTGTTCCAGCAACTGTTTTTCCATTATCAGAAACCAAAAGAACATCTAAGTTAACTTTATCGCCAACAGCATTTGAAAGTCTTTCAACTTTAATTGTGTCGCCTTCTGTAACATTGTATTGCTTTCCACCAGTTTGAACAATAGCAAACATCTTCATTACCTCCTTAAATCAAACTCGCTGTCGTCATAGGTGTGATAAATTAATTAAAAATAACTTTCAACTTCTAAAACCCGACACATGCGGAAATACATTGATATTTTACCAAAAAAAGATTTTTTTGTCAAGTAATAATTAATAAAAAAACCTTATAAATCATTTTTTATATAAAAAAGATAGTTTAAACAAAAAACTATCTTTTTCTTAAATTAATTTTCAATTTAAATAAATTCATAATTAATTTTCTTTATAACGATTTATCTGCTTTTTCTTGTGTTTGGAGCCATTCCCCAATCCAACTATGTTTCTCTCCCCCCTTCAGTCATTTTAGATTTCCCATAATCAAAGGTATCTTCATTCTCCGATAATAATTGATCAAAGCAAGATAAAGGAAATTGAATATTATTTTTTGCCTTTAACAAAGTCCCAATTGTTACTCGACTACCTGATGTTAAAAACTTGCGACTAGCATCTTTTGTTTCTACACAACCTAATGCTTTTAATGTATCTTGTAATAAGATTCTATCTTCATCGGAAAAGTGTAAATCTTCACATTTTAAAATTACAGTCATAACTTCTTTACAAAATCGCATTGCTTCTTTTTCTGTTGTTTTGGCTGAAGTCAAATCTACTGGTTCAATTTCAGTTAATGCTAAAATTGCTTCACTTGGTGAATGGAAAACAAATGCATCATGTTTAGCTTGTTCTTCTGCTTGTCTTTTTTGTTCAGCGATGCCTTCAGGAGATGCAAGCCATTCTTCATATTCTTTTTGTATTCTTTCTCTATAAGCAGCTTTTTCTTCTTGATATTTGTCTAAGGCTTGTTCAACTGTTAAGCCACTATCAATTCCCAAATTTACACCATTTAAACCTTCTAAAACAAATTTTTCATACTTAGTATTTTCGTTTATATACTTAACGGCTTCAGGAATAATTTGTTCCACAATATCATAGCCTGCATAACCATAAACAACACCATTTTCTATTCTTCTAATACCGCAATAAACCATAATTTTATCACTCCCTTTATTTATATTTGCATTATATCACATTATTTTTACAAAATCAATAAAAAATTTCAATTTTTTTGTTTATTAATATAATCTTCAAAATATTCTGGTAGTGGTGCTTCAAAAGTCATTTCTTTTAAAGTGGTCGGATGCACAAAAGTTAATTTATATGCGTGAAGAAGTTGCCCTTCAAGTCCTTTAACTTCTTTGCCATAAACCTTGTCGCCAATAATTGGATGCCCAAGATATTTTGCATGAACTCTTATTTGGTGAGTTCTTCCAGTTTTCAGTGAAAATTCCACAAAGCAAGCATTTTTAAAACGCTTTAAAACTTTATAATCTGTAATTGCCTCTCGACCTTCACTTAAAACAGCCATTTTTTTTCTATCTTTTTTATCCCTGCCTATTTTTGTAACAATTTCACCGCTATCTTCCTTTAAATTGCCTTCAAGTAATGCAAGATAATTTCTTTTGCAAGTTTTATCCTTAATTTGTTTTGAAAGTGAAACATGTGCTTTATCATTTTTAGCAACCACCAAAAGGCCACTCGTTTCTTTATCAAGCCTATGCACAATTCCTGGCCTTAAAACTCCATTTATGCCACTCAAATTTTTAATTCTATATATTAAACCATTAACAAGTGTTCCATGTTTTGTTGACGAACAAGGATGAACAACAACCCCTTGTGGTTTGTTGACAACCACCAAATCGTCATCTTCATAAACAATGTCAAAAGGCACATCTTCTGCTTCTGTAGAAATTTTTTCAGGTTCTTTTATTATCACTTTGATGATATCATTCTTTTTAAGTTTGTAACCGCTTTTTTCAGTTCTTCCATCAACTATAACAAGCCCATTATCAATCAAATTTTTAAAATAAGAGCGAGTATATGAAGAAAAAGTGTCCTGCAAAAACACATCAAGACGCTTTCCCACACTATTTTCTTCAATTTTAATAACTTTTTCTTCCATAATTCACTTTATTTTCATTTTTTTGTTGAATTTTTGCTATTTTTTTGTATTTTTTCAACTTTTTTTGATTTTTCTTTAGATTTATTTTGAGTTTTAGAGTTTTTCATTTTTGAAGTTGTCACCTTTTTAGACTTATTTGCAGTCTTGTTTTTATCAGCCTTATCTGTTTGTTTTTGACTTTCTTCACTATCTTCCATCTTTTCGGTTTCACTGACAACTTCAGCATTATTTTCTATATCATTCAAGATATTTTCCTTATTTTCCAAAGATTTTTGCTCATTTGAAATTTTTAATTCTTGAATATCATTATCACTTATCTCAGCATCTTCTTTTTTGTTATCCATTTTTTCAATAACAATTTTGCCAGTTGTGTCAACGATTTGTTTTTCCTTCTTAAAAAGTGGAATTAAAAGATAGATTATAAACATAATCACGCCAAAAGTTAAAAAAACATCAGCAAAATTGAAAATTGGAAAACTTTGCCAAAAAGCAAATTGAATAAAATCTCTCACATAGCCAAAAACAATTCTGTCATATAAGTTCCCTAAACATCCAGCACAAAGAAAAGCAAAAGTGATAAATAAAAGCCAAGATTTCCTTTTTTCAATAACAAAATACCAAATAAAGATGCCAAGAAAAACCAAACTCATAATAATAAGCATTGCTTGGCTACCTTCAAAAATACCCCATGCAGCACCAAAATTGTGCACTAAAATGATATTGAAAAGCCCGGGTATTGCACTTACCCCAGTTCCTTCTTTAAACATTCCATCAATAACATATTTAGTTACCAAATCAAGCACCAAAATTCCAACAATAATGCACGCAAAAACAATATATTTATTTCTTAAACTTTTATTCATACCCCACCAAAACTTTTATTATTACAAACTATTTAATCGGTAAAAAACAATAAAAAGTAACTATGCAACTAATTTATCTCAATTTCAAAATCTTTTGGAAGAAAAATATAAAGATTTTTTTCTATGGTTTCATATCTGCTTTCCAAAACATCGTTAACCCCATCATAATAATCAAGAATTTTCATTCTATCAGAATTGGAGCAATTCCTAAAATCTAATATGAAAGGTGTTTCTTTTTTCAATAAATCGGCTTTATCCTTGCAATCACTTAAACTTTCAGGATAATAAACCTTAACTCCATCAATTTCATCAGGAAGTTTTTGGCTAACTTTTAAATTATATGTGGCTTTCTTTGGATTTTTTTTCTTAACAATCTTAACATCATCAGTTTCAAATCCTAGTGCCTTATAAAAAATATCCATAAATTTCATAATATATACCTTTCAATTACAAATTTTCCAAATTTAACAATAAAATTATAACATATATAAATTAAAACAGCAAACAAAAGATAAAATTTTGCTCTTTTTTCATGTGCACAAATGAAAATTTTTGTCAAATATTAAAACTTAAAATGAAAAAATGCAGTAAAAAACTGCATTTATTTTCATGAATTCATACCTCCAAATATAAAACCACAAATTATTAATACAATAAAAGAACATAAAGCACCGATTCCCCAACCCCTTAAAAATGTTCTGCGTGCAAAAATATCATTGCATTTATCAATAAAGCGCAACAAAAAAAGACTTTCACAAACGAAAGTCTTTTTTTTGCTTAATAATATCTTTCTATTGGTTATGGCAAATTGCCACTTAATTTAATCAATTATTCAATAATTGAAGAAACAACACCAGAACCAACTGTTCTTCCGCCTTCACGAATAGCGAAACGAAGTCCTTGTTCAATAGCGATTGGTGTGATAAGAGTGATTGTCATCTTAACATTATCACCAGGCATAACCATTTCAACGCCTTTTTCAAGTTCAATTGTTCCAGTAACATCTGTTGTTCTGAAATAGAATTGTGGTCTGTAACCATTGAAGAATGGTGTATGACGACCGCCTTCTTCTTTCTTCAATACATACACTTCAGCAGTGAATTTTGTGTGTGGGTGAATTGAACCAGGTTTGCAGACAACTTGTCCTCTTTCAATTTCGTTTCTTTGGATACCACGAAGAAGAAGACCAACATTATCTCCTGCACGACCTTCATCAAGGAGTTTTCTGAACATTTCAACACCAGTGATAACTGTTTGTTTCTTTTGTCCCATACCAACAATTTCAACAACATCGTTAATTTTAACAACGCCTCTTTCAATTCTTCCTGTTGCAACTGTTCCACGACCTGTGATTGTGAATACGTCTTCAACTGGCATTAAGAAAGGTTTGTCTGTATCACGAACAGGTTCAGGAATATAAGAATCAAGAGCATCAAGAAGTTCTTGAATGCATTTGCACGCTGGATCATCAGCATGACCTGCTTGAGCAGCTTCCAAAGCTTTAAGAGCAGAACCCTTAATGATTGGAGTGTCATCTCCTGGGAATCCATATTCTGTTAAAAGTTCTCTAATTTCCATTTCAACAAGTTCAAGAAGTTCTGGATCATCAACTTGATCTGTTTTGTTCATGAAAACAACGATATATGGAACACCAACCTGTCTTGCAAGAAGGATGTGTTCTCTTGTTTGAGGCATTGGACCATCAGTTGCAGCAACAACAAGGATAGCACCATCCATTTGAGCAGCACCTGTGATCATGTTCTTAACGTAGTCTGCGTGTCCTGGGCAGTCTACGTGAGCATAGTGACGTTTTTCTGTTTGATATTCAACGTGAGCGGTATTGATTGTGATACCTCTAGCTCTTTCTTCTGGAGCCTTATCAATTTCATCATATTTCATTTGTTGAGCCAAGCCCTTAGAAGCGCAATACATTGTGATTGCAGCAGTAAGAGTTGTTTTACCATGGTCAACGTGTCCAATAGTACCAACGTTTACGTGTGGTTTACTTCTATCAAATTTTTCTGTAGCCATTTTAAAATTCTCCTTTTTTATTTCTACATACGATATAATAACATAAATTTGTTAAAAGTCAAAACAATTTTCAATATTTTTTATAAAAATTTTCAATTATTCTGCTTTTTTGCGTTGACCTATAATGGTCTCAGCAATGTTTCTTGGAACTTCAGCATATTTTAAGAATTCCATTGTGAAGTTTCCACGTCCTTGTGTTTGAGAACGAAGGTCAGTTGCATAACCAAACATTTCTCCAAGTGGAACTTCTTCGTTAACAACTTGAACACCTGGACGAGTTTCATTACCAGTGAGCATACCACGACGAGAAGTAATATTTCCCATAACAGTGCCAAGGTATTCATCTGGAACTTCAACTTGAACTTTCATAATAGGTTCAAGTAAGCATGGGTCTGCTTTTAAGCAACCATCTTTGAATGCCATTGAACCAGCAATCTTAAATGCCATTTCAGAAGAGTCAACTTCGTGATAAGAACCATCAAGAAGAGTAACTTTATAGTCAACAACTTCATATCCAGCAAGAACACCATTTTTAGCAGCTTCTTTAATTCCATTGAATGTTGGTTGGATATATTCTTTTGGAATTGAACCACCAACAGTTTTATCAACAAATCTTTCAGCATCTTCAAGGTGAGTTCCAGCAGGAACTGGTTCGATATCAATAACGCAGTGACCATATTGACCTTTACCACCGCTTTGGCGAATGAATTTGCCTTCTGCATGAGCCTTTCTTTTGATTGTTTCTTTGTAAGCAACCTGTGGAGCACCAACATTTGCTTCAACCTTAAATTCACGAAGAAGTCTGTCAACAATGATTTCAAGGTGAAGTTCGCCCATACCAGCAATGATTGTTTGACCTGTTTCTTGGTCGGTATAAGTTTTAAAAGTTGGGTCTTCTTCTGCAAGTTTAACAAGTGCAAGCACCATTTTTTCTTGCATAAGTTTTGTTTTTGGTTCAATAGCAACACGAATAACAGGTTCTGGGAAATCCATGCTTTCCAAAACAATTGGATGTTTTTCATCACAAAGAGTTTCACCTGTGATTGTATCTTTCAAACCAACAATAGCAGCGATGTCGCCTGCTCCAACTTCTTTGATTTCTTCTCTTTGGTTAGCATGCATTCTGATAAGTCTTCCAACTCTTTCCTTTTCGCCTTTATTTGAGTTATAAACATAACTTCCAGCAGTAAGTTTACCAGAGTAAACACGGAAGAATGCAAGACGACCAACAAATGGGTCTGTCATAATCTTGAATGCAAGCCCAGCGAAAGGAGCATCTTCGCTTGGAGCTCTTGTTTCTGTTTCGCCAGTTTCTGGATTAACACCTTCGATGTGGTCAATATCAAGTGGAGATGGAAGGTATTCAACCATAGCATCAAGAAGCATTTGAACACCCTTGTTCTTATATGAAGAACCGCAAAGAACAGGTGTTAATGCTCTTGAAATTGTGGCATTTCTGATTGCCTTTTTAAGTTCGTCAACTGTGATTTCTTCGCCATCAAAATATTTTGTGAGAAGTTCGTCATCAGTTTCAACAATTTTTTCAACCATTTCATCATGAAGAGATTGAGCCTTGTCTTTATATTCAGCAGGAATATCAGTTACATCAATGGTTGTTCCAAGGTCATCTTCATAAATTTCAGCCTTCATTGTGAGAAGGTCGATGATACCACTAAAAGTATCTGCTTCGCCTATTGGCATTTGAATAGGTAATGCTTTTGTTTTTAATCTGTCTTCAATAGATTTAACACAACCGAAGAAATCAGCAGCATCTCTATCCATTTTGTTGACGTAGATAATTGTTGGCACTTTGTATTTTGAAGATTGACGCCAAACAGTTTCAGTTTGTGGTTGAACTTTATCACGAGCAGACAAAACCAAAACTGCACCATCAAGAACCTTCAAAGAACGTTCAACTTCAACTGTAAAGTCAACGTGTCCTGGTGTGTCGATGATGTTAATCTTATGATTTTTCCAGAAACATGTTGTGCAGGCAGAAGTGATTGTGATACCTCTTTCTTGTTCCTGAGCCATCCAGTCCATGGTTGCTTCACCGTCGTGAACTTCGCCGATTTTGTGACTTTTACCGGTATAGAACAAAATTCTTTCAGTGGTTGTTGTTTTACCAGCATCAATATGAGCCATAATACCAACGTTTCTTACCATTTTTAAATCGGTAGCCATATTTTTCTCCTTATTTTAATTTAGTTACCTTTTGTAACTCTTTTGAAATTTCACTTAATTATAATATAGATTTCAATTAAAACTAAGCGATTTTAAAAGATTTTTTCAAAATTTTAAGTTTTTATTACAAAACTTATCTTAATAAGCAAAAATTTTTCAGCATACTACTTAACGAGATAATTCATCTCTTTGTTTTGCCCTGTGCTTATTTTCACTTATCTTCTTTAAGATTTGTTTTGCTTTATCATCGTCATTTAAAGCTATTCCAAGTTCTTTCTCAGTTTTTTCTTTATTTTGACGATAAGATTCC
>CALWFX010000023.1 GCA_944377765.1 uncultured Clostridia bacterium
AAAAAATGTTTATAAAAAACATCTCCCCTTTCAGTTATTGCAGTTAAATTATACTTCTCATTTTCTTCTATTAAAAATTTAAAATAGTTTTCAAACTGCTCAACCTGTTTACTTGAAAGTTGATAACCATATTTTGAAAATATTTCTTTAATTTCCATTTTTTCTTTCCTTTTCATCCTTCTTCACTAATATTGAAAGCACTGAAATATCCGCAGGGGAAACTCCTGATATTCTTGATGCCTGTCCGATGTTTAAAGGTCTTATTTGCATGAGTTTTTCAACTGCTTCTCTTCTTAAACCTTTAACATTTTGATAGTCAAAATCTTCTGGTATTTTAAGTTTTTCATTAGCAAGTGCCTTTTCAATATCTTCCTGTTGTTGCTTTAAATAGCCTTCATACTTAATTTTAATATTTACTTTTTCAAGCAAATTAAAATCATAATCTCCCTTAAAACCAAATTGATTTTTAATATCAAATATATCAATATTTACCCTTTTTAACATATCTTTAAGTTTCATGCTTTCCTTTGGCAATGACTCTTTATGGCTTTGGAAAAAATTTTTAACATTTTCGTCAAGTTTAATTTTTCTTTCAAGTTCTTGTTCAATTTCTTTCATTTTTCTTTTCTTTTCAAGAAAAATATTATACCTTTCATCGCTCACAAGCCCAACACTTCTGCCAATTTCAGTTAGTCTTAAATCTGCATTATCTTGTCTTAACAAAAGCCTATATTCCGCCCTACTCGTCATCATTCTGTAAGGTTCATTCGTTCCTTTTGTTACAATGTCATCAATTAAAACACCAATATAAGCATCGCTACGCTTCAAAACAATCTGCTCTTTGCCTTTCAAATATAGATTGGCATTTATTCCAGCAATAATTCCTTGCGCTGCCGCTTCTTCGTAACCACTTGTCCCATTAATTTGCCCTGCAAAAAACATACCCTTAATTGCTTTTAATTCCAAGGTTGGATTAAGTTCAGTTGGCACAATACAATCATATTCAATTGCATATGCATCTCTCATTATTTCCGCTTTTTCCAACCCTATCACACTTTCTACCATATCCTTTTGAATGTATGAAGGCATGGACGTGCTAAAACCTTGCAAATACATTTCTTGCGTGTTTAATGCTTCAGGCTCCAAGAAAAGTTGATGTCTTTCCTTGTCCGCAAAGCGCACAATTTTAGTTTCAATTGAAGGACAATATCTTGGCCCAATGCCAACAATTTCGCCAGAGATGGCTGGGGCCTTATCAAGGTTGTTTCTGATTATTTCATGCGTTTTTTGTGTGGTATATGTAAGATAGCAAACCGCTTTGTTTTCAATTGGATGTTCTGTAAGATATGAAAAACCAGAAATACCTTCATCGCCATTTTGAACTTCCATTTTTGAATAGTCAACACTTCTTGCATGTAACCTTACAGGAGTTCCTGTTTTGAATCGCACCAAAGTGATTCCAAGTTTTCTTAAACTTTCAGATAAACCATGACTGTTTTTAAAACCATTTGGCCCAGTTTTTTCTCTTGTTTTCCCAATAATAATTTCACTTTCAAGATAAACCCCTGTTGCAAAAACAAGTGCCTTTGCAACATATTTAAGTCCAACACTTGTGGTCACAATTTTATCTTCGCCATCAAGTGAAATATCAACCGCTTCTCCTTGCCTTAAAAACAAATTTGGTGTATTTTCCAACGTCTTTTTCATTTCGGTGTGATACGCATTTTTATCTGCTTGCGCTCTTAAACTTTGAACAGCAGGTCCCTTGCCACGATTTAGCATTCGAATTTGAATGGCAGTTTTGTCCGCATTAATTCCCATTTCTCCGCCAAGTGCGTCCACTTCACTGACCAATTGTCCTTTTGCAGTTCCGCCAATTGAAGGATTGCACGCTAAAAAAGCCACTGCATCCAAACTTATGGTCAAAAGCAGTGTTTTATTCCCAGTTCTTGCAAGAGCAAGTGCTGATTCACAACCAGCATGTCCCGCACCAATCACAATTGCATCAAATCTTTCCATATCATTTACCTAAACAGAACTTTGAAAAAATTAAGGAAATAATATCTTCATTTTCAGTGTTTCCAGTTATCTTTCCAAGTTCCACCCACAATTTTTTAATAAGCATGGCAATGATATCAAGAGATTCATTTTTAATAGCAAAAATTTCGTTCAAGATATCATCGCATTTTTTCAAAATATCCAAATGTCTTTCATTTGTCAAAACAAGTGCATCACTTTTGATGTCAAACTTAATCACATCATTCACAATTTTATCTTTTAAATGGTTGATGTTCTTTTCTGTCAAAGCAGATATTTCAATTTCATTATCCTTATATTCCAAAACTCTTTTTTTATCAGTTTTGTTAATAACATTGATAACTCTTTTTCCGCTCATATTCTTTTCAATTTCTTTGTCTTCTTTGCTCTCTTTTTGGCTTCCATCTCTAATGAAAAGAACAATATCTGCATTGTCAATACTCTCCAAACTTTTCTTGATGCCAAGTTTTTCCACAACATCTTCTGTCTGCCTAATGCCTGCAGTGTCTATCAAATTAATTTTCATCCCTTTGTGGAAGAAACTTTCGCATAAACTGTCTCTTGTTGTGCCTTCGATGTCTGTAACAATTGCTCTATTTTCACCAAGAAGGGCATTTAGCACACTACTTTTGCCCACATTTGCTTTTCCAACCAGTGCCACATTAATGCCATTTTTAAGGTATTTTCCACTTTCAGATATTTCAATTATCTTGTCATTTTGTTTCTTTATTTCTTTAACTTTCTCTAAAACTTTCCCTTTAACAATCTCTTCATAATCATGTTCAGGATAGTCGAAGGAAACTTCAATTTCTGCCAACAACATTTTCAAGTCTTCTTGCTCTTTTTCAATTTTTTCTGCAAGTTTACCATTGGTGATTTTTAAAGACGATTTAAGTTCCCCTTCAGTTTCTGCATTTATCTCTCCAATTATCGCTTCTGCTTTATCAAGTGTAATCTTTCCATTCATAAATGCTCGCTTAGAAAACTCACCCGCTTCGGCAAGCCTACAACCATTTTTAACAAAAAGTTCAACCACCTTTTGTGCAAGCAAAATTCCACCATGTATATGAAATTCCACCAAATCTTCGCCAGTATAGGAATATGGTGCTTTAAAATATACCATTAAACACTCTTCAAAAGTATCCTTTTCAATTTCAAGTTTTCCTAAATACATATATCTTGGCTCTATAATTTTAGCCTTGCAATGAAAAACTTTGAGTGCAATGTTTAAACAATCTTTACCACTCATGCGAACAATTGATATAGCCCCAACGCCTAATGGGGTTGAAATTGAAACAATAGCGTTTTCCATACCTAAAATTATAGCAAATTAATTTGAAAATTGCAAGAATTTGCTATTGACAAAGTTCAGTTTATAAAATATAATTTCAATATGGATAAATATAAAACCATTTTAAAACTTAAAGAAATATTTAAACTTGGATATCGTCCTGAAAGAAGACTTGAAACATACAGATGCAAAACTCCAAGCGGTTTTTTAACTGGACAAATAACAAATTGTTTGGAACACGCTTGCTTTAACCTTACAAACAAGCAAATAATTGATAACAATTTTTCAATATATGATAAATCTGCCTTTCAATCTTTTATTGATGTTAATAAATCACTTTCTGAAATCACGCAAGATATATTCAATTTTGTGGAAGACGCTGGACTTAAAGTTAGTGATAACAAAAAAATTATTAATAAGCAAAAGGAGTGGCGAGTTGCCCTATATTATCGAACTGACTACGAAGTGGAAGATTACCATTTTCTTTTGCAAGAAAAAAGTGGAATATGGACAAGTAAAATGGGCTCAAGCTTGAATATACAAAAATATTTAACCTTGCCAAAAGTTGTTTATCGTAACTATGACCTATATGGCGTATACACAATTAAGAACCCATACATAAAAGAAAAACAAACTGAAATATCCATATAAAAAAACGCATTAAAAAATGCGTTTATTTTATTCTTCTCTATACTCTCTTGGAAAAACAATTAAGTATCTGTTTGGTTCTTCGCCCTTGCTTAAAGTTGTTACTCTGTCGTCATTTTGAAGAGCAGTGTGGATGATTTTTCTTTCACTGGCATCCATAGGCTCAAATTTATAATATCTTCCACTTTTTGCCACTTTGGAAGCAACTTTTTTTGCCAAATTGGTTAAGGTTTCTGCACGCTTTGTGCGATAATCTCCAATGTCCAAAACAATTTTCTTTCTATTTTCAGAAATTCCAACTGAATTAAGATAATATGACAAAGCAAACATACACTCGCCATGATGTCCAATAAGGTCATTTAAATTTTCACCATTAAGTTTGTATCTAACAAACTTTTCATCTTCTTCAACTTCAATGTCGGCGGTTAAGTTTAATGTTTGAAGGACTTTTTCAAGAAAATCTTTAACATCAACTTTCTTATCGAAATATTCTTTCTTTTCCTTTTTTACTTCAATTTCGCCATCTTCTTTTTTGTCAACTTTAACATATTCTTCATCAGCAATGATTTGCACTTTATTTTCACTTACTGACTCAATTTTCTTTGCCATAAAAGTTTCAACAAAATCTTTTTCTTCAGTTTCGTTAGGTTCGTTTTCTTTTTTCTCTTCTTCTCTTAATTTTTCAATTTTTTCATACTTTGGAAGGGCATCTTCGGAAATTGTAACCAAAACTTTGGCTTTCTTTAAAAATCCACCTTCACTTAAAATTTTAATGTCAACATCATCTCTTGTTGCTTTAAGTTCAAACAAAGCATTTTCAATTGCTTGTTCAATGTTTCTTCCAGTTCCTTCACATGAACGCATAAATTTTCTCCTTTTCTTGCTTATTTTTCTAGTGCAACCTTAAAAACATATTCGATTGCTTGATAAAAAGAGTTTTCTCTGTCTTTGGCATCCAACGCTTCACCACTTGCCAAATTGTCTGACACAGAGCAAATTGTTAAGGCTTGTTTGTTGAACATGTTTGCATTGATATAAAGTCCAGCAGACTCCATTTCCACACCAAGCAAATTAAGTTTCTTTCCAAGTGCAACTTGGTCTTCATCGGTGTAAAAAGTGTCAGAGCAATAAATTGTTCCTTCTTGCACATTCAAATTGCTTTTTTCAAAAACCCTTTTTGCTTTTTCCACAAGTTCAGGATTTGCAGAAAGATAGGAAGCACCATTTTTGATATAAAAATCAAAGTAATTTGTTTTTGTGTAAGATTTTTCTGCAATAATAATTGTTCCAACTTTTGTTTCAGCCTTTAAAGCACCAATAGTTCCAAATCTAACAATTCTTTCAACGCCATAAAACTTGAATAATTCATAGGTGTAAATACCCACCGAAGGACAACCCATTCCATGTGGCATGATAGTTATTCTTTTGCCATGATATTTGCCAGTAAAGGTGTTCATTCCCCTAACATTGTTGACTTCTTTTAGGTCCTGCAAATACTTTTCGGCAATTTTTTTTGCACGAATTGGATCTCCAACCATTAAAACAGTTTTTGCAATATCCTTTTTATTGGCACTATTGTGTGGTGTTGCCATCAAACTCTCCTTTCGTTAAATATTATAACATATAGACATAATATTTTCAAATCTTTTAAACAACTTATAATTTTTGTTTTTAAAATTTCAATAAATATATTATAATTCAATAATTAAGGAGTTCTTTATGATTATAGCATTGACTGGAAAACCATGCAGTGGCAAAAGTAGTGTGGCAAAAGTTTTAAATTCAAAATATAATTTCAAAATATATTCAGTTGGCGAAATGTTTAAAGATGAAGCCAAAAGGCATGAAATGAGTGCAGAAGAGTTTAACAAATTCTTATTAAGCGACCCAAAATATGACAATTTTATTGATGAAAAAACAAAGGAATTGGGAGAAAAATGGAAAAATGATAATGTTGTTTTTGACTCTCGACTTGCATGGCATTTCATCCCGCATTCTTTCAAAGTTTTCCTTGACCTTGACGAAGAAGAAATGGCAAAACGCTTGGCAAATTCTGACAGAGTTGGAAAAGAAAAATATTCAAATGTTGAAGACGCAAAAAAAACTCTTATCGAGCGTTTTAACGCAGAAAACAAGCGCTATCAAAAATTTTATGGCATAGACAATTTAAACATGAAAAACTATGACCTTGTGTTATCCAGCAAAAACAAAACTCCCGAAGAACTCGCTGACGAAATATATACAAAATATAAAGAACATTTTAAAATTTAAACATTATTTTATAAAATAAATAATTTTGTATATGGAACACTTATAACATCTGCTATGCGAATAATTGCATAAAGTGGGGCATGTTTATTATTTTCAAGTATGGCTTTTAAATCTTTTGTATCAATACGACATCTTTGCGCAAACATTTCTATATCGTAATTATTTTTGTTCATATTTTCTTCAATAAGTTTTACATTAAATTTATAACTTTCTTTCATATTAACCATATTTCTCTCCTTGTTTATTTATAGTTTAATGTAATTGCCATTCGATTTTTATTAATGGGTAAAAATTGCACACTAAATTTTGTTTTCATTTTGTTTGAAAAATATTATGAATTTGATATACTTTATTTAAAGGAGATACATATATGAAAAAATTAGTATTTTACAAATGTAGTGTCTGTGGGAATGTTGCCATTAAACTTGTGGATTCCACAATTCCAATGGTTTGTTGCGGTCAAATGATGCAAGTTTTAAATGCCAACACAACAGATGCAGCACAAGAAAAACATTTGCCTGTTGTTGAAAAAACAAAAAACTTGGTTAATGTTAAAATTGGCTCAATTCCACACCCAATGACAGAAGAACATTACATTCAATTTGTTGTGCTTAAAAGCGATAAAAATGTCTATGTTCACGAATTCAACCCTAACGATGCACCAGAAACCAATTTCACAATTGCACCAAGCGAAAAGGTTGAAGAAGTTTACGCATATTGCAATTTGCATAGTCTTTGGAAAGCATAATTTTAAACATAAAAAAAATAGTGATACATTCATATCACTATTTTTTGATTATATATTATTAAACATTTTCAACTGGCTCTGTTGGTTCAGTTTCTTCTTCAATTAAACTGAAAGACATCGCAACTGGATTATGGTCAGAGTATGCAAAATTTGTGTCTATGTTTTCAACATGGTTAACTTTAACATTATCAGAAACTAAGAAGCCATCAACAACAACTGTATAATTTACTGGCACGTTATTTTCGTCAACTGTGTATGGCATATCTGTTGACCTGCAAGTTGGTGCATTTAAAGATTTAGCAAAATGAAAGCCTTCTGGAATATCTTCATCTGTTATTTGTTGCACCCATTCAGGAACAAGTTGCCCAGACTTAAAAGCATTCAAACTGTCAGCAATATCATGGTTCCAATCACCGCCTGCAATCACATAGTTGCCTTTTTCATATTCGCTTTCAATAAATTCTGAAAGCATTTCAAGTTGTTTTGCTCTTATCTTTCCGCCTTCATCATAGGCACTCATATGAAGGTTTATAAGCACCAATTCTTTATCGGAATTTTCAATTTTTAAACGATTAACAACAAAACATCTGTCAAGGTCAAAAAATTTGTTTATAAAACTTTCATCAATTGGAAAAGAGCGACGAACCGCACTTTCAATTTTATATTTAGACAATGTCACTTGCCCTGCTTGCACACTGCCATGTGGGTCATTAAAAGGATACATCAAATATCCGCAGTGCATATTCATGGCAATTGAAGAAGAATAATTTTCCAAAAACTTTTCTTGAAGCATGGCATATTGATTTACAAATCTACTTCTATCCGCTTTAACATCCACTTCTTGAAAGAAAGAAAAATCAGTATTCAAATTGTATATCACATCCATTGCGCCATTTGTGTTGGTTAAAACTGTTGCTTGGTCCTTTGCTTTACTTTGTGAGCCAGAAACTTTTGTGCCATCTTTCATTGTTCCGCTGTCCATAAAAAAGTCAAAATCGTGGCTATATGCTCCAAAGCCAATGTTATATGTTGAAATTGTGTAAGTGCCATCCATGGTTACCAAACTTCTTTCCACTTTTTCAGCGTTTTCGTCAGCATTATAAATATATTCGTTATTATTAACTGTAAGGGCTGTTTTGTCTGGAATTCTGTAATAATTAGCAGAAAGATATGCCACATAACTTAAAACGATAAGCAGTAACAATTCAATTGCAAGCAATAATGCCATGCCAGTTATTTTTAAACTTTTCTTTGCAGTTGCATTCATATCTCACCCCTTAATATTCTTTAGTATAGCATAAAAAATTAAAAAATTAAAATAAATTACATTGAATAAAAAAGATAATGCTTTTCACATTATCTTTTATTTTTTAAAATCTTCCAACTCCGCCACCGCCAGAGCCACCACCAGAAAATCCACCATCGCCACCAATGTTAGATATGGTTGCTGCAACTGCAAACTTGGCAACAGTCAAGGCAATGCTTTTTGCCATTGTTTGACCAACAAGCACACCAAGTGCTGCAAAACTTCTTGTCATCAAATTTAAAGTAAGCCACAAAGTTAAAACATTGTCTGTTACAAGCCATGTAGGACTGCTTATTGGAACATCTTGGAATTTTTCAAGATAAACACTGCTAACTCCAAGCACATACGCATAAGGCAAAACTTCATAAAAAAGATTTGGATTTTCGCTTACCATTGCTTCCATTCTGTCTTTCTCTGCCACTTCAATATATTGTTTAAGTCCCCTAAGTTTTCCCAAAACTTCTCTTCCCCTTTTGGTGTATTGTTCCAAAAATGGATAAATTATCCAAAGGAAAAGTGCAAGCAAAGAAAATAGTATTCTTGTAAAGAATGGGTCGCAATAACTTTCGCCATAGAAAATAAAACCTGCAAATGTGCCAACAAGGAAAATCAAGTTGATAATTTTTTTCGTCCAAAACTTTCCTTTCTTCTCTTTCTCTTTATTCTTCTCAATTTTTGGAAGGAAAAGAAGAGTTATAAGCATGACGCCACACAAAAGCAATTTAATGAAAATTGAAAATGTGTCATGCGATGCCAAACCAATTTTAATGCAAGACAAAGCCATAAGCACCGCAACAAAAATGGAAGATAATTTGTAATAATAGTTAGATTTAACATTGAAATATGCCCTGCGTTTTTTCTCTATTGCCTTTTTACAAAAATCGCCAACAGAACCACCCATATATTTTATATTATTGCAATCAATTGGTTGGTCATTTTTAAAAAGTGAATTAAAGAAAATTTTTTCATGTTCCTTCGCTTCTTCTCCCAAGGGTTTCAAACGCTTAATATATATCTTCTTTTCCTTTTCTTCAATCTGAACATAGCCTTTGTCTGCCCAATACACCAAAAGTGCAGTTATGTCATCCCCTGTCACTGTTCCATCAATAATAAAGCCCGCTTCTGTTGGTGTCAATCCATCTGGTGCAGAAAATTCAACAACATCAATAACAGGGTCTTTTTTTCTGTTTAAAACAAAAAGTGTTATGATAACTGCAAGACCAACAAAGAATATTACAAAGAGTGCAATGTCAAAGCCACCAATTCTGTGCGTTACAAAATATCCTTCTTCAAGTGGCAAATAAATTGTTATTGCATCCCCATAGCCAAGATAAGTTTCTTCATCTCCATATGAGCCTGATATCGTGTTGCCATTAATTTGATAAACAACTTGTGTGCCTGACGAGTCTTCTCCATAACCGCCCACATAAAATTTTAAATCGGCAGGGTTGATTTCATTTTCAATTTCTGTTGGAAAGGTAATTGAAAAATTGACATGCATAACATCTGTGTTCACACCTGTTCCGATAATGTTATGATACAAGAAATCTTTTGAAGTATCTCTGTCATCTCCGGGATTAAAGTTATAAGAAAAAGTAAAGGTATATTTTTCGCCACCACTTAGGCCATGCGGTGCTGAAATATAATAGAACATATTTCCCATATCTTCCACTTCATCAAGAAGATATGCCCCATTTGAAGAGTCCACTGTGAAATCAGAAATTGTATTTTCATAGTTTTTGATATCTCTTCCACCATTATCATTTGGAATTCCCATTGTTTGTGAAATTGGAATATTTCTTATAATTCCATTGGTGTAATCTTCAAACACACCAGTTATGCTTTCAGTGATTGTCATTGTTTTGTTTTCGTCAATCACAATATCCACATCATAGTTTTCAATATAGTAACCGCTGTCATATGTTGGTCTATAATCTTCTGTCGTTAAAACTGGTGTGCAACCAGATAAAGAAAACAGCAAAAGTATTGCCATACAAAACAACATTCCAATTTTTAAAAAGCGTTTGTTTGTGATACTCATATTCTTCCCCTATTATTATTTATAATATCACAAAATAGGTAAAAATGAAAAATATTTATATTATTAATTTTGCTTTTTTTGTCAGTTATATTAAAATAGTTTTAAGGAGAAAATTATGGCAAAACTATATTTTAAATATGGAGCAATGGGAAGCAGTAAAACTGCTCAAGCCTTAATGTGCAAGTTTAACTATGAACAAAAAGGTTTTAAGGTTTTTCTTTTTAAATCTCAAATAGACAATCGAAAAATCAGGAATGGCAAAGGACTTGTGCACAGCAGAATTGGTCTTGAAAGTGAATGTGTTGAATTTGGAAAACTTTTTTCTTTTAAGGCTTATTTTAACAATCTTAAATTTGACCAAGGCAAAAGCGTTATCATTGTTGACGAATGCCAATTTCTTACAAAAGAACAAGTTGACGAACTTAAAGACATATCCTTGCAAATGCCTGTTCTATGCTATGGGCTTCTTACCAACTTTAAAACAGAACTTTTTGAAGGCAGTAAACGCCTTGTTGAACTTGCAGAATCCTTAACTGAAATAAAATCAGTTTGTCGTTGTGGCAGAAAGGCAACAATAAATGCTCGTTTTGTTGATGGCAAAATTGCAAAAGATGGAGAAGAAATTCTTATTGGTGCAGACGAATGCTACGAAAGCGTTTGTTACTCTTGTTATAAAAAGTTATTAAATTAGTTAAAACTAAATAACCATGTATTTAAACCTTTGCATTTTGTAACACTTTTTTTAATAAGGACATAAAAAAATGTGTAAAGGAGAAAATAATGGCAAATGAAGATTTTTATATCGGAGCAAACGACGAACATGGCGTCAATCCACCAACTCAAGGCAAACGCACTCCTGTTGTTCCTGGTTTAAACAGGCAGATATATGAAAACGAATTTAACAGGGCAGCGAAAAACAAATTCATTGAAGCATGTATGCGTCAAGATTTTTCGGTGTTTGATGTTAAACCAGAACTTCAAGACATTTCCATAAATGAAAGAATACGCAGAATAAATTCTCAAAACTTGACTCTTCTTGTCACCTTCGCCTATAATGCTTTTGGCGAAACTTTTAATAGTGCAAGCGGACTTGAAACTTTTTACTCTCCACAAAATTCAAAAGCCACGCAAAGCAGAATTTTGGCACAAAACTTATATGATGAATTAATTCAAGGCACTTCGCAAAATGGTCGTGGAGTTAAAACTTTGGATGTTGGAGTGTT
>CALWFX010000024.1 GCA_944377765.1 uncultured Clostridia bacterium
ATATCATAAACGACAAGAATTACCCAACATTTTTATGTGGTTTGATCCGTTTTCTAAAAACCGTCTTTCTGTCATCGATCAAGTAGAAAACATTGAAATAAACCAGCATAAACACGATGTATATGGCAAGAAATGCGCCATAATTGACTCCAAGAATTTCCATAACATCATTGCCTGGCATAAAATACATTGGGTCGCTTTCAATTTTTTTTACGTAGATTTCCAGCAAGACATAAATGAGAAGGGCCACGAAGCAAATGGCTTCCTTCCAGCAGTTTTTATACTCAAACTTTGTAAATCGCAACGTGATAAGCAAGATAGACATAACCAAAACCAGCGAATGTGTTGCAATCGAGTAGAGGTTTTCAAACAGTATGTATTCATTGTTGAATCCAACACCAGGATAAGCGAAAAAGACAAGTGCACAAAGCAGGGAAGTGATGCTTGTGAAATTATAGAAAAACTTTTTGTTTATTATCGTGGAAAGCATCAAAGCCCAACATGAGATCGCGCACCATGGCCTTGGCAAAAGTAAATACATCACTGAATTAAAGTCGAAGTAATCGGCTTTTATAAAATTGACAACGCGACGCGTTATTTCAAATGTTAAAATGAGTGCGGCCAAAACCCATAGAACTATGCGTCTTGCTTTTTCACTTTTTTTCCGTAACAATAATGTTATTGCTATAATAATTGCTATACAAAATAGCAAAACTAAAATATGCAATAGCCCCCATTGGCCATCTTTTGATGGGTTTGGATAAGAACTAAATATCCATTCTTGAAAAGTCATTTTTTGCTCCTTTAACGAGATTAGAATACATTATTTTGTGCAAAATAGCAAATAAATTCTTTGTTTTTTGAAAGATATCACTTATAATATAAAAGTAAAGAGGTTTGTTATGGGAATACAAATGTTTAATGGTTGGTATTTTTTGGCATTAATTTTATCCATTGGTTGCTTTTTAGGGCTTTTCTTTTTATTAAGAAAACGCTCGCAAAAAACACAAAAAATTGTTTTGGCGAGTTTATTGTTTTTTGCGCTTGCGCTTCATTTTTTAAAGTTTTTAATTCCACCATATTCAACAGACAATAGCAGGCTATTGCGTGATTCTTGGTTTATCAATATTTGCGGAGCGAATATTTTTTTATTTCCGTTTATATTTCTTTCAAAAAGCAAAAAACTAAAAGATTATATGTTTTACATAGGTTTAATTAGTGGTTTAGTTTCAATTATTTATCCCATGGAACCAATGTTAAAAGTAGATCAAGCATCAGAGTGGCTTGATATTGTAAGGTTTTATATTCATCACAATTTAATTTGGCAAGTTCCACTTCTTATGGTGCTTTTTAAAATACACACTTTAAGTTATAAAAGAGTGGTGTTTGTTCCAATTTGTTTTTTGGGTGTTTTGATGTTTATTATGGTTAATCAAATTTTGCAAAGCGAACTGGGATTCATTGGTTTAAGAGGCGATAATATAACAGAAATACCTTATAAAAACACTTCATTGATTTGGGGGCCAGAAGGTAATTCCTTTGAAATTGTGTTGACTGCTGTTTGTCCTTCGTTTTTCAAAACTATTCCTGTGGGAGAATTTGCAGGGCAAGAAAAATATTGGCCTTGGTTTTGGCTTATTGTTCCGTCATTTTTATATTTAATACCAATAACATTTTTAATTTGTATGATCTTTGATCATAAAAACTTCAAAAATGATTGTGTGTTTGTGTTTGGTAAAATCAAACAGAATTATCAAAATTTTAAACAAAAAAGGCAGTTAAAAAAAGAGAAAAATAAAGTTCAAGAAGATGTGGAAGAAAAATAAAAAGTATAAAAATGAAGAGGTATTACTGGAATTATGAAGAAAAAATTTTTTAAAGATCCAAAAATTAATCAAATTTCTTGTAAAGATTTTTTTCTAAGTACAAATTTTTTGCGAAATTGCAAAAATAATTGGAATAGTAAAAATTTGCCTATAGCTTATATTCCTTATTATAGAATAACAGAAAATCTTTTGATAAAAATAGTTTATCGATATAGACTTATAAACTATGGAATGGATATGTGTTTAGCATTTGATCATATTGATGTTGCTTTTAGAGATGGATTAAATGAATACAATTGTTTTTTGAATGATTTAAAGGATTTGAAACAGGAAAGTATAAAACATCCAAAGTCAAAAAAAATATTACAAAATATAAAAAATTTAACTAACAATATAAATTACATAAAAAGGAAACTTCCTGCGTTCACCAAAATGTATGAGTTAAATAAAGGGGATAAAGAATTTAAAGATAGTTTAATTAAAAATTTATACAAAGCAATTGATAAAAATCTTTCTCGTGATTATGTTGTATTAGATCTTGAAACGAATGGACTTAGAAGTGCAAATGACGATTTGTTATCAATTTCTATTTATGATCCATTGAAAGGAGTGGCATATAATAGGTTTTAGCCTTTAGAGTTGCAACCAGTTGTTTTAACAGGCTATATGAATCAAATAACAGAAGAAAAATTGAATAATGAATTTCCTATATCTCAAAATGAATTTGATCAAATAGTGAATTTTTTTAATTTAAAACAAAGGACTATATTAACTTACAGTGGTGGAAGTTTTGATTATA
>CALWFX010000025.1 GCA_944377765.1 uncultured Clostridia bacterium
CTGAGCAACAATAAATTTTGTTGTGCCTTCAGTGTTCTTTTTCAATGCCATTCTAAGTTTCTTATCTGTCTTATAGTCAAGCGCAGAAAAGGAGTCGTCAAAAATAAATATATCTGGCTTTCTTGCAATCGCTCTGGCAATTGAAAGTCTTTGTTTTTGCCCACCAGAAACATTGTTCCCGCCCTGAGCAATTCTACCTTCAACTCCACCTTCCATTCTTGAAACAAAGTTGGAAGCCTGAGCAATACTGATTGATTTTTTTATTGTTTCGGCATCTGCATTGTTATCTCCAAAATTGACATTCGAACTTACTGTGCCACTGAACAAAACACCGCGTTGTGGTGTGTATCCAATTTTTTTATTGAGCATTTTAAGGTTGTAATCTTTAACATTAACTCCATCAATCAAAACTTCGCCCTCGGTTGCATCATAAAGCCTTGGAATTAAGTTGATGAGCGTGCTTTTACCACTTCCAGTTGAACCAATAAATGCCACAGTTTCCCCTTTCTTTACTGAAAAAGAGATGTTTTTAAGCACATATTCATTTGCATCTGGATATTTAAAAGAAACATCTTTAAAAACAACATAGTTATCTAAATCTTCACTGCTTACTTCATTAACTTCACCTGAAACAATTGAGTTATGTGTGTGCAGAACTTCATTAATTCTTTTTGCTGAAACAAGTGCACGAGGCAAAATTATGAATACCACAATCAAAAGCATAAATGCCATAACAACTTGCATTGCATAGGAAGTGAACACCATCATGTTTGCAATATCTAAAGAATCTTTAACAATGTATGCCCCAATCCAATAAATGGCAAGTGTAAGACCTGAACTTATAAGTGTCATTCCCGGCGACATAATTGCCATTATTCTGTTTGCAGATAAATTGTTCTTTGTTAAAGCAGTGTTACTATTCTTAAACTTTTCATTTTGATATTCTTCCGCGTTACTTGCCCTGATAACTCTTATGCCTGTTAAATTTTCACGAGTAACCCTGTTTAAGTTATCAGTTAATGTTTGAATTCTTTTAAATTTTGGAACAGCAAAGAAGACAACAATAAGTGACACAATAACAAGTGCAACAACTGCTCCTGCAGTTGCCACAGACCATTCCCAACCTTTGCCAACAATAAGAGTTATTGCCCATATTGCCAAAACTGGTGCTTTAATAAGTGACTGAAGTCCCATTGAAATGAGCATTTGAATTTGAGTTACATCGTTGGTTGTTCTTGTGATTAAACTTGCAGTTGAAAATTTGTTCATTTCACTTAAAGAAAAACTTTCAATCTTTCCATAAAGAGCAAGTCTTAAGTTTGAAGCAAACCTTGATGACATTTGAGAGACCAACAAATGCACCAAAATTGCAGAGCATAAACTTCCAAGTGCACAGGCAAGCATATACCCGCCATTGATTAAAATTTGATTTACCTTATCTTCAATTCCAACACCTTGCAAAGTTTCAATTATCACTCTCATATAATCAGGCAATTTTAAATCAAGGAATACTTGAAAAACAATAAGCCCGATAATCAAAAAGATATATAAATAATCAATATTTTTAAGATATTTTAACAATCTAAACATATCTACCACCCTATTAATTTTTAATTATATATTTCAAGCAAAATTATCTTAAATAATATCACTTTTTAAAAATTTTAGCAACAAAATAAAACGAGATATAAAGAAAATTTTTATTATCTCTTATTTTAAAAAATTATAAAATTCCCAAATTCGTTTAAGAACTTAGTTTAAAAAACACTGCAAAACTGGCAACATATCTTCTTCAAAATGCCATATTTCATCTGAAAAATTAAATTTATTTGTATAACTCAAAAAATCGTCAAATAATTCGCAATTGCTTGGTGCTGGTGCAATTGCTCCATTTCCGCGTTCAGCAACAAGTTCATCGCCTGTGCCAACAGCAAAGCAATCTTTCAAAATTCCTTCTGTAAGTCTGCCTACTAAAAAGCCGAACAAAAATGTTCCTTCATTATTGCCCGCTTTAAAGGTTTTAACTGTGCTATATGACTTTTCAATTTCTTGCCCGCGCTTTTTCATTTCTCCGACAAGCCCGCCAATCAAAGCATTGTCGCATTCAATTGCATTGATATCTCCAACCGCATAACAATTTGCAATGGCACTTTCATTATAGCCAACAAGCCCACCTAAAGTTGCAGAATTCCTGCCCATTAACAAAAAGTTGACATTTGAAGTGCATTCTGAAATGTTTAAATTGGTATTTAAACTTTCACCAATTAAACCGCCTTGCACTGTTAAAGCATTGTCTATAACAGCGTGCAAAGTAAATTCTGTTTGACATTTAGATATTTCTGCGTGCTTATATCCTTTTTCAAAAACCCCAACAAGTCCGCCTATTTTTAAATTGTTAACACTTGCCAAACTTAAAGAAAAAGTTGAAGAAGAATTTTTAATTTTTCCATCTCCATTTTTAGCAAACAGACCACCAATAAATGCATCGTCTTTTGTTGAATGTATGCTTATATCTAAGACTACATCAACATTATCAACAATTCCTTGATTTACAATTCCAATGGTTCCAAAATTTTGCACATCTTCATAGTTCACATCGTCAAGTTCAATGGTTAGATTGCGTATTTCTCCACCAAAACTGTCAAATAGTGCATAATTATTATCGCTATTTGAAAGTTTCAAATTGACAATCTTATGCCCATTTCCATCAATTGAGCCATAAAAATCTGTCGCCTTCCATTCCACTTTCGACATATCAATATCATCATTTAAAACAATATTCATATAACTTGCATTGTGGACAAGTTTGTTAAGTTCTTCTCCACTTTTTGCTTCAACTGTTGGTGGAAAGAAATATAAGCCTAATAAAAGAAGAATAAGGTTAATTAAAGATATAATAAAGATTGAAAGCCTTGCAATCTTCCATTTTTTACTGCTATCTTTTTTAACAATATTAAAGATAAGATTTCCAACTCCCAAAAATATAGTTAACACTGTGGCAATAATTATGGCATCTTGGTCAAACACCAAATACATTTCATGTGGAGCAGAAACCACTAAAACAAGAAGAAGCATAACAAGAAGCATTGGAGCAAGTTCTAAAACCCCAAACAAAACTTTCTTTCTTCTCATTTCTTTATTGGCAACTTCAATGGTTGACAAATATTTTTCATCTCTCTTTTTAGATTCTTTCTCTAATGTTTGCAATCTTTCCTTTTTTAAGGCGAACTTTGCCACATTAATTGATGTATCCAAGGTTAAATTAAAACAACTTAATCTTAAAAGCAACCTGTTAAACACATCAAAATATTGCTCAAATGTTTCAGCATCTTCAATCTTTTGGAAATAACCATCAAAGGCAGTAAATTGCTTTTTATAATAACTAGCAGATGTTTTATCATCCATCTCACTTATAAGTTTGTTGTTTCTAAGCAAAAATTCTTGTAACTTTTCTTTAAGCACGACCTTGTCAAGAGTTTCCTGTCTGAAAACTTTTTGCGCTGTGGTTGTGTTGGCACTGGCAACAATTTGTGTGTATTTTTCCGCCTGACTGTCATTTGCAAAGTTTAGCATGGTTTTAAAATCTTCCATGTCTGAAATTTTTACAGAAGTTGTTGGAAGTTCACTTTCGCTTTTGCAGTGAGTTTTGATTTGTATCAATTGCCAATAAAGTGTGGCATTCTCTTTATCTTCCTTGATTGCAAGTGTGATATATTTTTCTGCCAAACTGAAAAAGCCTTGGCTTTGCAAAGTTGAGGCAATTGTGATTAAAGTTTCTTTTGTAACTTCATCATCATTTATATATGATAAATAAAAGTCAAGTTGTGCTTCTGCTTTTTTTGTGTCATAGAAAACAACTTCCAAAATAATATCAATAAGGTCAGTAACAAAACCAGTTCTTCTTTTATCATCACAATATTTTAAAACATTTTCAAGTGCTGTTCCATCTCGATAAGACAATATTTCTTCAACTGTGTCGAAATTTTTCATAAAAAGAGCAAATCGGCTTTGAACATGTCCTTCATCAAGTTGCAAAACTTTTTGATAATATGTTTCATCACCACTTTTTTGCCCAAGTTGAAAATAAAAATTTGTGAAAGCGTCCACATCTTCGCTTGGCAGACACTTTTCCACTTTGGAAATTAATTCTTCGTTCATGCTGTCAATTGCAAGTGCTTCAGCAGAAGAAACAAATTTTTCTCTTTCAGTATTATTATATGCTGACAAAAAGTCAATATATTTCAAATATATATCAACATCATTCAAACTTATAATTAAATTTTCCCACTTATTTAAAAAATCATTTGCAAAAGAAGTGGAAGAGTATTGCAAAATTTTTTCCAAGTTTTCTTTGTCTTGAAAATTACCAATATTATTAAAAAACTCATTTTCATCGCGAATTTTCTTTTCACAAAGAATGGTGGCAAAATAGAGTTCGCCATTCTTCTCATTCTTCAACTTTTCTTCATTAATATAAGTTTCTGCTGTTTGAAAATCGCCATTTTTGATGCTATTAAAAATAAGTTTCATGCGGTTCTTGTCTGAAAGCGGGATGGTTTCAATGTTATAATGACCAAGGTCGCTTGGCACAACATTAACAACATCCACTTTTGTTTTCTTCGCTGGAGCAACTTGTTCAACAACTTTCTTTTCAATTTTTACTTCTTGATTATAATTTCTTTCACAAGCACTTTTTGTGTATATTGCAAGGTCAGACAAAAAGTTTTCAGAACTAAGTTTATAATATTTTTCAAGTTCTGGAAAATTCTTTTTAATAACATCAATATCAATCTTTTTATCATCGTATACCACAATAAAACTTGATGGAAATCTGTCCTTGGTTTTAATGCGATATAAAAATCTTTCATATAAATTTTTAACTTTAGGGTCATTTAAAACATCATCGTCATCAATTAATAATATCTCTGTTTTAGCAGTTTGCACAGCATGAAAAAGATAAGCTTCAATGCCACTTTTGGCACTCTTTGCATTTTCACGGAGAAAAATGTTTAATTCTTTTTCCTTCAAAACTTTTTCTATATTTTTAGAAATTTCATTCTCTTTTTTTACATTTAAAATGACATCATAAGGTTTTTGCTTGCTTGCACTTTCTTGCCAAATATTTTTTAATTTATCAATATATTTTGCTTGGTCAGTGTAACTGTCCGCAATCTCTTTTGGAGCAAACTCAATGGCTTTTTTAAAATCTTCGTCTTCAAAATAAGAAGGAATTTCTTTGCCAAAAAAAGATGGATAACGCTTGTTGCCTTCCTTGTTTGAAAAATACACCACTTTATTTTTGGCTTGCAATCTGCCATAATAGGCTTCATGAGATTTAGGATAGATTGCCAATATCTTATCAAATTCATCAACTGCTTTGTCAAATTTCAATGCTCTTATTTTCTCATAAGCATGAACAATTAATATCTCTTCTTCTTTGTTTGCATATTCGTCGACATAAATAGTTCCACAGAACAAACATTTAACCATGTTCTGCCCAATTTCCTTATATTTTTTGCCTCCGCAATTATTACAAACTCTTTCTCTCACTTTCCCCTAACTTTTTTTCTTTTTTAACAAACTTTCAATATCATTATTGTATTCTTCAAATTGCTTAATTTCTTTTTCTGTAACGCTTGGCGGAAATATTGCCAAAACATTTTCAAAATCTTTATTGGTAACTTCCACAACTTTATCTGTTTCAATGGCTTTAAGAAGTGGTTCATCTTTTGCTCTATCACAAAGTTCTTCAAGGTCAGCACCGCTATACATCTCAGTTTGTTTAACAATTTTTTCAATGTCAAAATCTTTTGCAACAGGAACATTTTTCATACTCTTTTTCAAGATAAATCTTCTGGCTTCTTCGTCTGGCAAAGGGATGTAAATCTTTTGTGAAAAACGCCCCGAACGGGTTGCCGCAGTGTCAATATCCCAAGGTCTGTTTGTTGCACCCAAAAGAAGAAGGTTTGGATTTTTTCCACTGAACCCATCAATTTGTTGCAAGAACTCATTAACTCGCTTATCGTTATGGGTATCGACTCCACGCTTACCAAGAAGACTGTCCATTTCGTCAATAAAAATTATTGCCCTGTCTTGTTTATTTGCTTCAGCAAAAAGAGAATTGATGTTTTTTTCACTTTCACCCACCCATTTGCTGACAATATCCGAACCTTTCACTGCGTAAAATTTTGCTTTTGCTTCACAAGCAATCGCTTTTGCAATCATAGTTTTACCAGTTCCCGGTGGTCCATACAAAAGCACACCACCACCTGTTTTTTTGTTATAAAGTTTATATTTATCTGGATATAAAACTGGGTTTATCATTCTGATTTTAATTGCTTTTTTAACATCATCAAGCCCAGCCACATCGTCAAAATGCACATTTGGAATTTCTGCTTGTTGCCACTTTTTAACATCATCATCTTCTTCTTCGCTATCTGTTTTCTTTTTTTCTTTTTCTTCGCCAATACGCTCACTTAATTCCACAATTCTTCTTGCCCTGTCAAGCCTTGCTTCCTTAAGTTTTCCTTGACTTATTTTTGCAATCTGCATCATAGTTTCGCCAGCAAGCATAAAATTACGCTTGGCCAAAGAAAATTTCCCTTTGTCCTTTGCTTCTTTACCCTTTTTCATGTAAAGTTCAAAAGTGTTGTTCAGAAGTTCCAAATCTTGCATAATTTCTCCTAAGTTTAGTTTTCGTCCTTATCGATTTTCTTTCTTAATTCTTCAATTTCCTTGTCAATATCAGCGGTTGACATTTCGTCTTTACTTGCTTGCTCCATGATATATTTTTCAAAATCTTCATTGGAAATATCTTTGCCATCTTTTGCCTTGCCAGCATTGCTGAATGACTCTTGACTCATTTCCATAAAAGCATCCATTTGGTCTGTTTGAGTTTCAACCGCTGTGATTGCTTCTTCAAACTGTGCTTGAATTTTTTCAAATTCCTTGGCATCTGCAAGTTTTGTCATTTCTTTTGAAATGGAACTCATACTTCTTAAAAATTCAGTTGTCATCATTGTAACATCACGCATTTGTGCAGTAATTTCAAAATTAAGCATCATTTCCTGTGCTCTTTTTTGTTGTTGCACTGTCATTTTATAACCAGATAGTGCCAAATTAAATTGTGGTTCCAAACCTTTTTCTTTTGCAGTTTTTGCCGCTTCCACAAACACTTTCTTTTGTTCTTCCAGCCTTGCGATTTGCTTGTTCATTGAATTTATTGTTTTTTTAACAAGCATTTTTTGTTCAATTTCCTTTTGTCTTTTACTTTTAAACCATGCCATTTTCTTTTCCTCCTAAATTTATATATTTTTAATTAAATAAAAACCAAATCATTATTCTTCCAACTTTGCTTTTTTCTTTTTGTCTTTGTTTTTACCTTTCTCTTCATATAATGCTTCTTCATCATCCAACTCTTGCTCTTTTTCAAAAGTTGTTAAAAGGTCTTCATCATTTTTCTTCATGCCATAGATTGATTCATTTGTATCATATGCCCCCTGAATTTCCACAAACAAATCATCTGCACTTGTTAAAACATCTTCCGAAGCAATTCTTGTTTCAAGCGCCTTGTTCAAAAATTTTGCAAGTCCTTTTTGGTCAGCTAACAGTTCTGATAAAGGAACTTTTGTTTGAGTTTTGAAAAAGGTGTTACTGTCATATGCATCTTTAAGTTTATTCATAAGGCGAATGTTGTAAAGAAGATACATCCCCTTTTGCATAGTGTTTTGCTTTTCTTCTTTCAAATTATTAATTTTTTTAGCATAAAAAAGTTTAAGTTCATCAGTCTTTTCCTTTTTACCCTTATCCATTAAAGCATCGATTTCCTTTTGTTGTTGAAAAATCTCTGCTTCAATTGTTCTCTCTTGGCGTTCAAGTTCACAAATGGAGTTGACTAAATCTTCTCTTTTTATGTTTTTAAATTTATTCCTTTTAAATGGCCACCACATACACACTCCTTTTAATATTCATCTCCAGCGTTTACTTTTAATATTTCACTGACCAATTTAGTGTAAATTCCTTTTTGTATTTCATCTGCATAAAGCATGGCGTTTTGATATTCTTTAAGAAAAATAATATTTTTATACAAAATTGCATTATCCAAAAGAACATCTTCGTTTTGTATCTGTAACTTGCAAAGCATAAGCCCCCAAAAGGCATCACTATTGTGCGGGTCGGCAAGAATAACCAAATCAAAATTTGTTTGTGCCAAATCAAAATATCCATCCGCAAGATTTAAATATCCAAGTTTAAGTTCTTTTAAGGTGTCTTCTTTGTTTACACAATCACTACTAACTTTAAGTTCTCTTTTCATGCTTCCATTTCCTTAATTCTTTGAGAAAGAAAACCTTCCACTTCTTCAATCATGCGGTAAATTGTTTCAGACTCTTTATCTTTTGATATTTCAATTTTTATATCATCCAAACGATTGGCAATTTTTTCATCCACCGCCTTAACTTTTGCATTTTTTGAAGGATTTAAAAATCTTATCTCGTCCTTAAGTTCCACAAGTTTGTTACAAAGTTTGTCATTGCCATCAGCAAGCACAATCATGCTTTCAATGTTTTGAACAGACTTTTCAATTTGCCTTTTATTGCTTAAAACACCCATGCTTTCTTTTTTTGCTTCCTCTTTTGGTGCTCTAAGTTCTCGCACAAGGAAATATATTGAAACAGCGACAACTGCAACTATTAAAATAATATATAAAGCAACCATATAACTCTCCTTTTAAAGTTTTTCTCCACACATCAAACAAAAGCGTGCTTCAAGTGGATTCTCTGCATGACATTTTGGACAAACTTTGCTTTCTCCCACCCTTTTGCCACAATTAAAGCAAAATTTTGCATCAGCCTTTAACTCTGTTCCACAATTTGAACAAACCAAACTTGTTTTTGTGGTTGTAGATTTGTTCAACCTTTCCAAATCTTTTTCATCAAAAATAATGTTTGCAATGTTAAAAGCAGAAACGCTGATGCCATAATTCTGTGAAAATATGCTTGAAAGTTTTGGAACAACAATATTGGAAATTTCTTGTTTATATAAGTAAACATTTGAAAAGGAAATGGAATTTTCTTCAATATAAGTTGCCAGCACATCTTCCACAACTGAAACAACCTTACTCATAAGCCTGTCTTGAAGAGCATCCGCTGTTAAAACATCTTCAGAGCCAACAAGATATAGAAAACATTTTCTTGGGTCGCTGACTTGCACTTCAAAATCACCACTCATGCCCATTTTGTAACTTTCTTTGTATATTGGGTCTTCAATGGTAATTTTGTTCGGTGTTCCCCACAAAAGTTTAAGTTTGGCAGTTTTGCTGACAAAAATAACTTCCAAAATAACATCTTCGCCCTTGGTTATTCCCAAAAGTTCAACAAGGTTATACTTTCCCTTTGATAAGGTTTGAAGCATTTCGCCATCTTTCATGATAATTGCACTGTGAGTTTCAGGCACAACTAAAATGGTTTTTGGTGAAAGTTTTTCAATAATCATACGAGTGAAAAGTTTTTCATTGTTTCCACTAAATTTAATTAACTCCACTAACTCCTTTCCTTTTAAGCCTATAATCTAATTAAATTATAACAAATACACTAAATAAAACGCAAGCAAACAAAAGTAAAAAAATAAATGTCCTTTACAAAAAGCCTAATAAAAAAAAGAAATCCATGAAAGATTTCTTTTTTTGCGCTTAAAATTTAACTAAGCATTGTAGATTGCTGAAAAATCAATTGTGTAAACAGTGGTTGTTGCTGTTTCACCTTCTTCAACAGGTGCTGTGATTTCAATTCTCCAAACTGGAGCATCAGCGTGTAATGCTTCTTCGCCATTGGTTAATCCTAAAACATATTCTTTAACGCCTTCAACACCATCATATGTGGTATCTTTTCCTTCACCTTCGCCAAAAGCAACATCTGCTGTTTCAGTTGTTTTCCAACCGCTAACAATGGTTGAACCAACTTCCATTTTAATGCTCAATAAAACATATTTAGAGCCTTCTGTAAGTCCACCATAAGCAGCGCCTTGTTCAGCAGACATAGTTGCAGGTGTTCCAGTAACTTCATACTTGTTGTCTCCTAAATATTTAAGAGTAACATCGTCTGAATTTTGCCAGTCTTGTCTATTGCCAAAATCAACCACTTTGCTTGTTGGAGTTAAAGCAACGCTATCATTTGTTTTTTCTCCACAAGCAGCAAGAGTTAACCCTGCAACCAAAATCATTGCCACGCAAGCAAAAATTGCAAGAACAGTTTTTAATGTTAAACTTTTTTTCATTTTTCTACCTCCTATTGTTACTTTATCATGGGGGGGGGATTTGTCAACTAAATTTTTAATTTTCATAAAAATTTTTTATAAAGTAACCAACCTACACTTAATTTGTTCAAAAATTACAAAATTATTACAAATAATCACACTTTTTTGTTTTTTTAATAAAATGATAATGTGTGAAACATCACACAAAAAAGTCGTATACATAAGAAAATTTTTTAGGAGGCACAAATGAACTTTTTTGGAGGCTCAAATTGTGGCGATGTAGGTAGAGATTGCGGAAATGATTGTTGCTCACTCATTTTCTTAATCTTACTCTTACAATGCTGTGGCTGTGGTGGTTGCGGATTTAAAGGAATAAATGTTGACTGCAATACCATATTATTCCTTTTATTACTCTCAAACTGCGGAAATAGTTGTTGCAAATAATCGCAAATTAGTTAAAACAGGTCAAAAAAAGAAGGTTTTACCCAGTGGTAGCCTTCTTTTTTAATTATTTTTTAAAAAATAGTTTACTTTTGGTAAAATTTATAGTAGAATATATTCATAAGTAACCAAGGAGGTTTTCTATGAACGTTAAAAAAAGATATGGCGAAGGAGCAGTGTTAATTTGGAAAGACAGAAAAAGATTTTGTGGACTTCCATTATCTTTCACAAGATATTACTTAATCAAAAACCAAGACAAATGGTTTAAAACCTTCAGAGATGTTGGACTTTTTTCCACTCACATTGAAGAAGTAAATTTATATCGTATGTATGATATCTCTTTATCTCAATCCTTTACAGATAAAATTTTTGGCACAGGAACTGTTGTTCTTTACAGTAACGACGAACGCCAACCACAACTTATTCTTAAAAACATCAAAAATCCTTTCCAAGTAAGAGATATGTTCTCTCAACTTATTGAAGAAGAAAGAAAACTCAATGGTGTTCATGTTGCAGAAATTCAATAATAAATAAAATTATAAAGCACATACAATTATGTGCTTTTTTATTGTGAAACACCGCCCAGATATCCACATAACAAGTGATAAATAGTGAAAATTATTGTTATATTAAAATAAGTTTTCCACATTTCTACATAAAATTATGTTTAAAACAACAGATAAAACAATAAAAATAAATTTTTTTATGTAAAATTCTTGACAAAGTTTTTAAAATATAGTAATATTAAAAGGCAGTATGGGGGTGTGGCTCAGTTGGCTAGAGCATCTGCCTTGCAAGCAGAGGGTCAGCGGTTCGAATCCGCTCATCTCCACCACAAACAACGAAAGTCGAATATTTAAAAATGATTTTGACTTTATTAAAAATATAGACTAGGCAAGCCTAGTCTTTTTTATTATATCAAATTTATTTGAATATATTTTAAAGAATTAACAGACAATTATAAAACAAATATTAAAGTTCATCTTCAACTGATTGTTTTTTCATTCATGTTCTCCTTTAATATCTCTTTTATCTTCGCTATTCTTCTCTTTATTGTTGCCACTGACAATTTGGTCATCTTTGTTATCTCGTTTAATTTGTATTCTTCCCTATACTTTAAATAGTATATCAATTTTAAATCTTTCGGCAACTTGTCTACA
>CALWFX010000026.1 GCA_944377765.1 uncultured Clostridia bacterium
TTCTAAGCAATAGGCTAGAAGAGATTTGATTAAATAGGGTTTTAGTTAAGAAAATGAAGATATTTACCTATTATAACTGTTTTTTTTGCAAAATTATAATGCTTCTCCTAAAAAACCTTGATTTTAACATAAAAACTAAATATAATAAAAAATGTAATCCGCTGGGGCTAACACTGGTGGGCATTGTGCCCTTCCACTGTTAGCGATCTTGTAAAAGGTCGCGGATTTTTTATTTTTGAAACTTGGTTTATGATTAAGTTTAGTGCTTGTAAATATCATTTAGTTTGCAAAGCGTTAGGCATTAATTAAAATTGATAAAAATGTGTGTTAGCCTAATATAATAAAGCAAAGATTGTACAAGAGGATTTCTCCAACCTATCTTATATGAAAGCAAATTACCAATGAGATTTTCTAACGAAGTAGGAAAAAGGGTATGCTTTGGTAAGAGTAAATAAAAAGGGGCGGATATATATAGAGTTAAAAATTTATTTTGTTATCTTGCAATTCTAAAAAGCAAGTTGTAGACAAATAAAAATAAAACAACCTCATAGGCAAAAATCGAATTTCAAAAAGATAATTACAAACTTGAAGGCCGGGAGAAAAACCATTTGATCCTTAGAAGATTTTGGTTGATGCCGTAGACACCCTATGAGATGTTTGTTTATATTAAAAATAAAACGTCAGGATCACTTAGAACACATTTACAATATCTGTTATAAACTTACTTTTAATAAAAGATTATAATAGTTTATGTAGTTATGTAAAAATAACTTTAATATGATTATTTATTGTTGATTACAAAAATTCAGTATTGTTTTTGGATTAAAACCGTGCATAACATATTTCTTATTTAAGTTTATCTTTATGTATTAAAATGTCGCAAAAATAACAAATAATCTTATATATAAACGCCAGGCACAAATCAACTTATAAAATCAAAGTATCAGGTTTGATTATTCTTTTTTATTCTCATGTATTTAATTTAACAACAATCTTTTTAGATTTGAAAACAAACAATATTTTTTTTGTAATTTGTAAGAATATGTGAAAGTTAGAAACAAAGACTCTTGAAAGATTAAATTGATCTTAATGTAAACTAAATCTTTGAATTTTGTTTTGAGTAAAAATATAGATATGGTATAATCTTGACAAGGAGGAAATCATATGAAACTTAAAGGATCAAAAACTGAGAAAAATCTTATGGAGGCTTTTGCTGGCGAAAGTCAAGCAAGAAACAAATACACTTTCTATGCTTCACAAGCAAAAAAGGATGGTTATGAACAAGTTGCTGCTATTTTTGAAGAAACAGCAAACAATGAAAAGGAACACGCAAAAATGTGGTTCAAAGAATTGCATGATGGTGCGATTCCAGACACATACACAAATCTTCTTGATGCTGCCGCAGGTGAACATGGTGAATGGGTTGAAATGTATGTAAGAATGGCGAAAGATGCAAAAGCAGAAGGTTTTACAGAAATTGCTAAGAAATTCGAAGGCGTTGCAGCAATCGAAAAACGTCATGAAGAAAGATATGCTCTTCTTTCAAAACTTATCAAAGAAGGAAAAGTATTCAAAAAGACAAAGAAAACTGTTTGGATTTGCAGAAATTGTGGACATGTTCATGTTGGAACAACTGCTCCTAAAGTTTGCCCTGTTTGTGCTCATCCGCAATCTTACTTCGAAGTTTACAACGAAGAATTTTAATTGAGATTTTTAATAAAATACAAAAAAAATGATGCTTGACATGTGAGCATAAAAGTTTATTATGGTTATAAAAATATAACAAAAAAATGTTTTATTATTTAGTTATATAAAAATAACCATAAAGATAATATATAATCAAAAATTTGCTGTTAGGTTTTTAGCAGATAATAATATTTTTATGCTAGGAGATTGTAGAGCATATACTAGCGCATTATACCATTGAAATTTGATTTATTTTTTCTAAATCATTTTGATGTCAATATATTTTTCTAAAAGTTTTTCTTAAAAAATTTTTTTAGAAAAGTCATAAAGTGTGCATAAACTTATAAAACATGCGTAAAAGGGGTCTTTCATGATTTATGCTTTTATTGTTTTAATTGTCATGATCTTTGCTTTTATGATCTATTTTGCTGTGCTTCGGGCAAGGAAGAACGGAACGGAGTATTATATGAATTTGATCTTGCTCAAACGATACAATGCTCTTGCTAAAAAAGTTTTTGGCAAAACGGAAGAGTATCAGTTGAAATTTGTGCAAAAGGAAGAATTTCAAGCAGACGACTTTTGTAAAAATATAGAAAGCATAAAGAAGATTGACAGGAATTTTTATTTTCTAAAAAAATATTTAGAAAGTGGCAAAAAAGATGAAAAATTCAAAGATCAGATAGAAAAAAACATAGAAATCATAAAAAGTGAGCAAACTTTTCAATATCTGGATAAAAATTTTCAATATGAAAAACTGCTTGAACTTGCCGTGCAAGCCATTCCATATCATCCGCTTAGCGAAGAGATTTCACCGCTATTTGGAAATGCCAAGGCTTATCATTTTGGCGATTTTGCCATGATTCCTGCTGGTAAAAATATCGTTTTTGTGAATGTGAAAGATGTTTTTGAAAGCAAGATTTTG
>CALWFX010000027.1 GCA_944377765.1 uncultured Clostridia bacterium
ACACAATGCTTTTTTTTGATATCATTAAAAAACCTCTCTGTTTATAAAAATTATAATCAGAAAGGTTTTATGCATATGTGTAATATTTTGTTACAAAATGTTGAAAAATATCTAATTTTGTTGTTTTAATTTATTTTCAATAAATTTACTTAAAGATTTCACATTAAAGCCTGCTTTATCAACAACAACTTCGCCATCTCCACTATATTGATAACTATTAACTCCATAAAGGTAACTATTTTGTGGCAAAATTTTTAATGCTTTTGTGTCGTTTGACATTTCAATATAGATTGTCAAAGCATCTTTTGGTAACACCTTTTGTTTATAGTTTGTTGATTGTTCTTCAAAAACTTCAAGTGAAGGCATACTGACAACATTAACAGCATGTTTCTTTTCAAGCTCCAAAGCAGTATTTAAAGCAAGAACAACTTCACTTCCACTTGCAACAAGCACAACCTCTGGCTTTTTACCACAATCTTTAATAACATAACCACCATTCAGAGCATTTTCAAAGGAAGTGTTGTCGATATGAGCAATATCTTGCCTTGTAAGACTGAAAGAAACTGGCTTATTACTCTTTATGCAATATTGATAACCTGCCACAAGTTCTTTATAATCGCAAGGTCTAAACACTATATTTCCAATAATTGCCCTAAGTTGAGATATTTGTTCAATTGGTTGATGAGATGGTCCATCTTGCCCAACAGCAATGCTATCATGAGTAAAGAAGCTCATAACCGGCAATTTCATCATGGCACGCATTCTAAGAGCAGGGAGCATATAGTTAGAAAATGCCAAAAATGTTGAATCAAAAGTTATAAAATCTTCATATAGTGCAATACCATTCATTATTGCCCCCATTGCATGTTCTCTAACACCAAAATGAATATTTTTGCCACGCTTATAACCAGAAGAAAAATTTCCAGCATTATCAATATATGCCATTGAAGAAGGAGCAACGTCGGCTGTTCCGCCAATTAATTGCGGGCATTGATATGCAAGTTCTGACAAAGCATAATGGTTTATCTTTCTTGTGCTTTGACCATCGTATTTGGCAATATTTTTGAGAATTCTTTCAAAATTAATTTTCTTCTTATCAAAAAACGCAGTTAAACTTTTGTATAATTCAGGATGTGTGCTACTATACATTGCAAGATTTTGATTCCATTTTTCATGATTGAGTTTTCCCCTTCTTGCTGTTGCCATACACAAATCACGCACATCGCTTGGCACATAAAAACTTTCTTTAACCTTTAATTTTTCTTTAAACGCTTCAAGTTCTGCTGGCTTTAAATATGCCCCATGAACAGAAGAAGTCCCTTCCTTATCAGTTCCAATTCCAATTGTGGTTTTAAATATTATGATGGTTGGTTTATTTTTGCTTTTTTTAGCAGCAGAAATTGCTCTTGTGCAAGCATAGTAAGAATTTCCATTCGCCACCCTAATTACATTCCAACCCATTGCTCTAAATTTTTTTGCAACATTTTCTTTGTTTGCAATGTTAAGTGGACCATCAATTGTAACATTATTGCTATCATAAAATAATATCAATTTATTCAGCTTTAATGCTCCAGCAAGACTGACCGCTTCCTGAGCCACACCTTCCATCAAACAGCCATCGCCACAAAAACAATAAGTGTAATGGTCAATAATATTGAACCCTACAGTGTTAAATCTTTCTTCCATGACAGTTTCAGCAATTGCCATGCCAACTGCATTTGCAACTCCTTGACCAAGTGGACCTGTTGAAACTTCCACGCCATCTGTCACTCTATATTCTGGATGTCCCGGAGTTTTAGACTTGTATTTTCTAAACTCTTTCAAATCTTGAAGACTTATATCAAATCCAAACATTGAAAGAAGAGTGTAATATAAAGCACTTGCATGACCAGCAGAAAGCACAAATCTATCCCTGTTCAAAAAATCTGTGTCTGAAGCATCAAAGTTATAATGGTCTTTGAAAAAGGCAAACAAAATTGAAGAAGCTCCAATTGTAACACCCAAATGTCCTGATTTAGCATTGGAAATGGTTTCAGCAGAAATTGCCTTTAAATAGTTTATTGATTTTTGAGTTATATTCATAACATCCCCCTAAGTGCTTTTATTATTTTATTTTTAATATTGTTTTTCTCTACTCTGTGAACTACGATAGTGCAATTTGATAGTTGATTTAATTTTTCCCTACGGTCAGCAAAATCAAGAAAACTTGGAATGCAATTTTTCTTAATATACCTTTTTGGCAAATCTAAGAAAACAACTAAACTTGATTCTTTGAACACATCATAATTTACAATAAAAAGTTCATAAGAAATAGAAACGCAAATGTTTTCAAAAGATGCAATCTGTTTTATAACTTTTTTTTCCTGCTTTTTAAGATAATCAACTGAAATTTTACTTGAAAGTTGTTTTTCATCCATAAGTTCATATTCAAGCATATCTTTTGCAGAGCAGAACATCATGCCTAAATCTTCTGAAAGAGATTGTGCCACTTCACTTGAAATATTTTCATATAATGAAACTATGACAATTTTATTATAATTAGCATTCATGAAAATATTTTAACACAATATCAATTTTATACAAACTTTTTTTTAATATTTTATGATTTTTTAACATCATAATTGTTATTAATAAAATTTATATATCTTTTTGCTTTGTCATGAACAGGATAAGACTTAAAAGAAAAAATGCTAAAAACAAGACAGAAATATGTAATGAAAAGAAAAGGTTTATCAACAAAAACAAAGACATTTGCAGTAACAAAAGATGCGTTTCCAATTCCAAATCCGATTGTGCCAAGTTCGTTCGTGGTATAAATTTCTCTTGTTCCAACACTTTTTAATCTGTCTATAACTTCTTGTGATGGAAACTTGTAAGCATTGTTATATCCAGCAGAAATTATGGCATAAGTCGGCTTTATTTTACTTAAAAATTCCATGGTTGAACTGTTTTTTGAACCATGATGTGCAACTTTTAAAAAATCAACCTTTAAATCTTCATCTCCCAATATTTCCAAAAACTCATTTTCAGAGATTTTAGTGGCATCACCAGTGAACATCAAAGTGACATTAACATTACTTATTGTCATAATTGGAGAATAAGAGTTTTCGTCAGTATAATCTTTTAAATTTGGCGTCCAAAACTTAACTAAAAAGTCAGAAACTGTAAATTCCAAAGGCTCAATAAAACGCATTTCAATATCTTTTTCATAAATCTTACTTATAACTTCATGATATAGAATATCATTATATGTAGGTATATCTTCTAAATCTTCTCCTGGAATTGAAAGACAAGGTCTGTATATTGTTTCTACTTCAAATTTATCTAAAACTTCAATTGCTCCACCAATATGGTCAGCATTTGGATGAGTCAGGATAAGATAATCAATATTTTCTTTATCATTTACTTTTAAAATAGTTTCAATTTCTGTTGTCATATTTTCTGTGCTATCACTTGTTCCTGTGTCAATTAACATTGTGGTTTTATCAGGGAAAACAAGCAGTGAGCAGTCTCCTTGTCCAACATAAATGGAATATAATTGCAAATCTCCAGCAAAAACATCTCTAAAATTGTGCATCAGATAATAAAAATATGGCATGTTGATATAAATAAACGCAAAAATGACACTAAGAAAAATAAGCAAATAGATTTGCACGATATGTTTAGTTTTAAATTTAAAATTCTTTAACTTAAAAAAATACTCTTTTATCTTCTGCATAATAATTAAATAAACAAGATATCATCTTTTCCAAAATCTTTATTTTTCTTTTTTGGATATTTTCCCGCAAAAATTTTCATTATTTCTGGCATCATATCAACCGCATTACGATAGCCAATATCAACCATTTCATCAATACCTTCAAGTTTTGTTGATTTAAACTTTTTAGTGTCTGAAGCAATGGTCAAATCTGCATTCATATACCCTTTAATTGAGTTACTTTTCATTAAAATTCTTATTGCACATGCAAGCACATCCAAAGTTTTTGAACTTTCAGTTCCATAGGTTCTTGTGCTGTTACAATCAACCGCAATGACAAAATCACAATCAAAAAAGCGTGGTATATTTGCAGGTATATTGTTTTGCAATCCACCATCACATAAAAGATAATCTCCAAATTCAACAGGTTGAAAAATTCCAGGCACACAACAACTTCCAGCCACAGCCTTTGCCAAATTGCCATGTGATATACAAAGTTCTTTTGTGCTTTTAATGTCAACTGCAACTGCAGAAAAAGGCTTTTTCAATTCTTCAATGTTGATGTCACCAAAATTTTCTCTCATCATACTTTCAATTCCTTCGGTTTTTGAAGGAACAAAGAAAACCTTGCTTGTTTTAATGTCGCTTGTTTTCATACTTTTAGCAATTTTATAAATATCTTCCCATTTCATGCCAGAAGCATAAGCAGCCCCCATAATGCTACCAACACTTGTGCCAGCAACATAATCAAAATTAAGTCCAAATTCTTGGAAGGCTTTAATTACACCAATATGCACCATACCCTTGGCACCACCACCGCCAAAAGCAACTCCAATTTTATATTTTCTTTTAAAAAAGCTAAAAATATTTTTCATATTTATGATTATATCAAACTTTATGTAAATTTAAAAACAAATATACAAGTTTTTAAAATGCAATTTATTTCTGTAATAATTTAAAATTTACTAAAATATATTAAAATATGAAAAAATTTCCATATTTTTTAACCTTTTCAGCACTACTTTGCATCATGCTTTGTGTTTCAATTGGATATCTAATTTCAACTTGCATAGTTTCAAGCAGTCTTTTTCAAACAACAACCAACCTTGAAAGTGGAGAAAACACTTATTATCTACTTTCAGTTTATGACTCTGAAAATAAAAGCGACTTAGAAAAAGTTAAACAAGAATTTCAAGCAAAAAATTGCGCCGGATATATTTATGAAAAAGATGAAAGATACTATCTTGTTGCAAGCATATATTCAAACATAAACGATGCAGAACTTGTTAAAAACAACTTGGCACTTGAAGGATTACAAGTTACTATTACAAAATTTACTCAAGAAAATATAAAACTCGATGGAAATTTTAATAGCAAAGAACTGGAAATTTTAAAGGATTGTTTTTCATATAAAGATGAAGTATATAAAAACCTATACGACATATCAATAAGCCTTGACACAAATGTTATTGATAATATATCTGCAAAACTAAAAATTAATGAAGTGTTTTCAAACTTTGTAACAACAAAAAACAACTTTGAAACATTATTTTCTAAAAAAACTGGAACTGAAATTTCAAATATAAAAAATGATTTTGAAAGAGTGTATAATGAACTTTATTCATTAACTCAAACAGAAGAAAATTTATCTATGCAAATTAAATTAACTTATTGTAAAATAATTTTGGAAAAATAAATAATTATTTAAAATAAAAAATATAAAAAATTAATTTAAAAATAAAAAAAATTAAAAAAACTGCATTTTTTGCAGTTTTTTTAAATAGTTTTTAAAATATTTAATAATAGTTAAAAATC
>CALWFX010000028.1 GCA_944377765.1 uncultured Clostridia bacterium
GAAACATTTACATCAGTTGAAGACAGTAGTAGTTTTATAATAACTGACAATCAAATTGTTTTTGGTTCATATAACTTTGATAAATTCTATGTATTTGGAAATTATATTGTTCTTGATACTGATGATGGTAGCAATGATAAATTTATATTTGAATTTAACTTTGTAAATGATTATTTAACACTTCAAGGTTACAAATATAATTACTTTAATAATGAATTTATAGAGATTAAAAAAGTTTTTATAAATTCAAGTAGACCAAATTTCACAATTGAAGATATTGTTGGCTCATATAAAGTAACGAATGTTATATATGAAAATTCTTCATTTTACAATGATTCTCCATATCTTACCAACAATTTCATAAAAATAAATGAAAATTACACAGCAACAATTGCAATGCATATTGGTTATATGCATGAAGAAGTTGATAACTCTTATTCTAACTACTATATTTATGAAAATTTAAATTTTTCTATCGTAGGCGATAAAATCAATGCAAATATTGAAGATGTACCAATAAGTGAAATCAAAATTTTAAATGAAAATACAATTTATGTAGGTTATGACAATTATATTTTCTTTACTTTTACCAAACTCAGAGATTATGAACTTCAAAATGGAACATATACATCAGTTGAAGACAGTAGCAACCTTATAATAACAGAGGATAAAGTTGTTTTTGGTTCATATAACATTGATAAATTCTATGTATTTGGAAATTATATTGTTCTTGATATTAATGACGGTAGCAATGATAAATTTATATTTGAATTTGAGTTTGCAAATAATTATTTAACACTTTATGGTTATAAATATGATTATTATAATAATAAATTTGAAAAAACAAATAAAGTTTTTGTAAATTCAAGTAGACCAAATTACACAATCGACGATATTGTTGGCTCATATGACATCACAAAAATGATTAATGTTCAATATGATATACATGAAATAGAAAAAATCGACGACTATCAGGTTTTCATTAAAATAAACAGTGATTATACAGCATCAATTGCCACAATTTTAAGTGAAGATTCAATCCCAACAAATTTCTATATTTTAAATGATATTCAATTTACATTTGAAAATAATGTTGTTTCATTACAAATTGAAAACCTTGAAACTCTTAAAAATATTTATATTGCAAATGCATCTACAATTCTGTTTTCAATGGAATATAGTTGGAGTTCAAGAATTTATATAGCAGAAAAATTGACTGAAACTCCAATTCAAAATGGCACTTACACACAAAACGACGAGCAATTTATTGTTGCAAATGACAAAATAACATATAAAAATGAAGAATATACTGATTTTGTTATCTTTAATAATATAATAATTATTAATATAGATGAAAATAATAAATTGGCACTTTTCACAAAAACCACAGATACATCAGTTGAAGTTGAATGCTATAAATATGATAAAACAGTTGACACATATGATTTTACTCTTACAAGTTATGATATTTATAATAAATAATAATAATAATTTTTCTTAAATCAAAAATAAAACACCAATTTTGGTGTTTTATTTTATTATTTCAACTTTTCTGTGATATATTTTCTTACCACTTCACTGTTAGCTTTTCCTTTGGTCTTTTTCATAACTTGACCAATGAAAAATGGCATAACTTTATCTGGTGTCGATTTAAAATCTTCACACGCCTTTGGATTTTCACTTAAAACTTCATCCATGATTTTTTCAAGTTCATCTTCGCTTAATGTGGAAAGCATACCTGTCTTTTTAGCATACTCTTTTGCATCAATATTCTCTTCCCAACATTTTGCAAAAAGTGTTCTTGAATCTTGTTGACTAATCTCTTTCTTTTCAAGCATTTCAATAATTTCAGTAAGATTTTTAGCACTTATCTTAATTTCCTTTTCATCTTCATCTTTAATTAAAGTAAGAACTTGAGATTGAATCCAATTTACAACACTTTTTGGCTTATTGTATAACTTAACACAAGCTTCAAAGAAATCAGAATATACCTTTTCACTTAAAAGAAGATTTGTATCGTATTGAGAAAGTCCATACTCGCCCAAATATTTTTCCTTTCTCTCTGCTGGAAGAAGTGGAAGTTCTTTTCTAAGTTTCTCCACATTTTCTCTTGGAATTTCAATTGCCAAAATGTCTGGGTCTGGGAAATAGCGATAATCTTTGCTATCTTCCTTGCTTCTCATGGAAGAACTTTCTCCTGCAACATCATCCCAACGCCTTGTTTCCTGCCTAACTTTTCCGCCACTTTTTAAGATATCTTTTTGTCTTTCAACTTCAAAGTTAATTGCTCTTTCCACTGCTTTAAAAGAGTTGATATTTTTCATTTCAACTTTTGTGCCAAACTCTTTTTGCCCTTTTTCGCGTATTGAAACATTGACATCACAACGCATTCCGCCTTCCTGCATTTTACATTCTGCAATATCAGCATAAATTAAATTTTCACGAAGTTTAGCCAAAAATTCAAGTGCTTCATCACTAGATGCCATATCCGGTTCGCTGACCATTTCAATAAGTGGAACACCGCCACGATTATAGTCTATGAGAGTTCCAACAGTTTCACTTTTATGCACAAGTTTTCCTGCATCTTCTTCAAGATGAATGCGGTTTAATCTAATGAATTTTCCGCTGTCAAGTTTAACTCCACCATGAAGGCAAATTGGACGCACAAGTTGGCTTATTTGATATGCTTTCGAAAGGTCAGGATAGAAGTAATTCTTTCTTTCAAAAACTGCAATATCATTTATATCGCATCCCATACAAAGCCCCGCTTTAATGGTAAGTTCAACTGCTCTTTTGTTGATAACTGGAAGTGCCCCTGGCATACCAACACAAATAGGGCAACAATGTGTGTTAGGTTCTCCACCAAATTCGTTTTTACATGAACAAAAACATTTGGTATTGGTTTTTAATTCAGCATGGACTTCAAGTCCTATTGTAATTTCGTAATCTTTCATGCGTTTTCTCCTTTCAAAAGTGTGTCAATATATGATGCAACGCTGTAAAGTTTTTTCTCTTCAAATTTGTCTGTCATAATTTGAAGTCCAAGTGGCATATCATCTTCCCCTTTTCCACATGGTATGGAAATTGCAGGAACACCAGTTATGTTTGCAAGGGTTGTGAAAATATCTTCAAGATACATATCAACAGGGTTATCTCCCTTACTACCAATTTTAAATGCCACATTTGGTGTTGTTGGAAGAAGAACTGCATCAGCAGATTTGAAAACATCAGTAAGTTGTTTTGTTAAACGCATTTGAAGTTTTTTTGCCTTGTTGTAATATGCATCAAAATAGCCAGAACTAAGCACATACGAGCCAAGTAAGATTCTTCTTTTAACTTCTTCACCAAAGCCTTCACTTCTTGATTTAAGATAAATTTCATTCACATCTTTGGCATTTTCAGAACGCACAGTATATTTCACCCCATCAAATCTGCCCAAATTGCTGGTTGCTTCTGCTGGAGCAAGGACATAATATATTGGCAAGCAAAGGTTGAAATCTTTAATAGAAAAATGTATAAATTGACAACCTTTTTCCTGTAATTTCTTCATGATGTTGTCATAGACAGGTTTTGTAACCATGTCTTTCATTTTTTCTTCAACTTCATCACATATTGCAAACTTATAAGTCTTCTTCACATCAAAATTTGAATATTTATCAACCTTTTCTTTTGAAGATGTCATATCATGTTCATCATCTCCTGCAATAATTTCAAGTAATTTTGCAGAATCTTCAAGGTTTTTTGTGAGTGGTCCAATTTGGTCTAAGGAACTTGCAAAGGCAATAAGCCCAAAACGAGAAACTCTTCCATAGGTTGGTTTAATTCCATAAACACCATTATATGATGCTGGTTGTCTTATTGAACCGCCAGTATCACTTCCCAAAGTGGCACAAGCAAGATTGGCTCCCACTGCACATGCTGAACCACCAGAAGAACCGCCAGGGACACGGGAAAAATCTAACGCATTATGGCAAATTCCATAGCAAGATTTTTCTGTAGAACTACCCATAGCAAATTCATCCATATTTGCTCTGCCAATGAAAATAACTCCCGCATTTTTAAGTTTTGTGATTACTGTTGCATCATAAGGAGCAACAAAATTTTGCATAAATTTTGAAGCACAGCCAACCTTTTTGCCTTTAATTAAAATATTGTCCTTAATAATCATTGGCACGCCTTCAAGTTCTTTTAAAGGCTTGTTGTTCTTAATTTTTTCGTCAACTTTTTTTGCTTCCAAAATAGCATCAGAAAAAACTTCCACAACTGCATTGAGCGCTTTTTTTTCTTCAATATTTTTTAAATATGCCTTAATAACTTCTTCACAACTAACTTTTTTTTCACGAATAAGTTTTGCTGTTTCAATTACCCCAAGTTTAGTTAAATCCATATTAATCCTCCATCATAAGTGGCACAGCAAAAGAGTTAAACTTTTGTTTTGGTGCATTCTTCAAAATTTCTTCAACTGGATAAGAATTTTCCACTTTATCTTCCCTAAGTTCATTCATACTAACCGCATTTGAAATTGCAATTTCATCGTCAACATCAGCATTTTGAATTTGACTAATAAATTCTTCCATTTGGCTTAAACTGGTTTGCAATTTTTTAAGTTCTTCGTCGCTAACTTCCAAAGAAGAAAGTTGCAAAATATGTTTCACTTCTTCAATACTAATCATAAAAACTCCTATAAAATATTAAAAACTAAACTATAAAAATTTTACAACAAAATAAGCAAAAAGTCAATTAAATACCTTTATATATGAGAATAAAAATAAGTAATAAAGCAAAAATAAAGATATGTTAGACAATAAGTCAAGATTGGTTTTAAAAATTCTAGCCAAAGAAAGCAGTGGCGGAAGTTATAAGATATTTGAAAGTGCAGACATTATAACAGCCCTGCCAAAACACTATCGCACTGACAGCGAAGGAATACGCCACATACTTACTCATTTGGAAAGACAAGACATGATTTCCATAAAATATGATGATGACGACATTTATTGCCTTGCAGTGCTTCCATATGGCTTTGAAGTTTTGGAAAATGAAAAACCAAAGCAACAAAAAAAAGAAAGCAAAGTGTCTAAATTAACCATAATTTTATCCTTCACTTTTGCTTTCTTCGGCACAATAATTGGAGTTATTATCACATATTTTATCTTAAAACTATTTTAATATAAAAAAGAACTTTAATAAAGTTCTTTTTATTTTAAGCCATTTTAGTCAAAGTTGTTGAAGACATTAATTCGTCATCAAGAACATCAAGTAAGTCAATATTGATTGTTTTATCATCCACAACTGTAATTTCAATTGTATTAACATATCTTTCTGGATTGCCTTCAGGTATTTCAGCAAGTTCAGTTTTTAAGAAATGTTTTCCATCTTTAATGGTATCTTCTATAACATTAAAAATAATTGGTTCAACACCTTCCATTGTTGCTTCAGAGTTTTGATAATATTCAATTGTATTATCATCTGTCAATTTAACATATGTGTATAAGTCAAATTGGTCTATGCCAGCATAAACAACATTTTTTTCCATCTTATCAATTGAAGACATCGGTTCTTCTTTTACTGTGTAAGTTACTTCAACAGACAAATCTTTATAAGTTACAATCATTTCTCTTGTTCCAGGAACACTTGAATCAAAGCCTGTAACTAAGGATGCTGTGATATAAACAGTGCCAGATTTTCCATTTTCATCTGTATATAAAAGTTTGCCACCAGTAACATCCAATTCTTCATCCACAGCATAAACTGTTTTAAAAGAACTAAGCAAAGTCAATGTTGGTTGTTTTTTCTCTTCATCACAGCCAACAAGAAAAATTGCACATGGCAATAAAATTAAAGCAAAAACCAAAGCAAGAATTGCAGATTTAAAACTTTTTTTAGTTTTATCCATTTCCTTTCTCCTAATAATTTTATTATACATTAAATTCCCCCCCCCGAGTCAAGGGGTAAAATAAAAAACTCTTTCAAATGAAAAAGTTTTTTTAATATATTATTAAGGCTAAAAAGTTTTAAAAATATTAAACTAATTCAACAACAGCCATTTCTGTTGCATCACCACGACGAGCACCAAGTTTAATAACTCTTGTATATCCACCGCCAACGCCTGCTTCTTTTGCTCTTTGAGCATATTTTGGAGCATAAACATTGAAGATTTTTTCAATTATAGGATGATTAATTCCTTCAATGCGTGCTTTAAAAGTTTCCTTAGATTCCTTTTCTTTTCTTTGTTCTTGAAGGTCGTAAACATAACCCATAATTTTTCTTCTGGCTGCAAGTTTCTTTGGTCCGTCATTAAGAACTTCTTTCTTAACCTTCTTTCCATCGGCACCTTTAACTTCTTTAACAACCTTGATTGTATCTTCATAAGAATTGATAGCAAGTGTGATAATTTTTTCAGCAACTCTTGCAGTAGCTTTGGCTTTTGCTAAAGTTGTTTCAATTTTACCATTCCAAAGAAGTGTGGAAACTTGTCCACGAAGAAGTGCTTTTCTTTCTTTTGAAGGTCTGCCTAATTTATCGTTAGCCATTTTCTTTCTCCTTTTTTAAATTATTCTTCGTCTTTACGAAGACTGAAACCATAACTTTCAAGTTTATTAATAACTTCTTCAACACTCTTAGCACCAAGATTACGAACTTTAAACATATCGCTCTTAGATTTTTTAAGAAGGTCTTGAATTGTGTTAATTCCTGCTCTCTTCAAGCAGTTATAAGAACGAACAGAAAGATCCATTTCTTCAATTGGAAGTTCCATGAGTTTCACTTGCTTGTCTTCTTCTTTAGAAACAAGAATATTCATGTCGCCCATTTGAGCACAAAGTTCAATGAAAAGATTAACATGTTCATTGATAATTTTTCCTGCCAAACTTACAATTTCTCTTGCAGAAGTTGTGCCATTTGTTGTAACTTCAAGCACAAGTTTGTCATAGTCAATGCTGTTTCCAACACGAGTTGGTTCAACATTGAAGTTAACTCTTTTAACAGGTGAGAAAATACTATCCATTGCAATGAAGTCAATGTTATCATATTTATCCTTGTTTTCATCTGCAGAAACATAACCACGACCATTTCCAATCATAACATCCATATCAAGCACAGCCCCTTCGTCCATTGTGCAAATATGAAGGTCAGGATTTAAAACTTCGCATTCATCGTTAAGTTCAAAATCTTTTGCAGTAACTTCGCCTGGAGTGTTTTTTCTTAAACGAAGATAAGTTATAAAGTTCTTTTCTTGGTTTGTGCATTTAACTGCAAGACCTTTAAGATTAAGAACAATATCCACAACATCTTCTGTTACTCCTCTTATTGTTGAAAACTCATGAGCAACGCCCGCAATTCTAAATGCAATTGGAGCAGAGCCAGGAAGCGCGCTTAAGAGTGTTCTTCTCATGCAGTTTCCAAGAGTGATTCCATAACCTTTTTCAAGTGGTTCAACAACAAATCTAGCGAAATTTCCGCCATCAGTTTCTTCACAAGTGATTCTTGGTTTTTCCATTTCCATCATAATCAAAATCCCCCTAAAATTATCTTGAATACAACTCAACAATAAGTTGTTCCTTGATATCAGTGTCAATATCTGCTCTTTCTGGATTTGCTAAAATTTTACCAGTGAGAGTTTCAGTGTCAAATTCAAGCCATTTTGGCATAACAATTTTCATGCCTTTAAGTTGTTTGAACATTTCGTTATCGCGCTTGTTTTCTTTAATTGCAATAACATCGCCAACTTTAACTCTGTATGAAGCAATGCTAACTGTTTTACCATTAACAGTGATATGACCATGGTTTACAATTTGACGACATTCTGCTCTTGAAGCACCAATGCCCATTCTGTAAACAACATTGTCAAGTCTTCTTTCAATAAGGGAGAGCATGTTTTCACCTGTAACACCCTTTGCTCTTACTGCATCTTCATAATATTTTCTAAATTGTTTTTCTAAGATGCCATACATTCTTTTAACTTTTTGCTTTTCACGAAGTTGAAGTCCGTATTCAGTAACTCTCTTTCTTGATGCACCATGTTGTCCAG
>CALWFX010000029.1 GCA_944377765.1 uncultured Clostridia bacterium
AAATTATTGCATTTGCAAATCAAAAAGGTGGAGTTGGAAAAACAACGACTTGCGTCAATGTTGCTGCATACATGGCAATGATGGGTAAAAAAATATTGATTTTAGACTTAGACCCACAAGGCAATGCAACAAGTGGCGTTGGTATTCGTAAAACAAAGGATTTAAAAACTATATATGATTTAATTGATGGAGAAAGTAATTTTGATGAAGTTATCAAGCCAACTGTTGTCGATAATTTGTTTATTATTCCTTCAACAGTCGATTTGGCTGGGGCTGAAGTTGAACTTATTCAAATTCCACAAAGGGAAAAAGTGATCAAAAATATTTTGGCAGATATTAAAGATGTTTATGATTTTATTTTAATCGACTGTCCACCATCGTTAGGGCTTATTACAGTAAATGCATTGACTGCATCAGATAGTGTGATAATTCCAATTCAGTGCGAATTCTATGCTTTGGAAGGGTTGACACAGTTGATGAACACAATTAGGCTTATTAAATATCATTTAAACCCTGATATTGACATAGAAGGGGTTGTAATGACAATGAAAGAAAAGCGTTATAATTTAACCAATCAAGTTAGCAATGAAATAATTAAGTTCTTTAATAAGAAAGTCTATGTTACAACAATCCCAAGAAATGTTCGTTTAGCAGAAGCACCAAGTCATGGCTTACCAGTTGCGTTGTATGATGCAAATTCAAAGGGTGCTGAAGCATATTTAAGTTTGGCAGAAGAAATCTTAAAAAGAAGCGGAACTCCTTTTAAAAAGATTTCTAAAGTAAGAAAAATATTTTCGGAGGATAATTGATTATGTTGAATAATAAGAGAGGTTTAGGAAGGGGGCTTGATGCACTGTTTGGTGTGTTCGATGAAGAAGATAATTATAAAAACATAACTAAACAAGAAGAGCCTAAAAAAACGCAAGCAAGTAGTGGTGTGGCTGAAATAGATATTGAAAAGATAAAGCCTAATCCAAATCAACCAAGAAAGAATTTTGATATTGATGCATTAAATGAGTTAGCATCTTCAATTAAAGTGCATGGAATTGTTCAGCCTATTGTTGTAAATGACTTAGGTGATGGAGCTTATATGATTATTGCTGGTGAAAGAAGATGGAGAGCAGCGAATATATGTGGGCTGAAAAAGGTTCCAGCAGTAGTTCGCAATTATACTGAAAAACAAGTTAAAGAGATTAGTATTATTGAAAACTTGCAAAGAGAAGATTTGAACCCTATTGAAGCAGCAAAAGCAATCAAAGAATTAATGGATGAATATGGGCTCACTCAAGATGCTGTGTCAGATAGAATTGGAAAAAGTCGTTCAAGCGTTGCGAACACATTGAGATTGCTTTCCTTATATCCAGATGTAATGAAAATGGTTGAAGAAGGAAAAATTTCAGCGGGACATGCAAGATGCTTGGTTGTAGTTGAAGACAAGAATGAACAAATTAAACTTGCACAAGCAGTTGTAAATAAAAACTTAAGTGTAAGAGATTTGGAAAAGGCGGTTAAAAACTTAGAGAATCCACCAAAGAGACAGATAGTAAGTCAAGAGCAATCTCTTGAATTAAAGGAACTTATTATTCAGATGCAAAAAACTTTTGCCACAAAAGTTTCAGCAATCGGAAATGATAACAAAGGAAGAATTTATATAGATTATTACACAAGGGATGATTTAGATAGAATTGCGGAGTTATTGGAATTATTAAATAAAAAAGAAATGACACTCCAAGACTTACAAAATTATAACAGAAGAAAAGGTTCGAATTAAAAGAATGTTTCACGTGAAACATTCTTTTTTTGTATGGAACAATTGGAGTCTTGTGAAATTAATATTTAAGCTCGTCGAAAAAAGAAATAATTTAATGTGTAATTGTTTCACGTGAAACAATTACATTAAATCGGGTCGGTTTTAAACATAATTAAACTAATAATATCTTATATAAATGAAATATATAATATAATTTCACTGCTTAACAAGGCACCGCTATATTTCAAAGTATAAGATTAATATGTAAGCTAAACATGTTTCACATGAAACAATCGCTAATAGTATTTAATCATTAATGATTTGTCAAGGATAAAACCAACAACTATATGGTTAATATTATTATTTTAATTAGGCAGAAGTTTTTTGATGTTTAATAATGGTAGTAAGAATATTGACACATATATATAAAATTGTTTCACGTGAAACAATTTTATAATAATCCTTTACAAATCCAAGCTTATAAGTCTTTACTTTTCAATTCAATTTAAATAAATGTTTCACGTGAAACATTTATTTAAAAGATAAAGGAATTTGACATGAGTTTATTAATCGGCTGTTTTGAAATTACTGGTATTTGAAATTTTGCCAAATACTACTTATCTTAATTAAGTGGGCAAATATTTGATATTTAAAATTAAAATTGTTTCACGTGGAACAATTTAAGATGTAACACAATACAGTTATAAGCCTTTACACAATAATAAGACGATAATAATATTTGTTTAAATTCTTTGACAAACAGCTATTAAAAATGATAAAATATATATGTATTGGAGGTAAAAATATGAAAGAATTAAAAGGTACAAAAACAGAAAAAAACTTAATGGAAGCATTTGCTGGAGAAAGTCAAGCAAGAAATAAATATACTTATTATGCTTCTAAGGCTAAAAAAGAAGGATATGAACAAATTGCAGCAATTTTCACAGAAACTGCTGATAATGAAAAAGAACATGCAAAGATGTGGTTTAAAGAATTGCATGGTGGTGAAGTTCCTTCTACAATGGAAAATCTAATCGATGCTGCTGCTGGCGAAAGAGGTGAATGGACAGAAATGTATAAAAGAATGGCAGAAGAAGCAAGAGAAGAAGGCTTTGAAGTGATTGCAAGAAAGTTTGAGGGCGTTGCTGCAATTGAAAAAAGGCATGAAGAAAGATACAATAAATTGCTTGAAATTATTAGGAATAAGACTGTATTTAAAAAGACAGATAAAAAAGTTTGGGTATGCAGAAATTGTGGACATGTTTATGTTGGCGAAGAAGCACCAAAGGTTTGCCCAGTATGCAACCATCCACAAGCATATTTTGAAATTTTAACAGAAGAGTTTTAATAACTAGGATGCTATATAGTTATAAAATAATAACTTAATATATTTAATTTTGTATATACAAATAAATATTATTAAGATGCAATTTTTTAAAATTAATTTAAAGAATAGCATTATTTGTCTTGACAAAGTGAGATGAAAATGTTAAAATATAAGCACGACTTGTAAATTTGCTCGTGCTTATTTGGAGAGATACTCAAGAGGTCGAAGAGGCTCCCCTGCTAAGGGAGTAGTGTTGTAAAAGGCAGCGAGGGTTCGAATCCCTCTCTCTCCGCCATCAAAATTTTTTAACATGCCAAAGGTTTCGGCTGATTATCCTGTCTGCATTTAGTGCTAGACAGGATTTTTTTAGGAGAATTATATGAGTAAAGTATTGTTGATTATTGATATATGAATAAAAGAGTGTATAAAAAGCTGATGAAGCGTATTAGAAACTTAATTGATAAGAATGATTATGAAAAATATATTTTTACTAAGTTTATTAATAAAAATAATTCTATGTTTTACAGGTGTTTAAACTGGAAGAATTTACAGGCTGAATATTCGCAAAATATTTGTCTTCCTGTGCCCAATAACAGTGTGATATTTGAAAAAGAAACATATTCATTATCTGAAGAACAGATTGTTGAAATAAAATCATATTTAAATGCTGAAAATATGGAAGTTGATATTTGCGGTTTGCAAACAGATGCTTGTGTGTATGCCATAAGTTTGCAACTTTTTGATTCTGAAATATTGCCCAATTTATTAGTAAATTATACCGCTACAGAGAATAATTTTAAATTTGCAATTAGGATGTTTAAGCACCAATTTGGAAAAATAAATAAAAGAAAATAATATAAATATTATTTATTTTATTTTAAATTTAAATATTTATATTAAAATTAAAAATAATTAATAAAAAATGTTATTTTTTATATTTAAATATAATTTTCAAACTGTTTTTTTTGTTAGATAATTACGAATTTTTAGTATTTTTAATAAATTATATTTTTTAATTATAAAAAATGTAAAAAATATTATTATAAATTATTTTTTTAATAATTAAAAAATATTTTTTTATTATTTTTATAAACATAAATCAAGAATCATCATAAGAATAAAACCAATAATAAATGCCCAAGTGCCTATTGTGGTTTTTTCGTTGATATGAAGTTCTGGCAATAACTCTTCAATCACCACATAGATCATTGCTCCTGCTGAAAAGGAAAGTAGCCATGGCATTAAAAAAGTGAGTTGACTGGCAAGAAAAAATCCGATTATGGCAAAAATTGGTTCTACAATGCCACTTAACATACCAAAAACGAATGCTTTGTTTTTATTTTTAAGTGTTGCGTTCATTGGTAAGGCAACTGCTAAGCCCTCAGGGAAATTTTGCAAGGCTATGCCTACAGCAATTAATAATGCGCTTAAATATGTGTTATTGCTGGCAAAAGCCACTCCAAAAGCGAATCCTACTGATAATCCTTCTGGAATATTGTGGACTGTTACTGCGGTAAACAGCTTAAAAGTCTTGTTTTTGCTTTTATCATTTTTCAAATTATTGAAATGTCCAGTTATTTTATCCAGTAAAACCATGAACATCCCGCCTAATAGTAAACCACATGAAATTGGAAGGATGAAAATTTGCGGATAATCACTTTTTGCATATTCAATTGAAGGTATTAAAAGTGACCAAATTGAAGCTGAAAGCATAATGCCAGATGCGAAACCGATTGTTATCATGTTGATTATGTTTGAAGGCTTTTTTAAGAAATAAACGCATAATGCACCCAAAGTTGTCATAAGGAAAATTATTGTAAAGCCGATTATTATGTATATTGTTCCATGCATATTATCTTTTGTTTTCTCCCAACATTATCAGTTTATGTAAATATTGGTTAATTGTTAAAAACCCGCTTTTGTGTTAAATTTTAAAAAAATCAATAAAAAATACGAAAAATCATATAAAAATCAATCAATTTTTTGCATTTTTTGGAAATTTTGTTTAAAAATGGATAATTTTTGGTTAGTTTTTTCTTATTTTTTTAAAAAATATAAAAAATGTTTATAAAATCGCAAAAAAATTAAATAAAAACCTAATTTTTTGCATATTATTATAATTTTTTGATAATGCTATGTATTCGTTAAAATCGTTGATGTGGCGTTTTTTAATTGCTATAAATTTTTTTAAAAATATTTGATTAAATTTGACTTTGTTTGCACATATATATTATAATATTTACATGAAGAAAAAATGTTACATATTTTTCTGCAAAAGATAAAAGGCTTGGCTCTCAGATGATTTGTTGATTTGAGAGCGTTTTGCATGTTTAAATACAGAAACATTTTTCAGATAAAATCAAGAAGGAGTAAATCATGGATAGATTTAAACGCAAATTTGGTTTTTTAATTTTTGTTGGACTTTGCTTGTTTGCAACAACCTTTGGCATGGGGATAAATTCTCTTGTCAGTGCTTTTGTTGCAAACACTGCATCCGCATCTGCTTCTGTGAATGAAGAGTCGACAGATGATGAAACAAGTGCTTTTTCCGCTGATATAAATTATGATGGAGAATATAAAACTGTTACTTCAATAAGTTTGGGTTCGGCAAAAACAGTTGCAATCAACAACTCACTTATTGAATTTAGTGGCTCAAGTTTGTTTGGCAGTATTCCAACTGGAATAGAGTTCCAAATTACAAACAGTATTTTTGTTTATACTGGCACTGGCACGGCTTCTCTTTTCTCATCGGTGGCTGCCGACTCGAAATTTAAAATGCAAGATGTTATTTTCTTTGCTTCAAATTCTAATGGGAAAGTCACATTTAGCAAAGGAAGTAATAATAATGTAACCACAGAAGGTTTTTATTATAGTAATGGAACAGGAACTACTTCTGGCTTTGCTCCAGATGGTGCCACTCCAGTTTCGACAACTGTAAATCTTAACACCTTGGTAACAAGAGTGGGATTTTTTGCACGCAATGAGTTTGACATAGATAATAGTGGAACCGCTGAAACTCTTTGGACAGGTGCGTGGATGTTCGCTGAAGGTGGTTGGACATTTGTTAGTGATACAGTTGTGAAAGATACAGATGATCCAGCAATTCAAGGATCTAAAAAAATCTATCCTTTACCATATAATTATGTTTTTCAAAATTATGTTAATGGTAATGACGCAAACTATTATGTTGTCAATTTATATTCTAATTTAGATGATATAACTGGTGGAGAAAGCGGAGAGTCTACCGATAAAAAATCTGCCATTGTTGTTTTTGACGCTAGTGGTGAATCTTCAAGAACGATAAATACAAGTGGTAATTATCAATTATCTAGGAATGGTTATACTCATAGCGGTTGGTATGTTTATCCAGATCAAACAGGGACTGCACAAGGAAGTGTGGATATTACCGATGATATGACTCTCTATGCCGCTTGGACTGTTGCGAACCAAACAATTACTTTAAATTTACAAGGTGGAAATATTGGTGGAACAACTTCGGGTTTAACTGCAACATATCAAATTGAGAGTAATGGTACATTAGGTTCTTTAAATACTTCAAAGGGGACACTTTCAACTGTTAGTCGTCCAGGTTTCACATTTGCTGGCTGGACTCCTAATGCAAGCGTAGGATCTTGGAAATCAGGTACAACATACCAAAATTCGCAAGTGTTAAATGGAATGTATGGGAATGTTACTTTGACTGCGGTTTGGAATGCAGTTGAATATGGTATTACTTATACAGGTTATAGCAATCTTTCTCCAACTAAATATAAAATGGATGAAAGTTTTACTTTACCTTCTGTAACACAAGCAGGTTACATCTTTAAAGGTTGGATGCCAACTTCAGTGGGTGAAGTTGCACAAGGTTCTACTGGAAATTGGGTGGTAAATGACGAAGAAACACTTTATAAAGGTGCTCAAAATACTGACACAAGTAATGAGGCTGCTATCAATAACAATTTATATGGAAAAGTAACTTTAAAAGCGGTATGGCAAGCAGAAAAATATACCCTTTCATTTAATGCAAATGCCTCTGGTGCTAACGCATCACAGGGAAATGTTGTTGTTACTTTTGGAACATCAGACAATAGCAAGGTTGGAGTGGCAACAAGAACAGGCTATACTTTCCAAGGCTGGTATGATGCTGAGAATGGTGGAAACCAAGTTTACAATGCAAGCGGTAATGCGGTTTCAACTGGTGGATATTGGACAAGTGGTAATTTGTGGAATAAAGATTTAACTCCAAATGAAGAGAAAGATGGCTCAAAAACCCTTTATGCTCATTGGGAAGAAATTACATATAATGTTAGTTTTAAATTTAATGGAACAGGAACAAACGTTGGCGATGCTTCAATGTCAGTTAAGTATGGTGGGTCAACAACCGCCGGTGTTATAAATGGTGGCACAACAACTGCGTTTGGTGTTAAATATACAACTCTTGTTGGTGGGGCAAGTTTTGAAGTTAATATTGCAGGTGGCAATTATTATATTGCTTTTGGAAGCACTCCAACAATGAGTTCTTCTGTAAATACTGCTAATTATATCGGCAGTGCAAGCACAATTACTGGAATAAGTGGAACAAATATTATTATTCAAGTTAATGCTTATCAAAGATATGATATTACATATAGCGTTAATGGCGGTTCAAGTGCAAGTATGGTGGGAACAACATATAAAATACATGGAACCCCTGCAACATTACAGGGTAAGCCTGCCGATTTAACAAGAACAGGTTACACTGCAGTTGGTTGGAATACTAATGCAAATGGAGCTGGAACAGATTACGCATGGGGTGCAACAAATTATAATACAAACAACAATTTGTCATTATATGTTAAATGGGATGCAAATCCTGCAAGCGTTACAATCAGATATCATTTCTTTGGTAATAATGCGACAGCATTAACAGGAACTTATGTGGTTAACAACTCTGGCAGTCCTATTACTATGACAAATATTGCTGGTGTGAATGGGGAAATTTCTACAGGCACTGTGACTGTTAAATATAACGATGTTTTAGATTTTACATTTAATGTTGCAAGTGGATATTATATCAGTGCAAATTCTTTATCAAGCACACCAACAATTATAGGGGTTGGTAATCATATTACTTTAACTGCTTCAGCAACTGCTACTGATATGGTTACTAATGAAAGTAGAGTTGAATGGCAACCTGGAATTGAACAAGAGACGTCTTCTACTATAGATGTATATGTATATCAAATATATACTATTGAATATTATAACGGAGATGAATTAGATAATACAGGATATAAACTTCATGGAATTTCATATAGTTTGGCAAATAATGATATTCTAACAATAGGTCAATATCCTAATGGTTGGAATACAATCAAAGAGGGGGGCACTGCTAACACTCATTATAATAGTGGTGCAACTTATTCCACAAATGCTATTTTAACTTTGTATGCAGAATTTGGGCTTCCAACTCTTCATTTCACATTTAACTATGAAGGTGTTTCAGATTTGCCAAATGCACCAGAAACATCAAGTTTAACTAGTGCTTATGTTAGATTTAATTCTAGTGATAGATTATATACAAATGCAAGTTTGGAAAATGCTGTAACCTACCCAATTTATACAGTTCCTGGTTATACAATCTATTTTGCGCTTGGAAACTTTAAGATTGTTAATGCTTCAATTGACAATCCATCAGCAAGTATCGTGACAGAATGGAGCGAATGGCTAAAGTCTGAAAATAGTGCTCTTTATGATGTGCTTAATGCAAACAAAGGACAAGCAACAATTGATATTACTTTGACAGCAATTGCAGAAGAAAGGGAATATGAAATCACCTATAATTTAGGTGGCGGAAGTTTGGTTGGAACACAAGTGTCTGATTATAGCACTGGTGCTTCCTTAACTTTGCCAAGTGCAAAAAAACCGGGTAATATTTTCGATGGCTGGAGTGTTGTCACAGATGGCGGAGATTGGGCTTCAACCATTTCAAAAGATAATTTGACAGTTACAGCAGGTTATGGTGATGTAACTTTAACTGCAAAATGGATAGCAGAAAATTACACTCTTACTTTTGATGCAAATGATGGAACAACATCACAAAAAGGTGTTGTTGTAACTTTTGGAACTTCAAACAGTAGCACAGTGGGAACAGCCACCCGCGCTGGATATGCTTTTGCTGGTTGGGCTGATGCCAAAACTAATGGAAATTTGGTTTATAGTGCAAATGGAACTTATGTTAATGGCACATATTGGACTGGTGGACAATGGAGTTTTGATGTAACTGCAAATGCGGAAGGAAATGGCTCAAAAACTCTTTATG